>JACQUW010000305.1 GCA_016210115.1 Deltaproteobacteria bacterium | reverse complement strand
CCTGTTGTCTATCGCTTCCAACTTCCTCTCCTTACTCGCCCCCTATTCTACACTAAACTCAAGGCGGGTAAGTGTCTCATTCATATTGGCAGAGAGGGCCCGTATCCCTGGGCTGGAGGAGGCTGTTAAAAACCGCGCTGAACGAATCGAAACGCTCCTGAACGATCTAGAAAGGGTGAAAATGAAAGGTGAAAATGGGACATTCTACTTTTTACAGCCTAACCCGCCGCTTAAGCTGGCGCAGCAGTTGGGAGAGGGCGGATTTGCATGCGAATACCCGTGAAATTGCGATCCGTGGTCTTCGACACACAGACACTCCGGCCTGGCATGACCCGCCTTGAGTTCTTTCAGGACGACACCCAAAGCAACGTAAACTCGGCGACAGCCGTGACGGAAGCTGACCTTATCAGATGACTCATCAAGGAGCCACGGAGGCAGGCCGCATTGCTCGACGAGCTTTCGCTCTCGCTGACCGCCGCGTCCTATGCCGAGGTTCGCTCACCATTCATTACGAATCCCAACAAAAAGCCCGGTGACATTGATCTTCTGCTATGTGAGGGTGGTTCGCCCAATCAGGCTGTCGCCGTTGAGTGGAAGCGGGTGAAGATCCGAGCCATTGACGGGACCGAACGGATCAATCGCCTTGAGGCTCTCGGCGGAGCAGAAACCCAAACAACCGCCCTATTTCACCTCGGCTTCTGCCGCACTTACCTTGGTGTGGTCGCCATCACTGACGGCCGAGCCAATGACGCTCAGAACTTTATATTCCGTGGCACCTCTGATACGACTTACCGCCGGATTATCGAATTCGCTGGAGGTTTGAGTCTTCCAGAAGGCGTCGGGCTCGTTTACATGGAGATCGTTCAACCTGTGCAACGAGCCATTTCGGAGGCTGGAGTTCTGTCGGTGGCGGTGGCAAGAGAAGCCAAGCACCGTGCCCAGACGGCAGATCTGACAGCCCGAGTGAACAATTACCTGCATCGAAATGTCTAACTCGACGGTACACCGGACGCTCCGCTCGCGATCCTCGCTCGCGCCCGGTGAACGCTGGCTACACATCAGGGCTGCAATCGAATCGGATTGATTTCTCCTACGACCCAATCTCGTGAGATTTGCCTATCCGATCCTTGTTGTGACTGAATTGGAAAAAAATTGACGGTCGTCCCCGGACGAAATAGGATGTCGGCAAACGGCTAGCAGGCCGCTCACTAAGCCGGTTTACGAAATCGGCGGCAGGCCAGCAAAAGTAAGTAAAGCTCTGACCGTGGTCTTCTCCGGTTAAAACTATGACAGCTCCGCGGGTCTGTTTTATTATTTTGGCTAGCGTCCTTATCTTTGGGTTTACCAAAACGCCTGCCATATCCCCCGGCACAGTTTTTCGGGACTCTCTTAAAACTGGTGGTGAAGGGCCGGAAATGGTTGTCATTCCTGCCGGCACCTTTCAGATGGGCGATATTCACGGAGACGGTGAGGAGCTGGAGCGGCCGGTTCATGACGTTACTATCAAAGAGCCCTTCGCGATAGGCCGGTACGAAGTTACCTTTGAAGAGTACGACAAGTTCGCTAAGGCCACGGGTCGGCAGTTGCTGGAGGACGAGGGTTGGGGCCGCGGGCGTCGCCCTGTAATCAACGTCTACTGGGAAGATGCACGAGATTACGCCAATTGGCTCTCCAAGCAGACGGGCAAGCGTTATCGGCTGCCGAGCGAGGCCGAGTGGGAGTATGCGGCGCGAAGCGGTGGAAAAGACGAAAAGTGGGCGGGCACGTCGTTGGAAAAGGAGCTAACCGACTATGCTTGGTTTAATCCCAACAGCAAAGGTCAGACTCGACCCGTAGGAACCCGGAAGCCCAACGGCCTTGGGCTATACGATATGAGCGGCAATGTGCGCGAGTGGGTAGAGGACTGCAGGCATAAGGACTATAAGAATGCGCCTACGGACGGGAGGGCTTGGGGACGAGAAAACGGTGGCCAGTGCCAGTTTCGCGGGCTGCGCGGCGGCTCCTGGCGCTTCGGCATGACGAGGTTCTTGCGGACATCGGAACGCGTCTTCGCCGAGAGACACAGGTTGCTACTTTCATGGGTCTTCCCGCCTTGGCGCAGCCGCGAAGACGGCTTTCGTCTCGCCGGGGACATTTCGTAACTCTTCGCCCTCTCTTTGTTTTGCCATCGCCGATGGGGCGGCATATGAAACTTTTACTCACACGACAGGGGGGGCAGCGATCGCTTCTAGCTTTACCGATAGCACGCAGTCGTGCCATGAACTATTGGTCTGGCTGATCCTCCATCTCGATAAGTTTCCGCGATCACGGCGGGCCCAGGATCGGGACCGTCTTTTTGCCAATCAGGACGTGTAAGATTGAACTGAATTCTCCTTGAATAAAATCCTGGCTAAGGGGCCCACCACTCAAGACATTGGCCTTTGCGGTAAGGCAAAATTGAAGGATCATATCCTGTTGCGGGTATCTACGAACAAGGACATGTCGAGGCCGGTGTGGTTACAGCGGTACGGCCAATATGTGAGCCACTGTTACAGCATCGAGTCCAGGATCGCATATGAGCTGGTTATTTTTGTCGGAGCGGCGTCAATTACTCGTTGATTTTTTCCCCGAATTCTCGAAACGCCAAATTTTCTACTGCGGGGTTTCTGTCTGCGAGAAGGGGTTCACCGCTCTGACGGTGCCGTAAAGGCGATCATGCTGGAAATCTTCAGAGACCAACTCCGAAAGCCCGTAGTGCTCGGCGTAAGCCCAAAGGTGAGCATCAAACCAGTTAAGCCGGTACGCCGCAGCGCCGCGAAGCGCCAGCCGCAAAAGCCCCTCATTTGGATAGAGTATGGTGAACTGAGCCAGAAACTCTTCAGCCTCGCGTCTGGCCTCATCAGGTGTCAGAAGAGGTTGCTCGCCTATCAGAGGACGCGTAACCACCGCAACAAACTCGACGATTGCTTGGTGGGGCACGCGAATCGAATCTTCTTCAATACCACGGCGCAATAACTCCGAGGCAATCTGTTGTTTGTTCGGAAAGCGAGGATCGAACCGGTAAACCAGGATATTAGTGTCAACCAGTGCCGCCACGGCTGTAAAGATCCTCCCGCGTCCACCCCCTTCCCGTCTGTTTGGTATGAAGCAAGGCGGGATCTATAGCGCTTTCGCGTTTCCGCTGCCGTCGCGTAGCCTGGTCGAAAAACTGAAGCCGCGCCTGGAGAGCCTTTTTTTCATGCCGTCGTTTTGAAACAGGTATCACCCGCAGCGCCTCTCCGGCGATTTCCCAGTCGATCTGATCTCCCGGCCTAATCCCGAGTTGCTCTGCCACCACTTTGGGAAGAGTTACTTGCAGCTTGCTGGTTACCTTGCTCATTTCCTTACTTTAGCAAGGATGCAGTCCTTGTCAAGGCTGCATCGGCCGTTCAAATCGCTCGTCGTACCTAAAAAGTCTAACCAAAGATATTTGGAATTTTCGGTTGGATTTTGTACCGCATAGCGGGTCAGGTTTGTTTTTTTGCTATTTAGTGTCGGACAATGACATAGTCACTTCCTGGCAAGAAAACCTCGGGTTCATTTCCTGGCCCCGGGAAATAGATGGACATTGTAACTGTCTCGCCTCTGGGAGGGTGGGTAAGCCCTCGCCTTTAGGCGACGCCTTCAAGGTTAATGGTCCGGTCGCTCCCCCAGCTGAAGCTGGAGGCTTAGGGAAGCGGTTGAACAAGCGTCTGGGAGAAGAACTTGTGACCTGTGCTAAAGGCACAAAGGGTGATGACACTGCTGCTGCGTGTGCGCAGGAAAGCGGCTGGTCGTGGCGACGCAGAGTGTGAGTGTACATAGGATGTGAGTTCGCCCTTCAGCCGGCTTTAGCTGGGAAGGAACCCACCGCCTTTAGGCGGTGGTTCTCAGTTCGGCTGCTGCGAGCAGGCTGCCGACGCCGTGCGATTTCAAAAGTCAGTAGTGGCCCGCCGCGGAGCACAACATTAGTCTCTAATTGAACTGATTTCTCCTTGAATAAAATCCCAAGGGGTCCCACCACTCAAAACATTGGCCTTTGCGGTAAGGCAAAATTGAAGGATCATATTCTGTTGCGGGTATCTACGAATGAGGACATGTCGTCTGGGAGAACATTGGAGGCCCACAGTGGTTAAGGGGTCAAGTCGCTGGTTGCTGGCAGTGCAAAGGAACAAGATTAGAAAAGAATCGAGCGACGAAACGGGTGAAATTTTTGTTGGCAAATTTGCCCGCGAACAAGACCCCAGTCTTATCGAGTTCGGCGTCCAGCAACGAGTCATCCTGGTGACACCGACCACTTTGATCGCCCTGCTTCGGGCGGTAGCCTACGGTTGGCGGCAGGAGCAGATTGCAGAGAATGCCCAGGCAATAAGCGAGCTTGGTAGGGCTCTGTACGAGCGGATGCGGATTCTCGCTGAGCACTTTTCCCATGTAGGCAGCAATCTCGATGGCGCGGTGGATGCGTACAACAAGACCGTCGCGTCGTTTGAAGGACGGGTGCTCGTGGCAGCGCGTAAATTTAAGGAGCTGGATGCGTCCTCAGACAAGGAGATTGAGACCCTGGAGGTGATTGACAGGACCGCCCGCTCCGTCGAGGCACGTGAGGTGGCAGCGCTCCCAGGTAATGGCGAAGAAACAGACGACCCAACCACCCAGACGGAGTAGGAAATTCCAGGCTCAGCTCTACTAATTCTTGATTTGCTAATCTTGCTGGCAACAAAGCGGCAGAGAGACTTCATCCAGAAAGACGATGTGCAACTGAGGGCTGCGCCTGATCCGACATGAAGTTCCTGGAGAACATCATCCAGGCGCCGTACACACCGTCACACCCGATTCTCGACCCGCAGGCCCTGAGCGCGTTTGGACTCTTTTGGTTGTCGGTTACCAGGCGAACATCGACGCGGAAAAGGGATACCGCAGCTTTTTCCTAAAGCGACGGCTTTGCTAACAGAGCTCTCACCTGAGCTAGTACCGAAGAGAGGTCCTGCAAAGGATCGCCAGTTAACGGCGAGTCTTTAACCTCACCGCTCTGTTCATGAATGTGGTGGGGAAAACTCTCCACGGCTGGGAAATGCGGGGCATTGTCCCAGCGGATGACGGGCCTATCCGTAAAGAGCTGGTACGAGTAAACAGTCTCGGTGTCCGTTTGAATGAGCCTAATTTCTAACCGATAGGTTGGTCTGAGAAGCTGGCAGCGAATTCTGTATAGGGCGCGCCCAGCAGTTTCGTCTTCAACCAGGACCCGCCAGGAAGCAATGAGATCCGAAGCAGTTAGGAGAGCCTTAATCTGCTCAATGTCCAGTCTAAGAGGCACTGTTGAGCAGTTCTTGGAGGGCTTTCTTCCAGGCTTCCAACATTACAGCCGCTCCTTTCCACTCCATCCAATCCTCTTCCTCTTCCATGGAGGCTTTCCCTTCCAGCACTCGACTGTGCGCCTCTAGACTGTGGCTGTATTTCTGCTCAAACCCGTCAACTTGTTTTTGATAAGCGGCAATTTTTTTCTCAGCCTGTTCGACAGCCAGAGCCTTAATAGCCGTTTTTACATCCTTGTATACGCCGGTTGCCACCATGCCCTTGGCCACCTTTTCGAGCACGTCTTGTGGGGTCATTGAATCCCTCCGTAATTGTGGATTCCTTTTAGCCATCCCTTAAATTTTTATCACATTTTGGCTCTCTTGCGCAAAGAACAGATTTATCTGTAATGCCTTGACACGCGCCCTTGAATGCCCATAGGAAAAGAGAACGAAGACAAGGAAAAGGGGTCGGGTGTCTGTGTGCTACGAACGCGACCATCGCGGTACGGATGGAAGCGATGCTTCACCAACGATGAGGGTAGGTCCCTCGAAGTCGACGTACAGGCGTAGATTGCAAACCACTGCAAGCGGCGTGGATTAAGAGTCCGCGTCGTGAACGTTGCCGGAAAAGGCGGAGAGGTACTCCGTCAGGTGAGAATCGAGAAGACGAACGCAAGTGAACCGCTGATGACGTGTCGAAAGACCTCAAGCGACATCGAAACCGGGATTGAGACTCTGTCCCGCGAAGCAAGTGAAGGGGTACCTGTCTACGGCTCCACCGGCGTCCGGCATGAAGGCGGCGTGATCTTGATTCAGGCGTGGGTGAGGAGCGTAGGAACCTGTCGCCTCGATGCAAACGAGATGCGCAAGCGGGTAGCCCCCGCAAGCGCCCGAGTACCGAGGTGGGGCAGAATCTCCGAGCACGGGTACGATGAGCTCGCAGGTGATAATATTATCGTAGAGGAGATCATAGCCCATGTGTCGCAAGGAGTAGTTGTCGAAGATTACCCCGAAGGGGCCATGTATGCTGGTGTTGCAGAGAGATGGCGACGGCAAACCCATACATGTTGTCTGGGGAATCCCGAAAGGGGAATCGTCGCCTGCAGTAATAGTCACCGGATACAGACCTAATCCGGCTCGATGGACCGAAGATTTTATGAGGAGCAGACAATGAACACGCGGCGCAAGACTAAACTCGTCCACGAAGGACAGTATGTCGCTGAAGTTGACGTTGAGGTGATCGAAACCGATACCGGCTGGTCGCCATATCTTTCAGTTGAGGATGCGTACAAGCTGGACGAAGTGCGAAGCGCTTTGCGCCGAGGGGATATCAAGGGCGCTTCAAGGATTGCGCGCGTTTTCACTTTGACGCCAGTAACGGCTTAGATTGTGGAGATTCTATGAGCAAGCGAGCACCACGGCGTAGAAAGCCGGTACCCCACTTCGCGAATGAGGACAAAGAACGCCTGTGGAAAGTTCGCCTTCGACGTCAGGAAAACTTCACGAACCGGAACCTCGATGACGGGCTCGGGGCATTTTTTTGGACTCTGCAGAATCCCCGCAGTTTCGTTTTCCAACTTCCGAATCGCACGTGTCCGAGAAGTTCCCCAAGTTTCAGCGCGGACAGACGCGAGTCGGCACGTGATGGATGACGGCAAAATCCTCTTTGATTCTACTTTCCGCGAGTCTGGCATCGCAGATTTCACATTCTCTGTACTATGTTATTTACCTCATGGGTTTTAATCGCGGATAGATGGCAGCACAAGAACAAAGGACCGCAAAGCCACCCCTGGTCGAGCAACTCGCTCACCGTGTGCTCGAGGTAAACCCCGCGTCGATCTCCCCGGAAGTCGCGCTCCAGGCTAAGCTGCTTATCCTCGATTCCATCGGCTGTGCTCTTGCGGCGGTAGAAGGACACGCGTACAAGCACGCCGAGCGCACATTTGCAGCTCTTGGCGGCAATCCCGAATGCAGTGTCATCGGCTCTCGGCGGCGGATGCCGGTCACACATGCCGTAATGCTCAATGGCGTGCTCATTCGGGAGTTGGATCTCAATGACGTCTATGTCGGTCCCGGCCAGACGGGCCATCCGAGCGACAACATCGCCGTTGCCCTCACGGTGGGCGAAAGACAGAAAAGCTCCGGCCTGGACGTATTGGCCAGTATTGTCGCGGGCTATGAAGTGTACTGCCGAATCCAAGACCTCACCGTGTCGGCGGGTCCGTGGGACCATGTCACGGCTTCGGCTTTGGCCGCTCCCGTCATTGCTGGACGGCTCCTCAACTTAAATCCGGACCAGCTCGCGAACGCGTTGGCGCTATCGGCTCTGCACGGCAATACTCTTGCAGCGGTTCGAGCCGGACAACTATCCAATGCGAAGGCTATGGCCAATGCCTTCGTGGCATCCCAAGCGACACTCTGCACATTGGTGGCGGCGCAAGGCATGACGGGCCCGCTTACGGTCATCGAAGGTCGCGGCGGACTGAACCAGGCGCTTCTTTTAGGCGCGGATCTCTCGTTGCTGGTTGCGCCCCTCACCGGCCACTTTAAAATCAGCGACGTCAGCATCAAGGCTTACCCTTGCATAGGAACCGCACAGGCAATGGTTGCAGCCGTGCTCGAGGCCCGGCGCGGTATCGCCGAGCCGGTAAAGGAGATCAAGCGAATCGAGCTGCGCATGGCTGACATTCCCTTCGTCCGCGGACAAATCGAAGACCAGGACCGTCGCCGCCCGAACAGTCGCGAGACAGCGGACCATAGTTTCTACTACCTGGCCGCCGTTGCGTTGCTCGATGGCGAATTGACCCCGGCTCAATTTGGGTATGACCGTTGGCTGGACCCGTCTGTCGGAACGCTTATGGAACGACTGATTATCACGACTGATCCCAGCCTGAACGCTTACATCCCTGGCAGCTATCCGTGTGTCCTGCACTTTGAGACCCAGAACGGTCAAAGCCGGACGGTGGAGGTCTTCCATCCGAAGGGTCATCCGAAAAACCGAATGTCACCCGCCGAGGTAGAAGCCAAATTCCGTGGCTGCACTAGATCGGTTTTATCCGAACCGCAGCAGAAGGAAATTTTTTCGCTGGTTCTGAATCTCGAGACCCTATCTTCCGTTACCGAGCTCGTAAGCCGCTTGGCCTTAGGAGAAGCATGATGTCGCCCAACATTAGGAAAGCGACGATATTCGCGGGCATGCTCTTAGGCTGAAGCCTGAGGCGGTACCCGAGATCAAAAGTTCGCGATGGGTCCTTTGCCGAAGCCGCTCGGTAGCACGGGTGCAATTTTTAAAAGGGAAACTTTTCCGCCAGCTTCTTAAAGTCAGGCTCGATCAATTCAACGCCCAGACCTGGCTTGTCGGGCAGATGGGCGTATCCCTCTTTGACCAAGAGGGGTTCTTTCAGGAGCCTCGATTCCTCAGGATAGATGAACCAGGCGCCGGTGCTTTCACAGGCGTGTGACATGTGCCGGGTCGAGCCGTTCAGGGCGATTTCCGCTGCAAAGTTGATGTCATTGTCGCCGCCGGACCCGGAGACCACGGACATGTTGGCGGCCTCAGCGATAGCAACGGATTTCTTGAGTTTGAGCAATCCCCCACCGCGAACTACTTTGATCTTGAAGCAATCGGCTGCACCCATCCGGATATAGCGCAGAACGTCGCTTGGCGAACCGAGCTGGCCTGCTTCAAGAGGGACGCTGATCTTGCTCCGCAGGTAAGCGAATCCTTCAATGTCGCCTCCGGGAATCGGATCTTCAACCCACGCTAGCCCGTAGGGCTCTAAACGGTAAATGAGGCCGACTGCGGCTGCCGGGCTATAATATTCGTTCGCATCGATCCGAATTTCAATCCCGGACCCAACCGCCTGCCTTACTTCTTTGACACGCTCAACGTCCTTCTCGACGTCGGCACCCCCGACGCGCAGTTTTAAGGCTCGGTATCCTTCCCCCACCAAACGGGCCGCTTCTTTTGCCTGCTCGATGGGTTCCCCGCGGCTGATCTGGGGCGCGAGCAATTGCACCTTCTCGCGCGCCCGCCCACCCAATAATTCGTACACAGGAACATTTAACAACTTGCCCTTGAGATCATGAAGTGCGATATCGATCGCGGCTTTCGAAGCCAAGTGTTCCGGGATGAACGCATCCAGCCTGGCCATGATAGTTTCGATGCTGAGCGGGTCTTGCTTTAGAAGCAATGGCGCATAGTGTTTCTGGATCACAAGGACGGCTTCCGGCCCGGTCTCACCGTACCGCGATTCATATTGGCAGGCGCCAACGCCGGACACACCATCGCTGCTAGATATGCGGATAACAAGATTTTCCGCCGGTGCCATGCCTCGCCGGCGGCGGACATTCAGTAAGACAACTTCCACTCGATCAATAATGGATGCCATGCAGACCTCCGAGTCTCATAGATCTGTCTGAAGCGGCAATATGAGAAATAAAAGACATAACAAAACGTGATTTGGCTGTCGATGAGCAGAAGCGGCCCAGAATTCAACCTCGCGCAAGCTTTCAATTTTCATATACCACCAGCACCTTCCGTAAGGTAGACGTGTCAGGAATCCGGAATACAAAATCCGGGATTCCGGTTTGTGCGGGAATGTTCATGAATCGAATTCACGGTGGAGGATGAAAGCTCGTAGTTCTGGATTCCCGATAGAAGCATTCGGGAATGACGGAAGAGAAGAGGCTCCAGTCGCTACCTCCCGTCAAAGTTCACCCTCTCCCGTGGGATGGATTTCACCCGCGGCCCAGGAAGATTTGTTTGCCTTCGGTTTTTTCCAAATACCTGACGAAGCGGTACTTGTGCTCGAGCTGATCCTCGGTCGGCCGCTTGATGTCTCGGTGGAGCACGGTCGCGTCGACTTTGCAGACGAGAAATCTTAGCTCGTTTTTTTCCAGGGCCTCGGATGCCTCGCGTTTGAAAGCATCGAGATCACGGATTGTCGCCGCATAGCCGATCCCGCAGCCGCGCGCCACCGCCTCCAGGTCGGTCTTGCCGGCGGTCGCGCTGGGCTGGCTGATGCGGGTGCCACTATAGACCTGATTGTCAAAGACGAAAACCGTGAGATTCGGGGGATTGAGGTTTCCGAGCGTGGGAAGGTTATATAGAGAGAGGAGCAGGCTTCCATCCGATTCCAATACGATCACTTTGCGGTGGGGAAGCACAAGGGCCAGTCCCATACCGATCCCGAGAGCATTTCCCATCGAGGCCACCAGCAAATTGCCCTCGTGCCGCGAGAGATGGCCCCATTCGACCCGTTGACCGCTGAGCGAGCCGATGACGAGCTGATCGGTCATCTTTGGAACGAGAAATTCAAAGCACTCGTAGCGTTTCATACGGTAAACTCGCCGGTAAAAAGAAGGGCCACCGGCTGCTTGATGGCGTGCATCATACGGACCGCGCCCGCGATCCGTGTCTCGAGATTCTCGCCGTTCTCCAAGACCTGGTAGTGAATGTCGAGAGATTGTAAGATCGGTATCAGATGCAGTCCCGGAAGAGCATAGAGAAAGCTGTTCCTCCTGTCGAGGAAACTCCCGTAGTAGGCGAAAATCAGAAGCATCGGCACACCTAGTCGCTTGCCCACGACTAAAAGATTGTAGGACGAAACATAGGCGCCGCTTCCTTCCATATAGACGGCGGCCGGCTTGCCCCCCAATGCCGCGCCGGCGGCGATCGAGACCCCTTCGGCCTCATTAGCTACGGATACGATCTGAAACGAGCCATCCTCCTGCATGACCGGCACAATCTGGCTCAACCTCGTTTCCGGCAAGTAGGTGACAAAGGCTATACCGGCTTCGCGCAGGCTGTCGACGAGTCGCTTGGCGAGTGCATCTTCCATATCAGAGCAATTGCGTATAAAAAGATGGGAACAAAGTCAAGGCAGGGAAGGCCTTGGCGCAAAAAGTGTGGCGCTTAGGAGACACGGAGGGAACCTGCCCCTCCGCTCCTTCCGTGTCTCAGGTTTTTTCCCTTCGGAAGAGGCTCCTTGAAAAGCGCAAATAGCTGGGCTATAGGCGCAGGGGATGAGAGATAATCGGGGTGTATGGAACACTTTGGAACTGGAGGGCTGAATGCCTCACGCGTGGAGGTTTTGCTCGATTTTTTTCATCCTCGTCTCGCTTTCGAATTACCCGGTTACGATTTTCAGCCAACCTCTTCAAGAGATTCGCGTTGGCTCGAGCGTTCTCGGCTTTAGTAGTTTTCCGTCCTACTTCGCCCGGGACCGGGGATTTTTCACCCGGGAAGGTCTGGATGCGAAAATGATCTACATGCAGACCAACGTCGGCCTTGCGGCGCTTAGCGCCGGGAACGTCGATTACAGCAACCTCGCAACGTCGGCGATCGAAGGGGCTTTGAGAGGCCTGCCGCTTCGTTTAGTCGCCGTAACCAATGCCCAGCCGCTTTGGGGTTTGGTCGTGCGCAAAGAGATCGGGAAAGTCGCCGACCTCAAAGGTAAAAAAATCGCTGTCAGCTCGTTTGGGGGTTCGGCTTACGCCGCCGCGGTTTACGTTTTGCGTCATCACGGATTGAGATCCAAAGAAGACGTCACACTGCTGCCAGCCGGAGGGACGACGGAGCGCATTGCGGCGCTGAAGCACGGCTCGGTGGACGCCGCCATCATCTCCGCCCCAGGGGATATAAAAGCCGCAGGCGAGGGATTCAAAATTCTCTTGGATACGGGGAGTTTCTACAAATTGCCTAATGGCGGGATCAGTACCACGGTGAAGAAGATCCGTGAAAGCCCCAATGAGGTGCGAAAGGTTGTGCATGGGGTGATCCGGGCGACGCGCTTCATTATCGACCCGCAAAATCGAGAGGAGATAGTGACTTACATTGGCTCCGCTTTCAAGCTCGACCGGAACTCCGCGGACGAATTCTATCGCAGGATCGTTCCAACACTAAGCCCTACGGGAACCGTCGAGATGGATAAAATCAAGCTCGTCATCGAGAGCGCGGTGGAGCGCGGGCTGACTACTAAGCCTGCGGACCCGGAATCAGTAGTGGATTTTTCTTTTGCGCGTGACATAGGCTCCTAAAAGAAAGGACAAGAAAGATGAAAGAAAGCGTCGTCAACGAAGTCATAGGAGGCTTAAAGGACGCTGGCGTCAAGTTTGCCTCTTTTGTGCCGGATAGCTGGTTTAAAAACATCTATTTTCGACTTGCGGAGGATCCGGACTTTACGACGATCCCGTGTTCCAACGAGGGTGTGGGGATCGGCCTCTGCTGCGGCGCCTGGTTGGGTGGGGTCAAGGCCGTGATGCTCATGGAGAACACAGGGGTTAGAATGGCCTGTGATCAGTTGGCCCGCCTGGGTATGAGCGTCGGCCTTCCCGCCTTTATGATGATTCCCTACCGCGGCGATATCGGCGATAAACTTTCGTACTCGGTCGCTCATGGCGCAACGATGATCCCGGTTCTGGATGCCTTGCGCATCCCTTATCTAATCGTGCGGGAGGAGAACCGGATCCGCCAAGCGATCCGGCGCTGTCTCACCACACTCAGCGTTACCCAGTATCATGTCGCGCTGATCATGGGCGCCGAAGTTTGCGTAGAGGATCTCTAAAACGGAGGAAAAATGGAACGCATCGATTGTTTAAAAAGCTTGGTCCCCCACATTAAAGACCAGCTCGTGGTTATCTCTCTCGGCAGGACGGCGGAGGAGTGGGCCTATGTCTGCCCGCGCGACGGCAATCTTTTCAGTTCAGGCATGGGCAACCATATCCCGGTGGCTCTAGGGCTTGCAAAAGTGCTCCCGCATCGCCAGGTGATTCTCCTCGACACCGACGGAAGCGTTCTAATGCTGCTTTCCGCACTGCCGACGTTGGGCGACTTCCCCGCTCCCAATCTCAAAGTGTTTGTCTTTGACAACGAAGCGTACGAGGGGACCGGCGGCCACCGCACGGCGACTTGCAGGTCGGCCGATATAGCCGCCATGGCTCAGGGGGCCGGGATTAAGGGGGCGAAGACCGTAACGGATTTAGAATCCTTCAAAACCGCAGCCGAGGCGGCGCTCACAAAAGAAGGACTGACTTTTGTTGTCGCCAAAGTAGAATTGAGCAAAGGACCGATGCCGCGCGTTCGGCCGGGACATCACGAGGGGCTTCTCCGCTTTGTGAGATACGTCGAGGCGACGGAGAATAAGAAAATCCTTCACAGCGAGCACCACTGAACTGGATATCGCCGGCGAACAGCGCCCCAGCGTAAAATTCTCGGTCTAGAGCAATAAGCCTCTGGACCCGGTACATTTCGGAATTCGGATTGCGGATTTCGGAAAGGGCTGCTGCAGAATTCCGGCAGGAATGCCCGGTTGATTTGACGGTATCGAGCGCTCTTGTCACTGTTGCAGACCGAAAAAAGAGCGGAAGCGGTTCATGTGCGTCTTGATTTCTCCTCCCACCTCCGGGTCGAGGGGAAGCAGCGGGAGCTGCTTGCGGTTCAATTTGGCGGTTCGCGGTTTTATGTCTGAGCGGGATGGAATGCGATCGAAGCTCTGAATGAGCTGCTGCCCCTCCCTGGACAGTACATAATCAATCAGAAGCTTTGCAGCATTGGGGTGTTGAGGTCTTGCCCCGAGGCCGATTGGTCCCAGGGTGACAATAATGGGATCCATGTTGGAAACCCATTCGATCGGCGCTCCTTTAGATTTCATCGACTCGGCCCGGTGTGCGAAGACCCAGGCCAGGGGGAGTTCTCCAGCGGCGACGAGTTGGGCGAGAAGCGTATGGCCGGCGTAAAACTGAACATCCTGCTTGGCAAGTCTTTTAAGAAAAGCCTGAGCCTTCTCTTCGCTCCACTTTTTCCTCAGCCCGAGGTAGAGTTCGAAATCCTGTCCGTCCAAGCCGATTTTCCCCTTCCATCGCGGATCCAGCAGATCCTCCCAAGTTTTTGGCGCCTCTGCCCGCGAAACGAGCCGAGTGTTGTACCCGAACACGTAATAGTTGTCATCGGTTGATGTCCAGAAACCCTTTTCATCTCTCCAGCCGGGTTCGTAAGCGTTTCGCTCCGCCGATTCGTATGGCTGCACGAGCCCGGATTGGACAAGGTGATGCATGACATAATCTCTGGTCCTAACGACGTCGTAGTTGTATTTGCCGCTTTGGACTTCTGTCGTGATGCGGTTCAAGATGCGCGGGTTACTCGCCCGGAGCACGTCGACTTTTATAAACGGATACTTCCTTTCAAATTGACGCGCTAATTCCACCGACTCGCTAAGAACGGTATACCAAACCACTTTCCCTTCCCGCTTTGCGCCCTCGATCCAGGGGCTCTGAGCGGAACTCTTTTTGCAAAAAAAGCTCAAAACAACCACCGCGAGGGCAGCGGTGAATAACGTGAACCTTCCCCATTGATTGACACGCGCAAGCGCAAGTGAGATCTCTCGCCGGCTCTGCATAACTAGGAGGCATAGGCGTTAACACACGTGTTGTCAAGAACCTGTGAAGTCCATTTGTCTACTTCGTCATCTTCTCTATTTCGAAGGACGAAATCGACACGGCAACCAGGGAGAGACGGAACAGCCGAGACGGCGGACGACGAGCTAGCGGAATACCAGGCAGGACATACGAGAGGATGGAGGTTGACACCGGGCGGGAATCAAGATGATATAAGTCGAAAAATTCTTCGACAATACCGGACATGTGCGATTAACGGGAGGTTCTATGACAAACGGGTTCCTCGCTTTCAAACGGTTGCTTGCTGCCGTGCTTTTTCTTGGCCCCGCTCTAACCGTTGCCGCCCAGGAACGAGCTCTGCAATTCAACCTGGCCTATTCGTCCATTTCGGCCTCGCAGGCGCTGGTAAGGGTTATCAAGGACGCGGGGATTTTTCAGAGAAACGGCCTGGACCCCACCCTGATTTTTGTTTCCGGTGGCGGCAGAGTCATTCAGGCGGTCATCGCCGGTGATGTTCCCGTGGCTGTTCTGAGCGGCGAACCGGCCATCCTGGCGCGCCTTCAAGGCGCTGACACAATGATCCTGGCGGGACTCGTCAACATTATGGATTTCAGCATCATCTCCGCGCCTGAGGTGAAGCGCCCTCAAGACTTGAAGGGAAAAAAGCTCGCGGTCAGCCGCTTTGGGTCCTCGACTGATTTTGTCGCGCGCTATGGGCTACAAAAATGGGGCTTGATCCCGGCTCAAGATGTCGCCGTGCTGCAGATTGGAAGCCAACCCGACCGCTTTACCGCGCTAAAAAGCGGCGCCGTTCAGGCGGCGGTAGTCGGCCCGCCGGCGGACATTATCGCCCGCAGGACCGGCTTCAATGAGCTCGTCACAGCCGAGGAGTTGAATCTTGCTTATCCGAATACCTGTGTCGTCACGACTGCCTCTGCGATGTCAAAAAATGAGGATCTTTTGAAGCGGACCCTCAAAGCTTTTGTCGAAGGGATCCATTTCTTTAAGACTCAGAAAGAGCCGACTCTACGTTCGTTGGATGCCTTTATACGGCTCGGCGATGGCCGATTGCTGGAAGAGACCTACCAGCACTACGACAGGATCTTCGCCAGAGTTCCGTATGTCGACACAAAGGGGATTCAAAACGTGCTGAGCGAGCTTGCGAAGAAAGATCAAAAAGCGAAAATGGCTAAGGCGGAATCTTTTGTGGAAAACCGGTTTCTCCGAGAATTGGAGGCCGGAGGAATCGTTCAGCGGCTTTACCGCTGATAAAATGCTGGAAGTTTTGTGTATATGGCGCGAAACAGAAAGGGTAAGCGATGCGAGATTTACGCGGTTTGATTGATGAGTGGCTAAGGAGCGGGCAGTTAAAAGTGGTGGAAGGCGCGGACATTGATCTGGAAATCGGAGCTATATCGGAGGTTTCGGGAATGGGGGCCGAGCCTCCCGCGTTGCTCTTCGATAGAATTCAGGGATTTCCGAAGGGCTATCGTGTCTTGACCAACATGTTTCAAACTCAAGGTCGAACGGCTCAGGCTCTGGGCCTTTCGGATGAATTCAGAGGGCCCGCCCTTGTGAATGCGATCCGTCAGCGCATGGAAAATTATAAGCCCGTTCCGGCTCGATCCGTAAGCTCAGGGCCGCTGACGCAAAATATTATCAAAGGAAACCAAATTAATGTTTTTCGGCTCCCGGCGCCGAAGCTGCATAAGGACGATGGCGGGAGATATATCGGCACCCAGGACGCCGTGATCACTCGAGATCTGGACGGAGGCTGGGTCAACCTCGGAACCGCGCGAGTGCAGCTTCAGGAGGAGTCCACGGTCAGCATCTACATCTCTCCAGGTAAACAGAGTCGTTTGATCGCGGAGCGCTATTGGGAGAAGGGGCAGAGCTGTCCGGTGGCGATTGTATGCGGGATCGACCCGATTCTTTTTGCCTCCGCCTCTCTCGGTCTTCCCTGGGGAGTATCGGAATACGATTTCGCCGGGCATATGCGCGGTGAAGCGGTAGACGTCGTGGCGGGAGAATACACGGGATTGCCGCTGCCGGCGGACTCGGAGATTGTTTTGGAAGGAGAGATGCCGCCGCCCGATCTAGATTCCAGGCCCGAAGGCCCTTTTGGGGAGTGGACGGGCTACTACGCTTCCGGAACACGGCCGGCGCCGGTGGTTCATGTCAAACGAGTCTATTTTCGCAATGACCCGATCATCACCGTGGTCGCCGACTTAAAAATTTATCCGCTCGACAGCTATCTTTCTCTCCTGTTCCGCTCAGCGGAAATCTGGAACGAAATCGAGAAGTGCGGCGTGACGGATGTGAAAGGCGTGTGGCAGATGGAAGCCGGAATGAGATTTCTAATTGTGATCTCGATTCGCCAGCGCTACGGCGGCCACGCGCGCCAGGCGGCGCATGTGGCTCTCGGAGCGCGCGAAGGCGGATATCTCGGCCGGTTCATCATCCTGGTAGACGATGACATCGATCCGTCCAACATGTCGGATGTGATGTGGGCGATCGCCACGAGATGCGACCCCGAAACTTCGATTGAGCTGGTGCGGGGTTGTTGGAGCACTCCGATCGACCCAAGAATCCCGCCGGAGAGAAGAAGCCAGGGGGATTTTACCAATTCCCGGGCGATTATTGACGCATGCCGGCCCTATCGCTGGATAAAGGATTTTCCGAAAGTCCACGCTCTAGACCCCGAAGAACGCGCGAAAATCGCGCAGAAATGGAGCCATATATTGGGCTCACGTTAGCGGCGCGCCGGCGTGACGCGAAGGATGCGACCGTTGCGTGTGTCGGTGAGAAGATAGAGGGATCCGTCCGGTGCCTGGCGTACGTCGCGGATGCGCTCGCGGAGCTCTGCGAGGTAGCGCTCTTCTTTCATGACCTTTCCGTCGTTCATGATCAGCCTGACAAGAAGCCCCGGGGTCAGCGAACCGATGAGTATATTACCTTTCCAGCCCGAAAACGCACCGCCTGTGTAGAAGACCATGCCCGACGGCGCGATCACCGGGTCCCAGTAATAAGCCGGCTGTTCCATTCCCGGCTTTGCCGTGCCCTCGCCGATTTTGGCAAACGAGTAATGGACGCCGTAGGAGATCACGGGCCAACCGTAGTTCTTCCCGGGCTGCACCCTGTTAAGCTCGTCACCGCCGCGCGCGCCGTGCTCTACGGTCCAGAGCTGTCCGGTTTCGGGATGGATGGCTGCTGCCTGGACGTTTCGGTGTCCGTACGACCAGATTTCGGGCCGCGCTCTGTCGCGGTCCACGAATGGGTTGTCCTTTGGCGCCGAGCCGTCCGATCTTATGCGCACGATCTTACCGAGAGTAACTGAAAGGTCCTGGGCCTTTTCGGAATAGTCGAAGCGCTCGCCTAACGTGACGAAGAAAGTGCCGTCGGCGCGAAAAACAATTCTCGATCCCCAGTGATTTCCGCCGCCCACCTTTGGCTGCTGCCGCCAGATCACTAGCGTGTTCTCCAGGCCGGCCTCGCCGAGTCGCCCGCGCGCTACAGCCGTTCCCGCGCCTCCTTCGCCGGGTTCGGCAAACGAGAGATAGACAAGCCTGTCCTGCGCGAATGCCGGGCTGAGGGCCACGTCCAGAAGCCCGCCCTGGCCGCGTGCAAAGACCTCGGGAACTCCCGAAAGGGGCTCGGAGACACGACCGTCCTTGTCGACGCGCCGGAGGCGTCCGGGACGTTCCGTGACGAGCATGCCTCCTTGAGGGAGAAACGCGAGGCCCCAGGGATGCTCAAGCCCCTTGGCAATTGTGTCCGCGTGGAGCGCCCCTTTTATCGCTTGAGGGGTCGGTGAACGCGGTGCCTGGGCATCGCTCTGCGCGGCCACCGCCGTGCACATGAAACAAGCAACGAGCAGCGCCGCTAGTTTCTGTCGGAACGCACTGGAGTCGCTGATAGGTAACCGGATCACTATGTTTTGTTGCGCTGTCATGACGTCTCCTGCTCTTTCGTTTTTGTCCGTTCTCGCTCACGCGGGCTCTTAAGAACAATATACGACAAATGTTACCGATCCCAAGAACCTCAGGAAGATCGCCAAAAATTTACTCAGCTCTACTCAAGAAGCTCACGGACGGGAGGAGATGAATAGTCCGGTTGCACTGGCGGCGGAATTACCCTATTCATTAAGAGGATCGATTGTCAGGAGCGAATCCTTGGCGAAAATCGACAGCACGCAAACGCTCGCGCCGTCTTTTGCCGGGTGGGGCCGGCTCGCGGCCAACTCCATGGCACATATGGTCGAGCATCTCTTCAACGGCGTGATCGCGGTGATCTTGCCGCTCATTACAACTTCGTTGGGCTTAACCCTGGCGCAAGCCGGCGCGCTCGCCTCCGCGCGCACGTTCATGGCGGGCGCCGCCAGCTTTCCTTCGGGGTTGTTTGCCGATCTTGCCCGGCGCCGAAACCTTCTTTTAGGCCTCTGCCTCGGGATGATCGGCCTCGGGTCTCTCGGCCTGAGCGCGGCTTCGAGCTTTCCGGTTTTACTGATCTTCATGGCATTGGGCGGCGCGGGAGGTGGAGGTTTTCACCCTCAGTCGCTGGCGATTCTCTCTGCCGCGTATCGTGAGAAGCGCGCTTTTGCCTTGGGCGTGCATGATAGCAGCGCAAATCTGGCAGAAGTGATCGGGCCGCTCGCGCTCGGTCTCCTGATCGCGTTTGTCGACTGGCGGACGGCGCTTCAGATCTGGGCGATTCCAGGGTTGGTCCTCGGGGTTCTTTACGCGTTGTTGGGCGCCGAAGACAGCGCTGCGGCGCCACAACGGCGGGATTATCGCCGCGCTCTGTGGGAAGATGTGTTCAAGAACAAAACCGTTTTTAGTCTGGTGGCGGTTTCCACGCTGCGCGCGATGGGGCAAACGGCGCTGAGCGCGTTCCTGCCGCTTTATTTATCGTTGCACTTAAAACTCTCCGCCGGCGCTGCCGGAGCGTACATGTCGCTGCTCTTTTTCTTTGCCGGCATCGCGCCGGCCTTCGTCGGCTGGATTTCCGATCGTATGGGCCGCAAAAGCCTGATTGCGGTTTTCTCGTTTTTGAGCGTAGCTGTGATCGTTGCCGTTCCTTTCTTGGCCGCCGGGCCGCTCTTGGCCACAGCCTTCGCAGCTCTCGGCGCGCTCCTATGGGCGCTTCGTCCGGTAATCATTACGGCAGCCATGGAAGCGGTGCCGCAGAATCTTGCCGGCAGCATCGTAGCGGTGATTTTTGGAGCCAACATGGGTGTATCTTTTCTCGCGCCCCTCATGGCCGGTGTTGTCGCCGACGCCTATGGGCTCCCGGCAGCGCTGGTGTTTATCTCCGCGTTCCCGCTGCTTGCCGCCGTGATGATGAGCCTCTTTTTTAAACCCGCCAACCCGAGATAATTCACAGCTTTTCCCAGGAAATCAGAAAAACGCCGAGAATCACCAGCCCCGTCGCGCCAATCTTTCGCGGCGTGAGTTTTTCCACGTCTTTAAGAAGCACAAAGGAGAGAGGTAGAACAAACAACTTCGCCGGTTGTTCTCTGGCTGCCTTGTCCAGGCAGCAAGGAGAATTCGACGGGCGAATGGCTGATCTTCAGCAGAATCCAGGGCAAAGTGCGGACCTGCCCGCGTTGACATAAGACCACGTTCTGTTAGCCTACCTCAAGTGGCGATCCGATTACCGGGATTGTGGCCGAGCGTTTTGCTGTTCAATTCAGGCTGGGCGTGTGGTAGGGGTCGTGTTTTTAGCTTTGTCGTATTGCGCTTCGAACTGAGTTTGGTGATCCTGAAGACTTTCAAGAAGGACGACAATGTCACGTATTCTTCACGTTATCGCATGGGGAGCACTCGCTTTAACGGCTGTAGTCATACCGGTTCGGGCGCAGCAGCCGCCGTTCGCGACGACCAAAGTCGAAGGCACCGATAACGTCTACGTCTTCCGTTACCGAAACAGTCAAGCCATGTTTGTTGTGACTTCCGCGGGCGTAATCGCGACCGACCCGATCGGTTACGGCCGTCCGGAAGCGGTCACGGCCTATATAGATGAGGTGAAGAAGGTCACAACTCAGCCGATCCGAAGGAGAAGATCATTTTCGCGGTGGACTTTATACCTGTAGGGTCTCTGCCGGCGCGCGGCATGATCGACTCCTATCCGCTCGGCAGGCGCATCACCAGCGAGGTGTCGAGTGGGAGGCTTCTCTTAAGAAGGTGATCGCGATGGACTGGGAGCGGCTAATCCCCGGCCATCCCGGCGCGGGAGGGCGGCTCGGCGCAAAGCAGGACGCGCAGGACATCCTGGCAT
>JACQUW010000304.1 GCA_016210115.1 Deltaproteobacteria bacterium | reverse complement strand
GCCACATCATATCGGTGGAGGACCCGATCGAGTTCGTTCACTCGCACAAAAAATCGATCATCACGCAGCGTGAGGTGGGGTTTGATACCCACTCGTTCCAGGAAGCTCTCAAGAACGCGATGCGCCAGGCCCCGGATGTCATTTTAATCGGCGAGATCCGCGACCGGAATACGATGGAGGCCGCGATTACCTTTGCGGATACCGGGCATCTTTGCTTCGGCACTCTTCACACGACCAACGCCAACCAATCCTTTGAACGCATTCTCAACTTTTTCCCCCAAGAAAACCATCCGCAGATTCTGCTTCAGCTTTCCCTCAATCTCCACGCCATCATTGCGCAGCGCCTGGTTCCATCCCTGGACGGAAAGCGGGCACCCGCCGTGGAGATTCTTATGGGCACGCCACGGGCGAGAGATCTGATCAAAAAGGGCGACATCGATCTCCTCAAGGAGGCGATGGAGCAGGGAATCCAGGAAGGCAGCCAGACCTTCGATCACGCGCTGTTCATGCTCTATAAAGATGGAAAGATAAGCCTTGAACAGGCGCTGATTCACGCCGATAGCGCCAACAACTTACGGCTTCGCATCAAGCTCGAAGGCTTAAAAGGGGACGACGCTCTGGATAAGCTCTTGGACAAGCACGAAAAGGAAAAAGGATTTCAGATTAAAGGCTTGCAGCAGGCCGGCGGCCCGCTCCGAAAAATCTAGCAAATTTCTGCAGAGTCCGCTCTGAAGACCGCTTGGCTCCAAGCCAGGGGCTTTCAAATACCTCAACTGGAACTCGACTCCCCTCCCCCCTCGGTCGTTCCCGCGAAAGCATGTCCTGCTATTGACAGCCGTTGACCGCCTGCAATAATGACCACTCCAAAATTGATTCGCCTGAAAGACCAAGGTTCGTTTGCCCGGCCGCACCTTTGCTGCGTATTGCATTAGCCCGGATTGCTACCTTCGGCCGAGCTTTTTGGTCTGGCAGTATGCCTAAAAAATCCTCTAAGAAAACGAAAGTGAACTCACGCCGCGCGGCTAGTATCAGGTCCGGTGGCGGGAACCTCTCGCCTTCCGGCGACGCAAAGGCGGCGCCATTCCCCAACACAGGAAAGGCTCTGGATTCCCGTTTTCCCGGGAATGACGTGAAAGCCGAACAATCGTCTCTACGTGGGTTCTCGAAGCCGGCCTCAAGTCGCTCACGTAAAAGGCGAGCGCGCGTCAGTAAAACGCCTCGATCGAAAATCCATCAGGCGCTAGAAGCGCTGAAGCGCGAGCTCTCCGAGGCGCGGGAGCAGCAGGCGGCCACGAGGGAGATCCTGTGTGTGATCGCCCGCTCGCCCATCAACCTTCAACCAGTACTGGACGTCGTTGCGGAGAATGCGGCGCGTTTATGTGAGGCACAGGACGCGGTCATCAATCGTATTGACGGAAGCTTTTCCCGAATTGTGGCTTCGTATGGTTCAATTCCTGTCCCGAAAGCCATCGTCGAGGCTTCCCCGATCACTCGCGGCACACCCGCCGGTCGAGCTGTGCTCGATCGGGAAACGATTCATATCCACGACCTGGCGGCGGAGCTCGAAACCGACTACCCTGACGCCAAGACCCGGCAGCAGCTCAGCCGTACACGCACAATGTTGGCGACGCCATTACTGCGGGAAGGCATTGCGATTGGCAACATCGTAATCCGCAGGTTGGAAGTCCGTCCGTTTACCGATAACCAGATCGCCCTTCTTAAGACCTTCGCCGATCAAGCCGTCATCGCCATCGAGAACGTGCGCTTGTTCCAGGAATTGCAGGTCCGGAACCGGGACCTTACTGAAGCCCTGGAGCAACAGACGGCGACGAGCGAGATCTTACGCGTGATCGCCAGTTCGCCCACCGACATTCAGCCAGTATTGAATACCGTGGCGGCGAATGCTGCCCGACTGTGCGAGGCGACTGATGCACAGATTCGCCTCGTCGAGGGCAACGCAACGCGGTTAGTGGCATCCTTCGGAAATGCTCCGGCACCGGAATTTTCACCCACGAGCCCAGGAAGAGTCGGTGGCCGAGCGATTCTTAACCGAGAGACCGTACACGTTCACGATCTTGTAGAAGCCGCGAAAACCGATTTTCTCGACGCCAGTGACGTCGCCATTCGTACGGGAACACGAACAATTCTTAGCACGCCGATGCTCAGAGAGGGGACTCCTATTGGTGTAATCAACATCAGGCGAACAGAGGTTCGTCCTTTCTCCGAGCGGCAGATCAAACTGCTTGAGACCTTTGCCGCTCAGGCGGTGGTGGCCATCGAGAACGTGAGGTTGTTCCAGGAACTGGGAGCGAAAACCAAAGAGTTGGCGCAGTCAGTGGGAGAGTTAAGAGCGCTCAGCGAAGTTGGCCAAGCGGTTAGCTCGACTCTGGAATTAAAAACCGTATTGACTCGCATTGCTTCCCACGCTGTTCAACTTACCGGAGCGGATGGGGGTGCAATCTACGAGTACGACGAAGCCGCGCAGGAATTCCACCTTAGAGGCAGTCACCGGATCGAGCAAGAACTCATTGACGCGCTCCGAGCTAATCCGATCCGAATGGGCGACGGCGCAATCGGTCAGGCGGCGGCGCGGATGGAGCCACTAGCAATTCATGACATCCTCAATGAGCGGGGTTTGTCCGCGACACGATTTCGGCCCGCTTTAAGACAACTTGGCTATCGTTCGCTCCTCGCGGTGCCGCTCCTGCGCGAAGGACGAATCATGGGCGGGCTGTCCATCTTCCGCCGCACGCCGGGAGATTTTGCACCGGAAGTTGTGAATCTTCTTCAGACCTTCGCCACGCAGTCGGTCGTGGCTATTCAGAACGCACGGCTCTACCGCGAGATCGAGGAAAAGAGCCGGCAAGTCGAGGCCGCCAACCGCCATAAGTCGGAGTTTCTCGCCAACATGTCCCACGAGCTGCGAACGCCGCTCAATGCCATTATCGGCTTCTCCGAGGTGCTCTTGGAGAAGATGTTTGGCGAGCTTAACGAGAAACAATTCGAGTATCAGGAGGACATCCTCTCCTCCGGCCGCCATCTCCTGTCTCTTATCAATGAGATCCTGGACCTTTCCAAGGTCGAGGCCGGCCGCATGGAGCTGGAGGTAACTAAGTTCGACCTACCTTCGGCCCTAGAGAACGCTCGGACCTTTGTACGCGAGCGCGCCGTCCGCCGCACTATTACACTGGACCTCTCCGTAGATGAGCGTCTTGGCGACTTCATCGGTGACGAGCGCAAGATAAAACAGATCCTGCTCAATTTGCTTTCCAACGCAGTGAAGTTCACTCCGGAAGGGGGGCGGATCCGGATCATGGCCCGGCAGGCCGACGGCTCTGTGGAGATCTCGGTCAGCGACACCGGCATCGGGATCGCCCCAGAGGATCAGGCAAGGATCTTCGAGGAATTTCGCCAGGTGGGCGGCGACTACGCTCATAAAACCGAGGGAACTGGACTTGGGTTAACATTGGCCAAGAAGTTTGTTGAGTTGCATGGGGGGAGAAT
>JACQUW010000017.1 GCA_016210115.1 Deltaproteobacteria bacterium | reverse complement strand
GGCTTCAATTGGGCCACGGATTTTTCTCCGTGGAAAGGACTGCGCCGTCGATCTGGCAAAGCATGGGATATTTATGCTTCAATTGGGCCACGGATTTTTCTCCGTGGAAAGCCGCTTTATCGATTCCAACTTAAATTTAGGGGTTTCCATGACGCATTGCGAGCGCTGCCCTTCACATGGCTTCCGCATGACGTTCATGTTCAATAAACTCCACATCATCGCACCCAGAACTCCACTACTTTAATTACTTAGAGCCGTGCGAGCGAAGCCGACATTTCCTTTATCGCGGAACCTCTCGCGACCAAGCGGCGATC
The DNA here is from genome assembly GCA_016210115.1 of Deltaproteobacteria bacterium. Classification (GTDB taxonomy): domain Bacteria; phylum Desulfobacterota; class Binatia; order UBA9968; family UBA9968; genus JACQUW01. The sequence goes on along the minus strand of JACQUW010000017.1, from coordinate 3,585 downwards.
ACGCGACAATCGAGCCACGAGTCACTGGTTTGATCTGTTTTCCTAATACTTGAAAACTCTTCACCGGATAAGAATCGGTGGGGCCAAGGTCAATTATCAGCACCTTGTCTTCCTCACGGTCGATTATTTCCTGAAGAGCAGCCTGCATTTCCACCCGGTCGATCGCGGTCAGGTCGCACTGAAACACGGACAATTGTAAGTGTTCGCCAAAGCCCTGCATCGTTTTGAATACCCGGCGCAGCCGCCGCGGCTCGCAGATGTCGTATGTCACCAAATAAAGACGCCTCATCGAGTCAAGAATGAGGGATACGCGCGAATCTCACCCATAAGGTATCGACTCAACAACCGCGCCTGCACTTCAAGCACGCGCCGGTAACTGATTCGATAGCCAAACACCGGATGGATGATTTCCTGCCGCATCCGCCGCTCGTATGCTTGAAGCATCTGAACTCTGCCTCCCTGGGTTAAAGCAACGCCTCCCATTGCGGAGATGAAGTCCTCCGGACCCACTTCGCCATTGTTTATAACGGTCAATACGACTGAGTCTGCAATCAATGGACGAAACTCTTCCATGAGATCCAAAGCCAGCGCCGGTCGGCCATAGCGCGGCTTGTGATAGAAGCCGAGAAAAGGATCAAACCCGACGCTCATTAGAGTTGTCGTGAAGTCTTTCGCAAGCAAAGCATAGGCAAACGACAACAGAGCGTTGACTGGATCACGAGGCGGGCGCCGGTTTCTCTGAGCAAAGTCGAACGCGACAGCAGAACCGCCGGGCTGCCGCAGCATCTCACCAAACTGAGCGAAGTAGCGGGCTGCTGCTGTTCCCTCAACTCCGAGAAGACTATCGATGCGCTCCGTCTTACTCGCTCTTCGTAGGTCACCCTTCAGCCCTTCCAACGTTTCAGCGGGAAGCGCGGAATGATTCCGTCGCAGTAACGTACGGCAGTTGAGAATCTTGGCCTCAACGAAGCGACGAGCGAGCGATAGGCACATGTCAGGGTCTTCTGCCGCCGCGTACTGGCGCCTTCTAAGCTCGACATTCTTGTGAGGCATCCCGTGCGTGATTCCGTAAAACCAGCCTCCATGAGACAAATGACAGATCGGAATACCCCGTGAACAAAGCTCGCGTATGACCGAGGCCGTAACTTGCACCCCGCCAAAAAGCGCCAGTTGAGATACTTCCCGCAGGCGCGCTTCCGTCAATCGCTCTTGCTGCTCCAAGACCCGCAGCAGACCACCATCTTTGACTACCCGCGCCCCTTGGTGCTGCACATAGAATGGCAGCGCATCGTCGGCATCCGGAAACAAGGGCCTGGGTGGATTTGCTTCAGCACCGTGTTCGTTTAGAAAGTGGACTTCATCCGGGAGGCAAATCGAGACCAGCGAGCAGCGTGGGCATTTGGGACTATCCTCCAGTGGAGGAGGCATTGTCTCGCTCGCCACACCTTGCCCCATCTCATCCGCCAGCTGAAGCGTTCGGTGGACTAATTCGTCATCGAAGCGGACGGCGACTCGCTCACGAGAACCCGCGAAGTAGAGAGCCCCCTCATCGCAGACATAGCCGTGCTCCCGCAAAAGCAATCCCTGAGCGCAGACCTGCACGCGCTCCGGCTCCCAAGCGCCCTGCGCAACGTGGGGCCGCTTGCTCCGTTTGTATTCGATTGGCTTAACGCAATCGCCCTCGCCTTCGACGAGATCGATCTTTGCCGTAAGCCCCAAGCGCTCCGAGGTCAGATGAACCGAGCGCGCATGAATCTTTTCTATCGGCTGCTCTGCTTCCTCTGTCGCTTCTGCCTTCCGCCGTTTTGGCTCCTGGTTTACGCGCCGGTGCTGAAACTTCCCGTCAACAGTGTCCGCACTCTCCGCCCACTCCCCCTGCACCCATTCGAGATAAGCCAGCCGCGGACAATACGCGAACTCATTCAACATCCGCGCGGGTAGCGGTCCTGGCGTGGAGTCGGAGGCCGAATCCCCTGAAATCACGGCATCGCTCACAGTTTACCTCTTCCCTTCCGGCGTATCCGCCAGGCGCCGTTTAATCATCTCCCAAATCGGCCGCAGTCCCAACCGCTCCGACCACTCGACAATATACTCCTCGTCTATTTCCTGAGCGCTGACTTTCAAGATTCCCGTGATATCCCTCAAATGCTTCTCCGATCCGCCCTCACGGTAGTACTCCATTTTCTTGATGATCACGTCTTCAGCGGCGGCAAAGGTCGCTTCGTAGGATTCGGCCGCGCGGATCACTCGTGCCCGCGCAAACCGGCTGCGATCGAACGGCGTCTCCTTCCGAATGATTACATCCACTTTCAATCCGGACCCCGGATGAATGATATTGAACTGGCCCTGTCTGCGGATCGCCTCCTGAATCGCCTCTGTACTGAGATAGAAGTCATCGACGGGAAAGGCCGCCAGCAAGCCCGTGATATGCTCCTCTCGAATCCCGGCGACGACGTCGATAGCATTGGTCAGCCGTGGTTCACCGTACGCCATGGACGCGACCGAGCCGGTCACGAGGTAGGGAACGCCGAGCCGCGTGAAGGTCTCCACCACCAATGCCAACAGTTCATACAGCTCCATGTGAGAGCCTCCGGGCAATCTCCCTCTCGAGCCGTCGCGCGTCCCACTCCGGATGCAACGACGCCAACTGCGCCCGCAATATCTTCTGTACCGACCGCCACAAGCCAAATCCGATCGCGATTCGCTCGGCCGGGGTTTTTCGACGCAAGACCTCGGCCATCGCGTCGTCCATCACCTCGATCCGTTGCCAATCCCGATCATGGCGTGTCATTCGCGTTCCTCTTCTGGCTCTCCGTTGGCTCCGCCTTCCACCGCTTCTCGGTGCGTATCTGCTCGTCAAAGACGGTGTGGCGCAGGCCGATCTTCATCCGTCGGACTTCTTCCGCTTGCGGCGCCGAAACTCCTACCAGGTGCGACACGCTCTTTGCTTCGGGCTATCCGCTTCTCGCTACTCTCCATACACCACTTCGCCGGCTTTGGCGTATTCCACGACCATAGAGTCGCCCTTGTCCCATTCTTCGGGAGTTAAGGCAACGGCCTCTATGGGCTCGAATACCTCGTAGATCGCCCGTGACAAGATCTCCGTCCGCTCCCAGTAACCTTTGCCGGCAAAGTCCTTCGATATGATCACAACGTCGATGTCGCTCCCCTCCCGGTTCGCACCGATGGCATAGGAGCCGTAAAGGATGAGCTTATCGACCTTGACCTGCTGCGACTCAAGAGCGCCTCGAAAGCGCCTTAGAACTTTTAAAGCTGTTTTTTTATCCATTCCAGGGTTTTCCTTCCCTCCGCGAGAATGTCTTTCACGATCTTTTGCGTGAAATCTTTTTGCAGCTTGCGGATTTCTTCCGGGTAGCGGGTTGCGACGCTGGCTTCATTGAGCTTGACGATAAATCTGCCGATCGTCTCGGGCGGTTTGATGCCGATCTTCTTCAGCAAATAGATCAGATTGTGCACGCGCGGAGGCTGCTCTTGCAGTTTTCTCCGGTACAGCCCTTTAAGAGCCTTTTCGAGAGAAAGGTGACACATGAAGACGGCATAAAAATATCTGCCGCCGCTGTACAT
>JACQUW010000312.1 GCA_016210115.1 Deltaproteobacteria bacterium | reverse complement strand
CTCCGAGGCCATCAAAGCCGCTAAATCGCGGCATGAAATCGTTTTATCCATTCAAGTTATTCGCGATTCGTACGGTCAAACTCCATTGTCGTCGTTTGAAAATCACGGGTTGACGAACCACCACCGATGCTCTACTAATACCACAGAATTTCGCCACAATCCGGTTGCTTTATTGAGTTGCGATTTGCGGAGGACCCCATGACAAATTCACCAAGCTTGTTTCGCGGTTTATTTATACCGCACGTGACACCGTTCAGCGATGACGGCACATTGGATCTTGAAAGTCTCGAACGGTTGACGAAGTATCAGCTATCGATTGAAGGTGTGGCCGGGTTAGTCTCATGCGCCCGCATCGGCGAGGGGCCGGTGCTCAGCGTCGAGGAAAAACGCCGCGTCTACGAAACTGCCGGCAAAGTCGCGCGCAAGGCGGGACGCCTGCACATCGCGACGATTGCACCTCAATCCACCGACGAAGCAATCGATCTGATTCGCAACCTGGAACCGCTGCCCGTGGACGCTGTCATGATTTTTCCCCCGCTGCTCTTTGCCTGGGGAAAAGTCGGCGGCGACCTCAAAGTGGGTTTTTTCGAGGATGTGACTCGGGAAACCAACTTGCCCTTAGTCCTCTTCCAGGTGCCCGTCAAGAGCTATTGGTACGACGTCGAAACCATCTGCCGCATCGCGAAATTGGAAAAGGTCGTGGCTTACAAGGAGGCGTCTTTTGATATCGAGCTTTTCGGCCGAACCATTCAAGCCCTGAGGCGCCAGAACGCCACGATGAATGTCTTAACCGGCAATGACCGCTTCGTCGCGCAGAGTTACGCATTGGGCGCTTCCGGCGCGCTCATCGGCATAGCCAACGTGGCCACGGAAAAATGGGGCGGGATGGACATTGCCGGTCGCGCCGGTGATTTCGACAAGGCTATGGGGATACAACGTGAGCTCGAAGCGGTCAAGGAACTGGTTTTCAGCGAGCCCATCGTGGAAGCCGTGGCGCGCATCAAGGTCGTCCTGCAACACGAAAGGCTTATCAAGTCATCCAGGGTAAGGCGGCCGCAGATGGGAGTTTCAGAAATCGAGCACAAGCAATTACTCGACAGCTATCGAGCGCTGAAAGAAAACGAATTTCGTGGCGGGCCGGAAAGCACGGAGTCGCGGCCACTGCAAAGAATCGTCTAAGTTGATCGTGAGCCAGCCCCGGAGAATGATGAAACAGACGGCCGGGGGCTTCGAAACAATCCCCCGGCCGATTGCAATTATGCAATGAAGGAACAGAGAGAGTTCAGAAACATCCGGGTGTATTGCAGGATCCGTTTCCGACTGCGAAATTGCCGCCGCCGTCGATGTTTCCAACCGCGTCAATGCCAGCGCCTATACTCCCCTTGACTTCATTCGCAATAACGACATACCCGGTAGAGTTTAAATCAATGCCGTCTTCCCTGTTCGCGATTGCCTGGTTCGCAGATACGGGAGTGCTCCCGGATCCCGATACGCCCGCTCCAACAAAAATGCCGTCTCGGCGATTTTGATTCGTGGCATTGTCCGTAATCCCCAGCAGCGACACTACGTTCCCTCCTCCGGCCCCCAGAAGAACCTCAATTCCATGCTCTTCGTTCAGCTTGGACTTGTTTCCCTTGATCGTTATGTTGCTCAACGCAGCATTTCCCCCGCCCCCGCCGGCAACCCTGATCCCGGCATCACCGCTCCGGTTGACGTCGTTGTCAACGATATCGATATCCTTTAATGTGTTGTCCGTCCCATCGCTGCCGCTTACGCTGATGCCACGAAGACCGTTTCTGTCCATCTTATTATTCGACGCCACACCCCGCACAAAGTGATGGTCGCCAAGTCCACCCGCTATTCTGATCCCATCATCCTTGTTTCTTTCGGACTCGTTATCGGCCACCAGAAATACCACTGTATTCCTCGATCCAAAAGGACCGGTATCTTCCGTGCTGCCCCCGCGAACCACGATGCCGTTTGCCGCAGTGGAAGCCGGTGCACCGTTATTTACCGTCTTGTTGCCCACGATCTTGGCGAACACCGTATGATTGGAAGCGTTACCCGAGCCGGTACCCGCAACGAGGATGCCGTCATCGACGTTATTCCGGGTTTCGTTGTTGCTAATGATGGCCACGACTTCGTTCCCGCCGTTCGCTCCTCGACCTGATGAGCCGGGTCCCCCAAAGACCCGGATTCCGTCGCCGGTGGTGGCCCCGCCGGTTACAACGCCAGCACTACCCTCGACCAAGTTGTTGCTGATCACGACCCTTACCTTGTTGCCGCCATCCGTCGAATCACCGAAACTTCCGTCAACACGAATTCCATCGTCCCGGTTCTCTATAAATTGATTATTGGCAATCGTCGCGCTGACCATGTTGCCCGGCCCGTCACCGCCCGAGACCCTTAACCCATCGAGGTTGCCGCTAAAGACGTTCTTCGTGATCACCACGCCCGTGACCGTGAGGTTGGCTCCGGCCTCAGGTTGGATTCTCATTCCATCTTGAGGAAAATTCCGTATCGTCAGCCCGCGTATCACAGTGTTGCTTGCGCGGACTCGGAGACCGTCAGACGTGGCGTTTGTCAATCCGGACCCGTCAAGGGTAACACCGCAGGCAGTGCCGTCGATCGTGGTGCCTGGATCCGTGAGTCGCGGAAGCTGACCATCGGCATCCGCCAGTGTGATGACGAACGGGCATCCTGCCAGCTCGGTGGTCGCGCCGAACGTAATCACGTCGGGAACTCCGTTTGCATTGGCGGCGTCAATCGCAGCTCTTAATGACCCGGCGCCTGAGCTTGCTGAATTCGTGACGTCAAAAACCGCCGCGTGGGAGACGGAAGAGCCTACCCCCGCAAGATACACCAAGGTGACCGCGATCAACAAAACCTTTGCGATACTCGATCCTTGCTCGCTCGTAAGCATTGATTTTTTCCTCCTCTCAATGAAGTGAATTTTGGAGGAGGCTACGTTAGAACAAAAACTGCCGCCTCGCAATACTCGATTCGCGGATTCCTCCTTGAGATCCGCAACCGGAGCGGGCAGTTGATCAGTAGTGGCCAAAATTCATTTCGGACCAGGGTTATTTCCGCCCCTTGACTGTTGGTTTTTTCGGTTGGCCTTTTCGCCGCTCAGGGCCCCAGACGCGCTGAAAATAGCTGTCCGCCAGGTGAAGTGCCCCCACGGGGTTGTGCGCCAGGACGCGGTCCTTGGCGACGAGCGTCGTGGCGAGACCCTTCGAGTGACGGAAAAAGAGACTATCGTGCCCTACGCACAAGCCGAGAACGATATTCAATTCGCAGCCTGAGCGGTTTAAAAACTCGGCCTGAGAGATGGGGTTGCACATGGACTCATGCTGGCCAGGCCTGATCTTATCCTCGTCGCGGAGACCAATTTTTTCCTTGCAGATGGCGCCGTTCTTACAGGCGATCGAAGCGACCTCGAAGCCATGGCTCTCAAGAATGCCGCTGAGTGTATGGGCAAGATCCACAAAGCTGATGCATGTGGCGATGCCGAGCTTCGTGAAGCCCATTTTCCTGGCAAACGCGCAAATCTCCTCCACCCGTGTCCACTTGCAGTACCCCTCGCTTTCCACCAGGGCTGAGGCTTGAGCCACCTGGCGAACGAAGGAGTCTTTCTCATACTTCTCCCAAGCTGCATCGATTCCTTCCTGGTCTACCTTTGAGGGACAGAAACCGGGTCGCTGTGCTTCGGACTCTCCATCGCGGCAAGTCCGAACGGTGGGCGGGCAATAGGCACATCCAGGCGTCTCGTAGTTCATGTGCGGGTCTCCTCAATCATAAAGTATTCGGCTTTTTCCCAGCCGTATTTTACGGCTACAAAGTATAACTCGTTTGCAGAGTCGGAGGAAAGGGAGATCTTTGCGGCAGGTACCTACTATCCTCTGCTGTCGGGGATTTCGGTTTATCTTTTCGTTCCCTTTCGGGAGCCGGGCTGATCGAGCACCGCTCCCCACCGGGAAAGAAAAGCCATGACAAAGCCATGTTCGTTGGTGGGGTCCACCGCAAGGGGAGCGAGCGCCATCGCGACGGCCAACGCGATATGATAGCCGATCGAGCGGGATGCCAGCGCCCGGCGATAAGCGGGGTGTAACCGGTTCACCCAGACTGTGGATTCCACCAGACGCCCCAGTTCCAAATCCTCAGGGCGGTCCTCAAACTGAATATCGAGACCGTAGTGCGCAGGCTTCCGTACACCGCCTTGGCCCGGCAAGAGCAGACCATGATCCTGCTCTGGGCGCGTATGGACCGGCTCGGCAACTCCCTGTCCGTCGGCACTCGCCCCAGCCTGCGACTCCTTTACCTCTTCCACAGTCTTGTCAGCCTCCGCCTGCTCCAACACCGAGGCTGCGACGAACGCGTGCGGCTCTGTAACTCTGCCGCTCGATCCCAGAGGCAGCTTTTTTTGGCCGCCCGCGCGGCGCTCCACGAGTGAAGCCAGCAGTGGGAACTCCTCGGCAAGGTCTTCGAGAACGTGCACCAAATCCCTCTGCAGCGGGCGAACTTCCCTTGGACGCGCGTCCTCGGTCGATTCTCGCGCATCGCCCCAGGCGGCGAGCTGTTTCGACACCGCTTCCTGAATCGCTTTGCGGAAAGCAAGGTATGTGGCGCCGCGCGCCCCAGCGCGAATGAAATCTCCTTTGTTGAGGGTCAGACAGGCCGCCAGTTGCGGCACTTCGATCAGACCTCCCACCAGGTCTGGCGCCGAAGGCGTCAGGCCCAGCCAATCCCACCCCCTCCGAATCACTTTGCCATAGGTGCTGATCGCGAGCCCGCGCTGTTCTTCAGGAAGCGGGATCTCTTCGCGGATCAAACAGCCGAAGGCCGAAGCCTTGCGTTTGCGCATCAGGCGAATCTCCAACGGCCCCTGGAGCGGAGCCATCCATCGGTGTTTTTCTAACTGGCGGCCGTTGACGTGAATCGCCACGCCTCGGGGATAGTGGGCGGCGAGAAACTCATCGAATGTCGGGTCGAGCAAAGGCTGGAAATGGCGGCGCAGGCTTGCTTCGAGAAACCCGGGATCGAGCAAAGGGGACAGAGCGTTATGAAACTTGAGGCGGACAGCCGTGCCGCGCTCGGTTACCAGTCCAACAGGCGGCACCCACTTCCAGGGCGCCCGATGGCGCGAAGCCAGACGCCAGGAAGTTGCCACGTGGCTCTTACCGCGGCGCGTCTCGGTCATCACTTCCTCGCAAACCAACAGGCCAAGCTTGATGCCAACGCCGGCAAAGCCGATACCCTGGCCGCGCGTTTTCGTCGTGGCGGCGATATCATGATAGCGCGCCAATTCGCGCCGGCGCATCCCGGAGCCATTATCCACTGTCATTAGGGTGCTTTGGGCCGGATCGCACTCGCACATAATCTGTGTGGCGCCCGAGTCGAGAGCGTTGGCGATGATCTCCGTAAGAATCGTCTCCTCGATCGATCCCGGATAGGCGTCGCGTAAGTCCTCGAGAAGATGTAGCAGATCGACTCGGGTTTCACCCATCTAAACGGCCCTCTTGGCTTGGAGACGCTTCCTCATTCTCAGATTTTACCTTCTCATCTGCCGGCGGCATGCAGATCCAGAGTATGATGTAAGCAATTAAGCCCAAGCCCCAGGCGAAGACCAGAATGAGAAATACCGCTCGCCAAATCCATGCCGGGATGGGGGTGTGCTCCCCAAACCCTCCACAGACGCCCGCAATTTTCTTGTCGGTGGAGGATTTTCTTAGATTGCGGAGAGCCTCCCAAAAATCCCCTTGATTATTGGTCTGGTTCATTTGCGATAACTCCCCTGCCTCACGCGGCCGTGATGATGTGTCAACATAAATCACTACAGGTTACCACTACGATTCTCTTACGTCCTGGGCGAGCTCGATCAAGTGTCCATCCGGGTCACTGACGTACGCCGTGCGTTGGCCCCAGGCGCGTGTTGTTGGAGGCGTCACAGGGACTGCGCCGCGAGCCACCAAATCCGCAAATACCGCATCTACGTCGGCGACCTTGAAGCCGATCTCGAACCCCGGAGCATCCAGAGCGGGCGCTCGAAGTTCCATTGCTAGAGTCTTTTCCATTGCAGCTCTGGTGTAAAGCGCCATCCGGGTCGCGCCGGTGGCCAGTTGAGCGTAGTCGCCTGAACGATGACCGAGCGTAAGGCCGAGAACTTCCGTATAGAAACGCAACGCCCGGTCCAGATCCTCCACGATGAGAATTATGTAATCAAGCCCGGTAAACTGCATAAATTGCCTCGACACCACGGTATTCAGTTTTGACGATTTGTTCTGAAATCACCTGTTCCTTCCACTTCTGGGTAGTCTCGAACGAATATTCTCACCCTTTCAACCAAATCCTAACAGTTCGCGCGCTCCCTTCCAACCGCGAACGTGCCCTCTGGAGCAGGAACATGGAACGCCATTAGCTTCGGAAAGAGGAAGCTTAAGGTATAATCTATGACAAACTGGCGCTTGGCAGCAAACGATCAAAAATCAGACGGAGAGAAAATTATGCGATTGAAAAACAAAGTCACCCTGATCACGGGTGGCGGTAGAGGGATCGGCAAAGCCGTGGCTCAGGCTTACGCGCGCGAGGGAGCCAGGCTCGTTCTCTGCGCCCGGACTGCCTCTGAGCTCGAAGAAACGGCACACGAAATCCGGCAACTCAAAGGCGAATGCCGCCACTGGGTCTGCGACGTTTCACTGGAGGAGCCCGTAAACCAGCTCCTGCGGGAGATTGAATCGAGCTACGGAAGAATCGACGTTCTCGTCAACAACGCCGGCGTCATGACACGGCCGGCCCCGCTGGTCGAGTTGGAGGTGAAAAAGTGGGACTACACGATCGCCGTTAACCTGCGCGGCCCGTTTCTGGTGACCAAAGCCGCTCTCCCGCTCATGCTTCGCGAGAAGGGCGGCTCGATTATCAATCTCTCCTCATCCCTCGGACGAGGAGCTTACGCCAATTTTACGGCCTATGCGGTCTCCAAATGGGGGATTGAAGGCTTCACGCAAAGCCTGGCCGCGGAGCTAAGAAGTCACAATATCCGGGTAAACTCGGTGGATCCGGGCTACGTGGCAACCAAACTCACCGGCTATGGGGGCGAAAAACCCGAGTCGGTAACGGACGTCTTCGTGTTTCTGGCGAGTGACGAATCCAGAGGAGTTACAGGAAAGATGCTGAGCTCGTCTGCTTGGAAATCACAGTTAAAGGGAAGTTAGCCTGATCCCAGTCTTTTTTCCGGGTAGTGAGGCTCGGAACTGCTCCAAATAGCCTCCTCGCCCTCTTAACTTTCTCTCCTGATTTCTTTAGCTCTGCAGATGTTTCTTGAAAAACTCCAGCGTCCGATCCCAGGCCTCTTTGGCCGCCGAAGCGTTGTAGCGCTGGGGATTGGTATCGTTGTTAAAGGCGTGAGGAGCGCCCGGATAAACCTTATATTCGAAAGACTTCCCATGCTTTTTCATCGCGGCTTCCAGCTTGGGAACCGCAGAGGTGATCGGCTGGTCTTTTTCCCCGTAGTGGCCCAGCACGGCACCGGAGATATTTTGCACGTCATCCAGGTTCTTGGGACTACGACCGTAGTAGACAACCGCAGCCGCCAGGTCCCGATTACGGGTGGCGATCAGCAGGGAATTCCCGCCGCCCCAACAAAATCCCACAACACCGATTTTGTTGGAGCGCACGAAATTCTGTCCTTTCAGATAATTGATGGCGCCGGTGAGATCCTTAGTAATGGTGTCTTCATCGACTTTTCGAATCGCCGCGATCGCGTCGTCGGGAGTGGCGAAAGAAGCGGTTCCCCCTTGCCGTGTCAAAAGATCCGGAGCCAGCGCGACATAACCCGCCTTCGCGAGTCTCCTCGCTACGTCCCGGATATGGTCATTGAGCCCCCGATTTTCGTGAATGACAACCACAGCCGGGAGGCTTCCGTCTTTTTTCGGGCGAGTCAGGTAGCCGCCGATAGGGGTTCCATCCGTGGAGGGAAATTTGATCTCGGTCGAGGAGAGCCCGGGATCATTGGGATCTACCTGAGCCGAATACGACCTGGAAGGATTTGCAGAATCAGCCAGCGCCGTGGCGGCGAGACCGCCCGTTATAACCGCGCTCTTCTGAATAAATTCACGGCGACTAATGTATTCATTTTCGGTGCCCTCGATGCGCTCGATCGTGTCTGCCATATGTTTTTCCCCTTGTCGCGCAATAGATGAATTCCTTTTTCGATTACAATCCGAGAAGCTTCTCGATTTTTTCCTGATCAAAACCAACAACCGCTTCACCATCGATGAGCGTTACTGGAGTGCTCCGATAACCCAGAGCCAGAAGCTCCTGCAACGCCGCCGGGTCCTCTCGCACGTTTTTGTCCGTAAACGAAACCCCCTTCTGAGAAAGAAACTCCTTCTCGCTATGGCAGGGGCCTCAGCCAGGTTGGGTGAAGGTAACAACCGATTTAGCCATGATTCCTCCTGAAGATGTTTGTACGTTTTATATCATTTCACCGGCGCTTTGACAAAACGCAGCGCGGGCCCTTTCATCCCATCCCCCATCAGGCCGAAGCCTTCATTCTTAACGTCCCCGGCTCATTTGCAACGATGCGCTGATCTGATAATATTTTTTGCATCATACAGCACAAGCTTCGGAAAGCAACTCATGAAGCATACCCACCCGTTTTTTTGGAAAGCCTTTGCCCGCTTTAGTCTAGTCCTCTGGCTCGCGACCATAGGCTGGACAGACGAGATCCCGTCTCGATTCCAGCCAAAATCAAACGAGTTACTACGGCACGTGAGGTTTCTGGCCTCAGATGAGCTTCTTGGTCGCGGCGTCGATACTTCCGGCATCGAGAAAGCCAGAGACTATATCGCCCATGAGCTTAAGAGTTACGGCGTTCTCCCCGCCGGAGACAACGGCAGCTATTTTCAGAGCCTTAGTGTCGACGTGGGCGTTAAAATCAAGGAACCGGGTGTACTCCGCTTTAACGATAGCTCGCCCCTCGCCCTCAACCAGGAATGGATTCCGCTCGGGCTGTCGCGCTCGGGAGAAGCGGAGGAGGAGATCGTATTTGCCGGATACGGAATCACGGCCAAAGATTACGGGTATGATGATTACGCCGGAATCGACGTAAAGGGCAAAACTGTCCTCATTTTACGCTATGAACCCCCTCCAAAAACCGACAAGAGCCCGTTTCGAAAACGGCCTGGATCATCTAATTTCGCCACGTTGCGTTACAAGGCGACGAATGCAAGAGAGCACGGCGCCAGTGCGATGATTCTGGTGGATCTCGACCCCCGGGACGGCGAGGCAGAATTGATTTCCCTGGCACGGAGTCTATGGCGCACCGATAGCAGCCTTATTGCGGCTCAGGTCAAGCGCGAGATCATCGAGAGGTTGTTGACACAGAGAGACGTCTCGATTCGGGACCTAAAGGAAAAGATCGATCGTGAGGAGAAGCCTTTTTCTATGGCTTTACCTGGCCTTAGGGCCTCGCTCAAAGTTGATCTGGAACGGATTACCCGGAAGACCGACAACGTGATCGCCGTGCTTCCCGGTTCTGATCCTCGCCTCAAGGATGAGCACATCGTTATCGGCGCGCATTACGATCACTTGGGATATGGCCACTTCGGCACGCGCGATACGAAGACCGAAGGACAAATCCACAACGGCGCAGATGACAACGCGTCAGGGACCGCGGTGCTTCTCAATCTGGCGCGAAGATTAAGTCTGTCCAGAGAGAGACCTGCCAGATCCCTGGTGTTCGTATTCTTTACAGGAGAAGAACTGGGCCTGTATGGTTCCCGGTACTATGTCACGCATCCTCCTTCCCCGCTCGAATCGATAAAGGCCATGATTAACCTGGATATGATCGGGAGAATGAAAGAGAACCGAATAACCGCCTTTGGAGTCGACACGGCCAAGGAGTTCGCCGACCTCCTGAATGAAATCAGCCAGAAGTCCGGAATCGAAGTGAGAAAAGCCGGCGGCACCGGCCGAAGCGACCACGCCTCGTTTTACAGCAAGAACATCCCGGTACTCCACTTTTCGACCGGGACCCATGAAGATTATCATCGGCCGACAGATGATTGGGAGAAGCTCAATATAGAAGGGATGGAAAAAATAGGCGATTTGGTCCTGTCTTTAGTTAATAAGCTCAGCGCCGCGCCGGACCTGAACTTTGTTCGCAGCTCATCTGCACCGGCAACCTATGAGAGGGAAGGAGAAAATTACGGGGCCTACCTGGGCATCATTCCCGACTTCGCCGAGCAAGCCCAGGGAATCCGCCTGGCCGGCGTTCGCCAGGGAAGCCCTGCGGAAGCCGCCGGACTTCAGGAAGGGGACGTTATTGTGCAATTCGCGGAGCGCAAAGTGAAAACCCTTGAGGATCTGACCACCGCCCTGCGCAGCCGCCATCCGGGAGAAAAGGTGGAGATCTCCGCCTTGCGCCAGGGGAAGCTGATTACCCTGCAGGCTACCCTACGCAGCCGCACCTCCTCATAGGCGTCCAAAACTCTCCGTTGCATCCGTTTGTTCCCTCCATTAAAATTCTTAACAGCTCATGAGCAAGGTTTTAAGCCTCCTGTTGCTGCTCTTTCTTCCATTAACGTCGGGCCTGCCCGGCATGCCGGAGGCTAACCCTCGCGCTCTTTTTAGCCAAGCTTACACTCTTTATTCCACTGGGAACCTCTCAGAAGCCGAGGAACTCTTCTTCAGAACACTGGATCAAGACTATGTTTTATCCGATTACAGTCTTTACTATCTCGGCCTGATCGCTTCGAAGCGGGGCTCGCCTGAAACGGCGCGAGGGTTTTTTGCCCTTCTGCGGCGGCTTTTTCCTCAAAGTGTTTGGCGCAGCCAGGCGGAGCTCCAGATGGCGAAGTTAGCCATTGACGAGAAGGACCATGCCCGCGCCATGGAGATCCTGCAGTCTCTGCGGGCCCAAAGACCCAGACGTGAGATCTCCGATGAAAGCCTTTATCTCCTGGCCCAAATTCATGAAGCCCTCGGTAAGCTCGAGGAAGCCCATAGTTTTTATCAGGAATTACGCCGGTCATCTCCCCTTTCTTCGTGGGCCAGCAAAGCGAGACAAGACGTAAGCCGATTAAGAGAGGAAAATCCCGAACGTTTTGTTCTGAACACCAGCGAGTCGCTTTCCGCTGAAGGCGAGCTTCTTCTTCAGGAGCGGCAATTCGCGGAAGCTGAAAAAGTTTACCGCAAGGTCCTGGAGATGGTACCCGCCGGGAACTCACGCCCGGCATTACTGATGGCCCTGGCGAACGTCTATCGAGCCGCGCGCAACAGGGAGAAGGGAATACTGGTTTTAAGCGAAATCGTTCGCCATTTCCCTCAGAGCCCTGAGGCTCCAAACGCGCTTTATCGGCTCGCGAGAACCTACTGGAACCTCGATGACAATCTCAAAGCCATGGATCATTTCAACCAATTGAAAAAAAAGTATCCTGCGAGCTCCTTTATCGATTTCGCTGACTTCGCCTCAGCCCGAATCCACGAATCTCTCGGCAATACGGAGGAAGCTATTCGCATTTACCGGGATTTTTCCAAAAGATTTCCGGCCAGCCAGCTTCGACAGGAAGCGGCCTGGAGATTGGCATGGATCCATTACCTGCAGGGGCAACACGAGAAGGCTTACCAGGCGTTCAAGCGGCTTTCCACCGGAAACGAAGGGGATCGCTATCAGACAGCAGCTTACTACTGGCAGGCCCGAACGGCGTTAAAGATGGGGCTGGCGGAGGAAGCCAAAGGTATCTTTGTCGCGATTTTCAACGCGCCGGAAGACAGCTACTACAAAGGAGCGGCTGCGCGCTCACTGCAAAAAATGGGCGTGGCTTTCGACCCAAAAGGGCTCGACGGGCCAATCAGCGAGGTGTCGAATTCTCAACCCGTTCTTATCCCGGAGGCCGCTTTTCATCTGATCCGAGCCCGGGAACTCACCGAAATCTCTCTCAGTATACTCGCCGTCGCTGAGCTTGACGAGATCAAAAATGACGGCGGTGATCCGGGCCTATATTCACTTCTCATGCGCGAGTACGCCCGCAACGGCGCCTATCGCCGGAGCGTTTCTCTGGCAAACCGAATCCGTGGCTCCTCTGACGAGCTGCAGCGTTTCCGTTATCCTCTGGCGTATTGGGAAAAGGTGGACAAGCTGGCCGTCGAACTTGGCCTGGACCCGTTTCTGGTCGTGGCGCTGATCCGCCAGGAAAGCCTTTTTGACCCCTACGCGCTCTCTCCGGCATCTGCCTACGGCTTGATGCAGTTGCTTCCAACGACCGCCGCGCGTGAAGCAAAACAAATGGGACTTCCTGTTCCCAACCCGGAAACTCTCTTCGACCCCGATGTCAACCTGAAAATCGGCATCCATCACCTCAAGGGGCTTCTTGACCGCTATGAGAACAATCTACCCAGGGCAATCGCTGCTTATAATGCCGGTGAAAATGCCGTGGCCCGCTGGCAAAGACAAATCCCAGCGGAGGACGATGAGGAATTTATTGAAAGGATTCCTTACGCGGAGACCCGCCTCTACGTTAAGCTCGTTTTACGCAACCAGCTCTCCTACAGAAAGATTTACAACAACCAAGCGAGATTCGAAGCCAAAGAAGGCTCTTGACGGATTTCATTTCACCACAAAGTCACGAAGTCACTAAGAGAAAAAGCTTTGTGTCTTGGTGCCTTAGTGGCGCGAACGTTATGATAAAGCGGTCAAAACCCCTGATCGGGATCACGCCCGACGTTCAAGACGCGGCCGCCAATGACTCCACTGAAAAGGGAGAAGCGGTCTTTTTCCTGCGGGCACGTTATGCGAGCGCTATCCTGCAGGCTGGCGGCATCCCTGTCATCCTCCCTATCTCCTCCTCCCGCACTCGTATTCGTGAATCGCTCGACCGCCTGAGCGGCGTCGTGGTAACGGGAGGGAATTTCGATATCCACCCCCGGCATTACCGGGAAACTCCTGGTGAGGAGCTTGGCAATATCAAGGAAGATCGCACCTCCTTCGAACTGGAGGTGATCTCCTACGCACTGAAAAAGGATTTACCGTTGCTGGGTATTTGTGGCGGCACGCAAGCGATCAACGTTGTCCTTGGCGGCTCGCTTTACCAGCATATCGCCAGGCAGATTCCCGGCGCCACGAATCATGAGAAAAGCGCTTTGAAAGAAACGGGTGGGCATAAGGTCCATATCAAGGCCGGAACGAAACTCAAGCGAATCGTGAGGCGCGATTCGATCGACGTCAACACGACTCACCATCAGTCCATCAAGAATTTGGGGCGAAGCTTGATCGTCAACGCCGTTGCGGGAGACGGCGTCGTCGAAGGCATCGAGAGCCGCGATCACTCCTTCGTTCTCGGCCTCCAGTGGCATCCGGAGTTCTTGACTCGCAGAAGCATCGCACAGAAGAAGATATTCACGGCTTTTATCCGGGCCTGTGAACGATATTAATCACTTCACCATTATACCGCGATACAATCGACGAGTTTTTTGAGTTGCTCGGCCGAGCAGCAAACGATGAGACCATCCCCTTCCTTAAGGCGGCTATCGGGGCTGGGATTTAATTCGAAAGAATCATCCCGCGCTATGGAAATCACGGTCAGCGCCGTCTTTTCATAGATCCCCGCTTCTCCGAGTGTCTTGCCGATCAGCCGTGAACCGGACGGAATCTTGGCTTCTGACACTCTCACGTCGGCAGTAGCCGCTCGCAGCATCTTGTCCAGGAACGAAACCACTGTAGGGCGAACCATCTCCGAAGCCATTCGGAGACCTCCGATGAAGTTCGTTGAGACGATCGCGTCGGCCCCCGCCTTCTGGAGCTTGGCCCTGGCCTCCTCCTCAATTAGCCGGGTGACAATCCGAAGGCCCGGGTTCAGGCCCCGCGCCGTCAAAATCACGAAGACGTTATCCCTGTCATGCGGTATGGTCGTCACCAGGCCGCGAGCGTGTTGGATTCGGGCCTGCAACAGAACCTCATCATCGGACGCATCGCCTTCGATGAAGAGAAATGGCCCGATCTTTCGCATATGTTTGATGGTCTCAGCGTCTTTATCAATGACAATGAAAGGGACGCGGATTTTTAGAAATTCCTCCGCAATGTGCCGGCCCGTCTCTCCGATTCCACAAACGATAACATGGTCTTTTAGCTTTGTGATCCCCGCTTCCATTCTCCTTCTCCCGATAATGTCTGCGAGCGCTCCTTCGACGACAAAGGTTGTGACAGCGGTCAATCCGTACGTCAGCACCCCCACTCCGATGATGATGAGAAACATCGTGAAAACTCTTCCGGTAGGACTCAGCGGATGCGTTTCCCCATACCCCACGGTTGCCAGGGTAATGACCGTCATATAGAGGGAATCGAATAAGCTCCATCCCTCGACCAATTGGTACCCCACTACCCCGATGATTAACGCCAGGCACAGAAAAACTATGGCGATGAGAAGTCTACGACCGGAGGCTTCCATGAGAGCGCTGTTTTTGTGGGAACGCGCCGGAGGAATCTCGAACCAAGGGGTGGCCCGATTTAAGCGGATTAGAACCGTATAGTTTTCGGCCGGCCAAGATCGTGGGAATGACCAACTTTCCCGAACCTAGCGTTTACCGTAGACGTCCTGAACGAACCCGGAGTCTTCCAGTTCTTTCAGCAGGCGGTTATCGAAAAACTCTTTGGGATCGGCTTCGCTAGCTTTGGGATGATCAGAGACCGCAAATACATCCTTCCTCGCAACTCGCGGGTGCAAAATCCTCCTAGCCAAGTTTGTAGAGCTTCTTTGACGTTTCCGCCATCAGCCACTTCTTCGCCTCGGGAGAAAGATCCTTTCGATTTGAAAGGTGGTCAATGTTCTCGGGAAACTCGTTGTCCCAATGAGGCCAATCGGAGGCGTAATAAAGAACTTTATGACTCAACACCTCAGCGGTCGAACCTATCAGCGGCTCATAGTCTTCCGCATGAAGGTAAACCCGCCCGCTCGTAATGTACTCACTCGGTTTTTTCTTGCAGCGGGGAGCTTCCGCCTTTCCCCGCTTCTCCCACTCTTCGTTCATCCTTCCCATCCAGTAAGGAACCCACGAACAGCCCGCCTCCATGAACGCAATTCTGAGACTGGTGAATTTCTCGAGCACGCCGCGCAGGACGATGCTCGTCATCTGCGTCATCTGCGCGAATGCGTGGGATAGCGTGTGGACGTCGATAAAATCGTCGAATATCTCGGCAGCATAATAATGTGGACCGCGGACGGTGGCGTGGACACCCACCATGCAGTCCAATCTTTCCGCCTCTTCGTAAATAGGCCAGTAGTCGGAATGGCCCAGCGGTTTTCTTAAGCCGACGCCCGGAAGCATGACTCCGGCGAGCTTGAGCTCTTTTATCGCGCGGCGCATCTCCTTCACGCCCTCGGCGACGTCCTGAAGCGGGACCAGCGCGATGCCTCTAAGCCGGGGACTTACTTTCTGGAATTTTTCCGAAACGAAGTCGTTCCACGCCTTACACAAGGCGACCGCGTAGTCGGGCTCACGAATCCACCCGATTCCCAAGCCATCGGTAGGGAAAAGAACCGCGGTAGAGATCCCACCCTGGTCCATGGCATCAAGCCAGCTCTTCGCATCCCGGGCCCTGGTCCCCAACGTCCCCCCCAGCGATCTATCCCAATTATCTTTAGGATACAGAACCGCGCGCCGGTCCCGGTAGGGCGGCTCCATAAATTCTTTGAGTTGGCTATCCTCCTCAGTAATGTGACCGTCGGCATCGATGACTTCTATTTCCCTGGGCATAGATTTCTCCAATCCAAAATGATTTCTTTGTTTTTCTTATTCACTCACTCCGAAGATCTCATTGAAGTCTTTGACGTACCGGCTGTAATTTTTGACCACCCGGTCCCAATTCATCTCGAAGATTTTTATCTTGGAAGCCCGTGGAACCGGCTGCTCCACATCGCCACGGGTGGGATTCCGGTTGAGACTACGAACAACCGACTGCCCCTCGCGCGACAGGATAAAATCGATGAACAATCGGGCGGCATTGGGATGAGGACTGTTTTTCGGGAGCCCGATGGAAACGGGCGGGTTCGGCGCTATGGGCTCGATGGCGAGCCAGTCTACCGGAGCGCCCTTCTTTTTGAGCGTCTCGGCGATATTGACCCGGACCGTAGGGGAGAGAGCGCTTTCGCCCGCTGCCACTAATTGTGAAATAAGCGTATGACCTCTGCGGATCTGAAGCTGCTGCTTCGCCAGGCGCCGGGCGAAATCCATGGCTTTTTCTTCGCCCAGCAGCTGCAGCAATGAAGCAAACCAGGGGATGTCTTCAGCCTCGAGCATCATGCGGCCTTTCCACCTGGGATCCAGAAGGTCTTCCCATTTTTTGGGGAACTCGCGCTGTGAGACAAGATTGGTGTTATACCCGATCACTTCCAGATTAAAATAGACTCCGGTCCAGTACCCGGGCTGATCCTTAAATGCCTTCATGACTCCTTCTCTTTCAGGCGAAAGATAGGGAACCACGTGTCCCGCATCACGCAAAAGCCACATCTGGAGCCCGCTGATGATGTAAGCGTCAGCCAGATAACGGCCCGCCCGGATTTCAGTGATGATTTTCTGTATGAGCCGCTCACCGGCGGAGCGGAAGGACTCGACCTCTAAGAACGGATACTTCTTGCGGAACTCATCGCTGAGCCTCTGCATGTCCGGGACGGTAGTCGTGTTGTAGACGACGACCTTCCGTTCCTCTCTGGCCTTAGCCAGTCTGGCGTCCTGACCACGCGATGGCGCCGGAACACAAAGGAGCAGAGCTAGCGATGCCATCACTTTAATAAGAAATCTCATTGACGTCTTCCTCCCACCGACTTACCGCTAAACGTTACAGCGAGGGAACCAGCCCCTGGTCGTCGATCTCCCGGACAAACCGATCATCCACGAATCCCAGGGCATCTGCTGTAGCCGCTTCCTTCAATTCTCCGGCCATGACGTGCAGCGCCGTACCCAAAGCTGAAACCACCGGATAGGGAATCCGCGGCATTCCTGGCTGCGTGAGATCGTAGGTCTCTTCCGCCACCGAGCGATCCGAAAGCCCGCTATACTCTTGTTGAACCCCGACTGTGAAAAGCCGATCGGTCCGGTAACGATGCATCCCCTCCACGTAGGCTCGGATGAAACGCCGCGTGACATCTTCATGCTCCCGAATATACGCGCGGCGGGCCGCAATGCCGCCTAAAGCAAAATTCAACCCGTACTCGGCAAAATCAATCAAAAAAGAACAGCCTTGCCTTTTGGCCTCAATGGCTTCGGGAGGGGTAATGATTTCGGCATCGCGTTTTCCCTGAACGAGGGCTGAAAGCCTCTCTGTTCCTGACTCGGAACCGGTGACCAATTGAATACCATGGATGCCCTCCTTTTCCAATTGACGCAGGAGGAAGCGAACCAGAACGTCATTTAAGCCACCGTCGCCGGCAAAACCGATTCTCGCCCCCGACAACTGGTTCCGGTTTTTAATTCCCGGGCGACCCATCAAGAACTGCTGGTTAATTCCACCGGTGAGAAAGACCAGATCCGCGCCTTCCGCTAAAACCGTCCGCAGCAGCGCCGGCGCCGCCAGGTTGCCGAACTCGATCTCGCCGTTCATCAGTCCGCGCACGACTCCCCGCGCCCCGTGCATCAACCGCGTCTCTACCTCTAGTCCGTATTTTAGAAACAGACCGGCCCGCTCGGTCACAATCATCGGGCCTGCCCCCTGTCCGATCGTGGCGTAGCCTGCTTTGATAGGGACTGGGTTCTTCATGGGCTCACTCCCTTTAAGAAAAGCGCCTCGAAAAGCCGGTTGTTCTCCTCCAGATTCTCAGCCAATTGGGGACGGCTCGGAAGAACTTTCAGCTGCCCCGGAAATCCTTCCGGTTTAATACCCGGTCTCGCCGCTTCCCGGCCGCGCCGGGCAAACACGATCTGTCCCTCTTCGGAAACAACATAATCAATAAAAAGCCTGGCTGCGTTCGGATGCGGCGCGTTCACCGCTAAACTGATCGGGTGCAAAGCCAGCAGCGCCGGCTCTATTCCGACCCAGCGCAGCGGCGCTCCGCTTCGCATGAGCCGATGAACCCGATACCAGTAAGCGGTAATCTGAAGATCAAATTCCCCGGCGAGAAGAAGCTGCGTAATGAGGGAGCGGCCGCGGCGTATATAGATGTTTTGTTTGGACAAAGCGCGCAAAAATTCAACCCCTTTTTCTTTTCCCATAATGGAAAGTAAATTCGAAACCCAGCGATCCTCGTTGTGATCGAGGGCCATTCGGCCTTTCCAACGAGGATGAAGAAGGTCTTCGTAGCGTCGAGGAATCTCTTCGGGCTTGACCTTGTTTACGTTATAGGCCGTGACTACCAGATTGTCGTAAACATCGGTCCAATATCCATCCGGGTCCTTGAGCCCTTCGGTAAAACCTGCCGCTCTGGGCGAGTGATAGGGGGCTATGAGGCCGAGCTTTTTGAGATGATGGATTTCAAACTCGCCGACGATCACGGCATCCGCCGCGTGCCGGCCGGTCTTATGTTCTACATTAAGCCGGCTAAGAATTCGTTCGTGACCTGAACGGAAGATGTCGGTTTTGATAAAGGCATATTTGCTTTCGAATCCCTGGGCAAGCGCGCGCGCATCCTCAATGCTCATCGCGGTGTAGTAAACCATCCGCCCTTCCTTCTTCGCGCCCTCGACGAGTTTGCGCTCGTGTTCGTCGATCTGTGCCGCCCGGCTAACGCCGCTGAGAAACGCAAGACCAAAAAGCGCGCTAAAGATTAAAAGCCGCTTCTTTATCGACGCCACCGAAGCGCCAAACCACCGACCCATCATGCCTCCCCGTCATAACGAAGGTACTTGCCGAGCGCAATGGCGGTCTCACTGAAACCGGCACTGTAGATGTGCAGCAGTCGGGTCCCTTTGCGCCCGCACTCTTCCACCAGCGGAAGCACGGACTGCGCTGGAAGGCAGCAAACAACGTAATCGACTGAACCCGGAACATCCGCAAGCGCAGGGTAGCATTTGAGCCCAAGCACCTCTTGGTATCTGGGACTGATCGGATAAAGCTCTCCCCCAAACCCGCTGTTGAGGAAAAAACGAAGGAAAGCATTGCCCCGCTTTTGCGGCTTGGCGCTGGCGCCAACCACAGCCACGGTCGTTGGACTAAACAGTGAATCCAGCATCACGGCACTCCCCAACCGCAATCCGAAATCATGTCTACTGAACAGCCTTGGTGACCCAGAGAGATTCGCGGCCCCATGTGAACAGGCCGGCGGAGTGGGGTCCCTCTCCTCCCGCGACGAGGATTTGAATTCCCTCCTCTTCGTCGGCTATCCGCAGCAGCCCTTCCGAGTCGATCGTGGTGCGCTCGAAATTTTCGACGCTCTCCATACCGAGCCGGCGAGGCTGAGCCCGGGCATTTTCGCAGAGATACTTTCGAACGTCAGTTTTCGAAACTCCCTCCCGGGCGAGGAGGCGGGCATGCGCGGGGCTTAAGACACAGGCGGGATTACCGCCGCCTCCAATATTGGTGCTCTTGCTTGTCATGCCGTAAGCAAGAGACTTGAGCAGGCTGGGAGCCGACTTGCTGTACGGATCGTGAATATCTGTAAAGCCGCCGATGTGCGCCACGGTAACCGCGCTCTGGTTCGCGTCAAAACCCTTGTCGGCATGGTACGGCGACCATGGACTCGCCTCTTCAGCCTCTGCCCAGCAAAATGAATAGCGGCCCGGCCAGCCAAACGTGGACATCGTGCCCTCGGTGGGCAAGGAACCGCCCACATTCACGAGAAATAATCTTATCGCGCGGCCGATTGTGAGATTGGGCCTATAGCCCGGTCCAAAACAGCCGCTCCCGGAAGCGATTTGGAGTTGCTTGGCGGCAGGACCATGCACAATGACCATTGGAGCGCCCGGATGGGTCGTTGCCTGGGTACCGTATACGTTGTAGCGCGGGTCAAGAAGCGCTTCCACGGCGGCGAGCAGCACGGGCATGTATTCAGGGAGACATCCAGCCATCACCGCATTGATGGCAAGCTTTTCCACCGTGCCGCTTGCCCATCGCGGCGGTATGAGCCCGATCTCTTCCGCGCGTTCTCTTCGCGTGCCGCCCAACACGGCGTCGACTCTTTCTTCCGTCGGCGGAATAACCGGAAGCCCGTCAGTCATCCTCTGGTTGACAAACCAATCAAAAGCCTCGTTGGGCGCGTCGGGAATTTCTAATGATCGCGCGCGTGCAGTCGCCAAATTACTATCCTCTTTTTCTCTCTAGATCGGATTCTTTAAAATAAGTCGTGCCCCGGACAGGCGCGGGGCCGGGCCATATAGTTGAGCGCTTTTTCAGGCCATCCTCTTTGCGCCGTGCGCTTGGCGCCTTACAAGCTCCCTCACTTAAGCCGGCGCAAAGGAATCGGCTGCGGCCTCACCTATTGTGGATTGTGTCAACGCCTCTAAGATTTTCGGCAGAGCCTCGGCCACTTCATTTCGAACCTGATCCCTCACGGCATCCGCGGAGTTATGATGCGGCACCACGACCAGCGGGAACGAAGGCATTCCGAGCGCCTTTCTCTCTCCTTTCGCGAGGGTCACAAAAACATCCTCCACGACCGTCACCGCTACCTTTCCTCGCTTTTCCATCTCGATTCCATCGTGGACACTCCACGACGTGCAGGAGCCTCAGGCGCCCAGCCCGGTAATCACCACATGCGCCCTCGCGCTCATCTCGCTTAGAATCTCCTCCGGAGCGCGGTTCCTGTAGCTTGGTTTGGTTCGAATGATGATTTGAGCGGAAGGAAAATCTTTCTGCAAAAGCTCGGCCACGTATCCCAATACCACCGGCGCATTGGGCTGGCCATTCACGATCACTCCGATCGTTTTCCCGTCAAGAGAGTTGAGGCGCGGGTTGAGCTGCCGCTCTCCACCTCTCACCTGGCCCACCGGATCCAAAATAACTGCCATGTCGCCTCCTTTCCCTCGACTGACGACCTGCCATCTACTCCATAATTTTCTTTGTGACCGCCTGCGAGCTCGGTAAAGTGGGGAGAAAAACCGAGTGAGGGCCCCAGCCTCCGGCGACTGCGAGGATAATGTCTTCCGCGCTGTCTGCGACGCTAAGCATACCTGAAGGATTCAAATCCATGCGGCTTTTCTTGAGCTCCAAAAGAACTTCATCCGAAAGCGCCGAAGCCGGCGCTTGCGCCTGCTCGAAAAGAAGCCTCTTCGCCTCTCCCTTGGTGATTCCTGCTTGTCTCATCATGCCCGCTTTCTCGATGCCCATTACAAGAATCGGTTGGCCGTGCCATAGCAGGTGATCCGTCGCGTTCGACATTGAAAAGCCAAACATCCTCATCGCTTCCGCTACGGAGGGGCGTCCCCCCGAACAGTTGTAATAGCCGTTCACGGCAGCCACGGTGACGGCGCTTTCCTCTGGAGAAAAGTCCCGCTCCACGTGCAAAGGCTCCCACGGATTCAACTTCGGGTCTTCGTTTTCTGCCCAACAAAATGAGATCTTTCCGGGCCAACCGAAAGCTGCAGCGTCTCCCCTTCCAGGTCTCCCGCCGCCCAGATTCATCAGGACCAGCCGTAGACTCCGGCCGATCGTTGCGTTCGCTCGGAAACCGGAGCCAAAGCAATGGTTGAAGTGCTCGATCCCTAATCGCTTTGCAATCGGCCCATTGACGATGATCATGGGGCCGCAGGGGCGGGACGTAGCCTGGACTTCGCCGGCGCGGAAACGCGGGTCCAGCATGGCTTCGGCAGCCGCGAGAACCACGGGGAAATAATCGGGAAGGCAGCCCGCCATGACGGCGTTTACCGCCAGATCGAGAACGGTGAATTCCTGATTACTCGGCGCAAGACGGCCTAAGACCTCCGCGGCCTCTCGCCGCCCGCGCTCCACCATGGCCTCTATAAGGCGACGGCTGGGCGGCACTACAGGAAGGCCGTCCGTCAGTTCATGTTCGAGACACCAATCAAAAGCCGCCGCCAGATCGTCCGGGATCTGATCGACGTACTGTTCCATCATCTATGCTTCCCGCCTCTTGACGTCTTTTTCGCTTCTACTTTTTATCTGTTCTGCATCACCACATCCACAACCGCGGGCAACCTCTTTTCTTTGACATAATCCGCGCCTTCACGAAGCGCCTGGCGCAGCGCCGAGGGTTGCGTAACCGGACCGAAGCCGCGCACTTCGTAAGTCTCGGCCAATCTGGCAAAGTTTACAGCCGGCTTATCGAGTCGTATTCCTATGGTCTTATTCTCCACCGGACGTCCTCTTCGGCGGGCCATCACCGCTTGATGCTCTTCGTCGTTATAGTAGGAGCGATTGTTGAAAACAATCATCAGCAACGGGATTTCATAGTGCGCGGCGGTCCATAGCGCGCTTGGATTGAATAGAAAGTCGCCGTCCGGCTGAATCCCCACACAGAGCTTGTTGGACCGCTTTAAGGCGAGTGCCGCGCCTAGAGAGCCGGGAAGGCCGTTTCCAACTCCGCCAAAGCGTCGCTTTCCGAGAGATTGGTTGAACTTGCGACAATCCAGGAAATGCCGCTCTTTATGATTGGAGCTGCCATTGGTAAGAACGAAATCCTCTCGGTTCAAAAGTTCAGCCAGCTCCGCGCAAAGGCGGACTGACGAGATCGGGGTCTCCTCCCATTTCTTTTCTTTTTCCTCATTCAGCGCCTGCTCCAACTCAGAACTAAGCTTTTGGATTTCACTTCCCCGCTCGCCGGCGCTTGCTTTGAATCGCTCCCGCAATCCCTTTGCTTCCTTGATCCGGCGGACCAGTTCCGGAAGGAAAATCTCCGTTGCCGCAAAAACCGAGAGATCGACCTTCGGCGGCTCGTCGTAGTCCTGAGACCAGCTCCGGACCAGAAGATCATTCAAACGGACGTGGATGATTTTGGCTTCCGGTGGCGCGCTCCTGGTCGCGCCGGAAAGATCGGCAACGTCGAAGGCCAACACCAGGTCGGCCCTGGAGAGGGCCTTTTTTTCCTGCCCGGTAAGATTCAATGAATGGAGCATAGGGAAGTTGAGCCTTCCCCCGCGATCCAAAACCGGGATCATAAGCAGCTCGGACAGTTCAATTAACGCGTTGAAGGCGGGTTCCGTTCGCCCCGAGGATTCCGCGATGATCACGGGCCGCCGGGATTTCCCCAGCCACGAGATGGTCTTCTCGAATCCCTCCTCCGGCGCCTGCATGGGCAGATGCAGGGGATAGCGGCCAGGCTCGGGAAGTGAGATCGGCTCGTCCAATTTCTCTTCCTGCACGGTGACATCATAGCAAAGGTATACCGGCCCCTTTGGATCCGTGCAGCTAAGGTTGTAAGCGCGGATAAATGATTCTGGAATGGCCCGAACGCTGGCGGGCTGATCGTCCCATTTGGCATAATCACGGACAAGGTTTCCCTGGACCAGCGCGGTGTGAGTCCAATCAATCCCGCTCCTTCGCTTGCTGGTATCCATCGGTCCGGTTCCACCCATCACAATGATCGGAGTCCGGCTGGTCCATGCGTTGTAGATCGCCATGCTGGCGTGCTGAAGCCCGACGAGATCATGCACGATCGCAACCATAGGCTTCCCGGTGACCCGCGCGTAACCGTATGCCATCGAGACGGCAACCTCCTCGTGACAACAGAGAATCACCTCCGGGTTCTTGTTGCCGCCGTAATTCACGAGCGAATCGTGCAGGCCGCGAAAAGACGATCCCGGATTCAGGGCCGCATATTCGATCTCATAAGCCTTCATGAGATCAACAATCACGTCGGAACCGTATTCAGCAGCCATATATTTCCCTTCCCGTGTTAAATTCTCGTTAATGGGCACCCCTGAGTTTTCTCAGTCTCACTAGAGTTTCTCCATAACTTCTTTGGCGAAGGTCTTGATAACAAATTCTTTCGAGTCGCCAAAGGGGATGATGGTTATCTCGTCGACGCCCAATTTGATGACGTTCCGTATTCTCTCCTGTACCTGTTCCGGCGTTCCTGCCACGGCAAATCGGTCCACCCACTCTTCCCGGACCAGGTGGGAATGCTCGGGACCCATGTGATGATAGGTGTCGTAAAAATCCCAAAGACGCTCCACGGCTCTCCGGTCCTCTTCGTCCTCAAGCTTGCCCATTTTGTGCAATCTCCCGAGGTGCGTCATCGCCGTGCGGGCGATTTTTCCTCTAACCGCATACCTGGCTTCATAAGGATCATCGGCAACGGAACAAGGGATTCTGTATACCACCTTGACCTCGCCTCCTCCGCGTCCAGCCTGAGCAGAGAACGTTCGCATCGCATCTACAATGGGTTGCACCGAGGCTTCTTCGCCCGTGTAGATAATTCCATCAGCCAGACGCGCCGCCATCTGCATGGCTTTAGAAGATCTTGTGCCGATGTAGATCGGGATTCGCGGCCGAGACGCAAACACGCATCTCATGCTCTTATCACTGATGCGGATCTCTTCGCCAGCCGTGAGCTTCCTCAGTAATCTCACCGCCTCCTCAAGTTGCCCAACAGTGACGGGCTTGATTCCGATATTTTCAGGACCTGTGGCTCCGACACCGAATCCCAACAGCGCCCGCCCGTTTGTCACCTCGTTTAAGGTGACCATGGCGCTCGCCGTCACGGTCAAGTGGCGAACGCCCGGATGAGTGACGCCCGGTCCAAGCCGCAGGCGTTTCGTGGCCAACCCTGCCGCCCCGAGCAAGACGTAGAGTTCGCGCCAGATCATGTGGGAATCCCCGACCCAGAAACTTTGATAGCCGAGTGCGTCCGCCAGTTTCGCGAGCTCAACGCCTCTCATTGCTTCTTCCGTGCCGTAGAGGGCGACGCCAAAGCTGATCTTCGCCATCTGTTACACTGTCCTTCTCCGTCGTAACTCGCGAGTCCCTTCCAAATCGACGGCGAAATTTTGCAGGTCGATCACAACGCCGTAGTCCTCACGAGCACTCTCGACCGTTACATACCCATCCAAAACATCCGTCAGAACCTTCTCAGGATCTCGCTTGAGTGGATCGCCATAACCGCCTCCGGCATTTGTATGCACCTGTACCACGTCTCCAGGCCCGACGCTCACCTCCCGGGTTCCGGCCGGAACCTCGACGCCATTGACGAAGATATTGCCGATACGCGCGGCCCGGCCGCCGAACACTCCCCAGGGTGGGAGCTTGCTCCTCAGGCTTCCTTTAAGACTGCGCACGGGCACCACAGCCTCCTCCAAGACCTGATACTCGCGAGCGCTTCCCATTCCGCCGCGGAACCGCCCCGGCCCGCCCGAATCGGCGCGCACGTCAAAACGGCTGATGCGGATCGGGAATTCGGTCTCATGGATCTCGATGGGCCCTGGCCGAAACTGTCCCGCGCCGAGGGGCCCGTGGATGAGCGATACGCCATCGGCAGCGCTGGTCGCTCCTTGCGCGGTATTCAGAAGCTCCATCATGATCCAGTTTTTTCCCGAAACCGGGCTCGTTCCCATAATGCGTATCGAGCCTCCGCCACCGGCGGAAGCGGCAGCTTTGTCCGGACAGAACTCTCCGAGCGTTTTGATCACCATATCGCAGGCCAGGTGAGCCAGAGGAGTATAATGGGAAACCGCGGCGCCCGGTCGAGGACAGACAATGGTCCCTTCTTTGAACCGGGTTTGTACGACCTCCACAAAACCATGATTAAAAGGCAGATTGGGATCGGTCATAGCCATGACCCCACAATAGCAACTGTTCTTGATCATGGCGGATGTGACATTGACGGCTCCCTGCGCCTGTTCATCAGAGCCGCTGAAATCGAACAAGATCTCGGCTGCGCGCTTTGTCGCCAGGACGTGCGCTCGAAGCGGCCGGTTGAGATTGACCCCGTCGTGATCCAATATCCCCTCGGCCTCTTGGACGCCATCCGGCAGGGCCGTTAAAGTATCGCGCAGCCGTTGCGCTACCCGATTCGTCAGCTCTCGGCAACTCGCGATGAGGGTTGAAACGCCAAATCGAGAGCATAGCTCCTTTAATCGGCGGGCCCCAACGCGGCAAGCCGCGACCTGACCGCGAAGATCCCCGAGTGTTTCCACCGGGATCCGGCTGTTGGCAGAGACAAGATGCTCAAGGTCGCGATTGGTCTCACCGCGGCTGCAATACTTGACGGGCGGAATCACGAGCCCTTCCTCCCAGAGATCCCGCGCTGAAGCCAAGCCCCTCAGCCCGCCAACGTCCGGCTTGTGAGCAAGCGTTCCGGCGTATCCGATGAGCTCTCCGTGCGCGAATACCGGCATCAACGTTACCGTGTCTGAGGTGTGGGTGACATTGCCCTGGTAAGGATGGTTAAACAAAATGACGTCGCCCTCTTCCAGCTGCTCAGCCGGATAATAACGAGGGAGATAATCCGCAATGGCGGAAAACGAAGCAAAATGGAAGGGCAGCTTCTTAGAGACAGCGAGCGTGCGGAGTTCGGCGTCCAGCAATCCGGCGCTGCCGTCTTCGGATTCCCGCAAAACCGTCGAGTAGCCGCTGTGGAACAAAACCACCCGCATCTCCTCAACAATGCTGGTCACTTTGGAATGAACCAATTCAAGAACGATCGGATCGAGCGCTGGCGTCACCGCTTCTCTCCTCTTAAAATTTGGACCGTAAAAGACATCAAGCTGCTTTTGTTATCAGGAGCACAGGGCGTATCTCTCCCTCCGTCATTCCCGCGGAAGCCGGGCGGCCAGTAAGGCATCCGCGGCTTCTAAGTCGGACCTGGACCCCCGATAAAAACATTCGGGGGTGACGGTTCATGGTGAAACCCTTCCTTCGGGTTGTTTCCAAAGCGGGCCCCCTACATCCGTCGTTCCCGCGAAAGCGGGAACCCAGATTTATTCGCCTTCACGCCTGCCCTTCGGTCACTGCTTTCATTGTCAAGGGTGATCCCCAAATAATGACCATTCCCGCGGAAGCGGGAATCAAGGTACTTTCTTTTTTCCGGACTCCAGCTCCCACCAGACTACCCCTGATTTTGCGCAAGAACGTCAGCTACGTCCTCTGGATGAAAATCAACGATAAAAACCCTTCTGCTCCAACTCGCGGACAATGCTGTCGTCGATGAAACTCTCTGGGCTCATACTCTTGGCCTTTGGATCCGTGCTTTGGCGCAAGACTTCGGCGATCCCCTCCCTGGTCGGATGGGGAACTCTCACGATGTAATCCAGAGCATACTTGTAGATGGTTTCCAGAACTTCCGGATCTTCCTCCCGCATATGTTTTCTCAGGGTCGCTATGCTTAGTTTCTTATCGTTTACCATTCGCTTGAGGCCCTCTGAGTATCCCGTGAGAAAAGCCACAACGGTCGGCCGGTTCTTCTTTAGGTAGGATCGCGTGCTGATGATGGATGAATAAGGGAAATAAATGCCCGATTTTGCCATGTCTATTAGGAGCTTCGCGCCGCCTTTTTCGGCCCGGAGACTGTTCGGTGGAGCAATCGTAGCGGCGTAAACCGCCCGCTTCAAAAGCGCTGCCGCAAGCGCCCGATGACCTCCGCTGATCTGCAGGACGGGAACATCGCGGACCGGCTCCAGACCATTGATTCTGAGCACCTGGCGCATCGCGTAATCCGTAGAGGAGCCATAGCGGGTCACCCCCACCGGCTTTCCCCGAAGATCTTGGACCGAGCGGATTTCCGGGACGGCCATGACATGGACGGCCGGGACAACGGATATCCCGGCTACAAAGACGGCGTCGCCTCCCTTAAGCCCCGATTCGACAACCGGCTCGCCCCCGGCGAGCGCGAGCGGCGCTTCGCCTGCAAGCATCGCCTGGAGTGCGGTGCTGGCGCTTTGAATATAGATGAGATTCACTTCCAGGTTTTCGCGATCAAAATAGCCCGCCTCCTGGGCAACCCAGGTTCCAAGAAACAAGCCGCTGATAGAAGCATAAATAAGATTCACTCGCTCCTTCGCCTGCGCTGCGGTCGCGCCGATGGTCGTCGCCAAATAAAGAGCGGCATAGAAGCACAATCGTTTTCTACTCATGGAACCTCCATAAGTGTCCTGCACACTCATAGCGCGGTAACAGCGCGGCGAGTCCACTGACTTCCATAGTATTTCATGATCGTCAATGCCACGGAATAGCAGGGGGAAATTTTCGAATCAAGCTTCATTCTCGCGCACCTCTCGGGTCTCGTTTGGCGACGGGATTCCTGGACAAGAGAGATAAAGATTTGCATCTTGACAATTCTGCAATTCAGGCTATACGCGAAGTAAGACCCGCCGACAAAACCTCCCGACATAGCAGCTCCGCGCGCTTCACCAAGGGGGTCCGGAAAGGCCCCATCTCAGGTTGGGCGGGCTATTTACATTTACCATCCGCGCCTCCAGGAGGGAGCCATGCTTATCCTGCTTGTTGCGCTTGTGATCCTTGCCGCCCCATCCGGCGCCTTCGCGATCAGCATCTCCTACAATTTCGCTGCCCCGATCGACCCCGCAACGAAGACGCCGGTCCCAACGGACAAGATCATAGGCTTTGATATGGATCTCGAGTTGCTAGGCTCGCGTTTGGGGCAGAATAACAGTCCGGCACTCCCGACACTGGCCGAGCGCGCTATCCCCGGATTCGTCGCGGGACAAAACATCCTCGTGCCCAACACCCAAGACGGCCTCGATCCCAAGACCCTCAAGGATCCTCGATTCGATTTTGATACCGAGGTCGTCATCAAAGGTCTGGACCAGTTCCAGGCCAAGGTGCCAGGCGCGCCAGGCGGCGCCACCTATCGATTTGATAAAATGCGTTTGGCATGGGAAACCATGAACAAAGGCAAAGCCTTTCAATTTGGTCAAGGCAACAGGTTGACCTTTGGCGCGCAGGTGAATGTCGAGAATAAGGCCTTTAAGGACAAAGTCTCTCTGAAAGACTCCTTCTGGACCTTTGATGATAAGAAGACTCAGGCAGCCAGCCGGGTGGCGCTGCATACGGTGGAAATGGGAATGAACCAGGTGGCTCTGAACGCGACCAGTCCAACAGAGGGCTGGAGCTTTTCCTATACCAACGATGCCGTGAGCGAGATCGTGTTGTCGGAGCTTCGATTCGAAACTCGAATGATGGAACTCCCCCTCGATGCCTTCGGCCCAAGCGTCACACTCGGCGGCACATCTCTCTTCAATCCACTGGTGACTTTGGACGGCATAATCCAGTCGATTCAATCATTCTACGCGATTCCGGAAGGGAGCACACTACAGTTTCTTTTCCCTTCGGCCACGGACTGGTACTTCACGGCACAGGGAGTCGTTTCCACGGGCGGCATAAGCGAATTCGATTTCGCTTATCAGGCGCAGGTGGTGCCGGAGCCGGCAACCTGGGCAATGCTCGCCACGGGCATTCTCGTGCTAATAGGGACCGCGCGTGGCATCTCCTGGGCTTTACAGCTTAGACTAGAACGTTTAAAGTCTTTCTGGAGGTATTGTGAACGGTAACGATACGCAACCAAGACTCGCGGTTTTAATCGATGCTGATAATGCCCATCCGTCAAACACCGAAGGGCTCCTAACTGAAGTAGCCAAGTTCGGTGTCGCCAGCGTCAAGCGGATCTATGGCGACTGGACCACGCCGCAGCTGAATGGGTGGAAGGAAGTCTTGCTTCATAATTCAATCCAGCCAGTCCAACAGTTTCGATACACAACGGGGAAAAATGCGACCGACAGCGCGATGATCATCGATGCCATGGACTTGCTGTATACGAAAAGGTTCGACGGATTCTGCCTGGTGTCGAGCGACAGCGACTTCACCCGCCTCGCTTCGAGAATTCGCGAAGAAGGCTTGACCGTCTACGGCTTTGGCGAGCGTAAGACTCCGCACTCTTTTGTGTCGGCCTGCGACAAATTCGTATACACCGAAGTGCTGCATTCGAGAGACGAGAGCGGGCCATCGGAAAAGAAGTCCGCGAATGATCTGAAAGGCGACACAAAGCTTGTCAACCTGCTGAGAAGCGCAGTGGAAGCCGCCTCAGATGACGCCGGATGGGCTCATCTGGCCACGATCGGAAGTAACATTGCGAAGCAGGCCCCGGATTTTGATCCGCGCAACTACGGGTACAAACGACTGAGAGAGCTGATCTCTGCAACCCAACTCTTCGAAATTGAAGAGAGAGTTCTGAGTGACGGCCAGTCCAAGGCCATCTACGTTCGCGACAGGAGGAAGAAAACCAGCGAGCAGGTCTCCGGCTAACGGGCGGAGCGCATGTTTCGCCGCGCCGTAAAAAGACACGGGAAAGCGTAGGACCGGCAGGAGGTATCCGATGTCTGAGTCGGTGAGCGTTTTAATGCTGGAGCTCCTTAGCTGGATTTCAAGCGGTCGTCGCACTTACGATGAGGCGATGGAGGCTTGGGGAAGCCATTGCCCGAGACAGACGATATGGGAAGATGCGCTGATCGATGGCTTAATCCAAGTCGCAGGCACGCCGTGTCAGTCCGAGGTGACTCTTACGGCGCAAGGCAGAGCCATCCTCGACGAAAAAAATAATCGCAAATCGACGCAGACTGACCCGCCCTCCCGCACCTAAACGGTAGCCGACTATATCAAGATCCGGCGTCTGTCGAACACGACCACAGTCTCCATGCGCTCCGCCAACCACCTCGCGAGAATTTGAACGAAGAGCGGTTTTGGCTCTTTACAATCGTCTCGGCAAGCGGTAACTTCCGCTCAGCACTTTACTCCGATATGGTGTTATCCGGCGTTTTTCCCACTTGGGTTCTTGTCAGCCGGGTTGGAGACGCACGGAGATCCCATGTTCGCCTTCGCGCAACAGGAGAAATTCATGAAAAGCCGCTCTTCGATCAATTTCTTGTCAGTCGCCTTTCTCGAGATCCCCTATCCATCAGTCAAAGCCATCCGAAGCACTCTGGAAGTACTGGCCAACGAGATTCCGAAGGCAAAAGACGCGAAGGCGGAAGAATTCGTCGACTCCTCGCTGCTAAAAGAAATCGAAGCCAGTGGTTTTGTGGAGAGGCTCTACGGGAAGTAGGGCAGCGATCTTTCCACATGACGACCAAACCACACGACCGCCTCCACGCCAAACTGGACCGGCTCGAAGCGGCTCGCCGCTCGGCGCGTGCCAAAACCTCCCAAGTCCTTAGTCAGGCGATTTCGAACTTGTCCGAACGCGCGCTATCGCAGCGTCAACGTGCGGCCCAAAAGGCGATCCAGGAGGCTCTCGGCAAGACTCATGGCGTGCGCGATGCGCGAGAGATCGCGTTTCATCTGTCGGAGTGGTTTGAGGAAGCAGCGTTCCTTGTGGCTCTGCAGCTTGATCCGGCGAGGTTCTCGAAAGCGGAGATCAAGGCCGGTGTCTCCGACGTGCTGGCGTGTGTGCTCGATCACGTGTGGGAGGCCGTGCGAGTGGCTGGCGGTCCACTTCCGTGTCTTGACGATGAAACGCTTGATGGCAACGATAATGAAGATAGGTAACTAACCAGCTCTTTAAGTCTGGCGATGACGCAAGCCATATCAGGAAAAGCAGGTTCAACGACCCTCTCCAGGTCTACCGTGATTTGTGCGAGGCGGTGGAGGATGTTATTCAGCATTTTGATTCTGAAGGTGGTCCTTTTCCTCCACCGAGAGTCCGACCGATGCAAGAGGTAGGTGAGGTTTAGGCCAAAGCGCTGTATGGAGCGCGCCCATCGGCAGGGCACATTCTCTTGCCGTGGGATGAAGGCACAAAGACCCATTCTCACATCACATGACGCTTATCCCGCCACCTGCGTAGAATCTTGAGAAAAGCCTGGGCATTCGGACTGAGCGGCCTCTGTTTGCGATAGAGGATAAAGCTTTGACCGAAGAGGTTCAGTCCTTTTATCTTGAGAATCTTAAAATCGCCTCTCTCCGCGTCGTGCGTTACAAGCCCCTCGAATAGCAGCCCAAGCCCCATGTATTTTCTCACGGCCACCTTCACCGCCTCCGGCGACTCACAGCGCATGGCGATTTTCGGTTTTACCCCGTGATTTTCGATTTCCTGCAAAATCTCCTCGGTCGCGCTCATCCCTCCCGCTCTTTCCCCTCTTATGACAAGAGGCGTGGTCGCGAGATCAGAGACGGTCAGTTCCTTTTTCCTGGCCAAGGGACGATCTGCAGGCGCAAAAGCCACAAGCTTCTGCCGCCGGACAGGTTCCATAATAAGATCCGGTGACCGGGGAGGGTTATTTACGACCGCGACATCCACCTCTCCATCCAGAAGCAAGCGCTCGACAGCACGCTTGGTGTCGGTTCTTAAGGTAAGTTCAACCTGCGGGTGAGTCCTTTCAAAAAACGCGAGGACCGATGGCAATAAAGTCGTGGAGGGATTATAGCTCCCGCCAACTATCAGGCCGCTCGTACCACCGGACGGATATGTTCCGCCGCTAAACTTCTTCTTTAGCCCTTCGGAGAGGACGAGGATCGTCTCGGCGTCCTTGAGAAAAAGCCGCCCTTCTTTGGTGAGTTCTATGCTTCGACCTACCTTGCTATGAAATTCGATTCCAAATTCCTCTTCTAAGGCGCTGACCTGTTTGAAGACCGACGGCTGCGAGATGTGAAGCTCCTCCGCAGCCGCTCTGAAGTTTAGGTGCTTTGCAACAACCAGAAAAATCCTGAGCTGATGGAAGGTCATACGGGTCCTCCCGTGTTGCAGGCGGCCCTGGCCGTTCGTAGTCCACCCGATTATTAGATCAATACAAGAGTAGAATCAACGACAAACTCAATAGACAAAACTCTATTAAAACTCAAGATAAAAATATAGTGGACGGTAACTTGAGGAGTTGCTAGGTTCCCGAGACCACAGGATTGGAATTTTCTAGCGAGAGGCAGACTCGATTCCGACAGCCTGCTTTGCAGCTTGAAAGGAGGTGATGTCCGTTGATTGTCAAGGTGTTCGAAGACTAGGCCGGAAGGAGAAGGTTTACCCTATCTGAATACATAAAAAGGAGGAGCTAACATGAAGAAGCGTATCCTGTGTTAACCGTACCAGACAGAAGGGAGGTCAGAATGCAGAGATTATCAAACATCGAGGTAGTCACCAGGGCTCGAAACTCTACGAGGAAGGAGATAACCATGAAACGACTAGGCTATATCGTTACGGCCCTTATGCTAACCTTAGTCCTCGCTGTTTTCCATGATGCGCCGATTAGCGAGGCTGCTGTGGGGGACATAATACATCAGATAGGCAACCCTGCACTAGGTCAGCCTCCGCTGCCATTCCCTGGCGCTGCCAACTTTTGCAGCATTGGCCTAGCTTTCGATGGCACTTCACTATACTACAATCGCTGCAATGATCCCAACATCTACAGGATCAATCCACTAACCGCAGCGCTCGTCGATGTCGGCGGGGATGGTGGGATTTTCAATCCAGGCATTGCTCAGAATCCCAATGCCCTTGCCTTTGACGCGAAGCGCAACGGACTCTGGATTGGTGCACAGAATTGCAACCAAACTGGCATGCCGATCCATTTCTGGGATTTCGACGACAACTCAGTAACCCTGATGTTCACCATCCCCTTTGGATTGATTAACCCGGCGACGGGAAATTCGTTCCTGGGTTTTTGTTTCATCGATGGCCTCGCCTACAACGAGAACGACCCTAACACTGATGCCGATGACGAGATCTGGTTCAGTGACGACGTGAACCCAAACCTTGGCCGGTTCAGAGCTACAGCTTGTCCGGGACCCTCCCCCTGTGGGGATCTTGCAACCGGCCACGATGCGACGACCGTTGACCCAAGCCTCGCCACGCTCAGCGGACTCGCTGTCGGTGGGCCGAACCTCTACATGGCAAACGATGGAGGAGGGGACGTGTTCAGGGCGAGTATACCCGCCCTGGTACTCGTGGATCAGTTCGTCAGTGCAGACGAAAGACAAGAGGACATGGAGTGTGACCCGGTCACCTTTGCTCCAACGGAAGTGATGTGGGTGCGCACGACCCCTCAAGGTGGTCTCTTCCCGGACGTAATGACCGCATACGAGATCGAGCCCAAGACCTGCGGCCTCGGCGGCCAGCCACCGGCGGAACAGGGCCGTATGACTGGCGGCGGCAGCGTCTTTCAGGGCAGCCGGGTCACCCACGGCTTCGAGCTGCACTGCGATGTAAACAACGCACCTAATAACCTTCAAGTCAACTGGAATGGCAACAGATTCCACCTCGAAGCTTTAATGTCGGCCGCTTGCAGTGATGACCCGAACATCGGCGAGGCACCCCCGGTGGCGGGCTTCGACACCTACGTTGGCTCCGGCACAGGCCGCTATAACGGCGCCTCCGGCGCCACAATCGACTTCACCCTCACCGATGCAGGAGAGCCGGGCGGAGGCGACTCTGCCGAAATCGTTATCACGGATGTGAACGGTAATAATGTGCTTACGGTATCAGGCTTCCTGAATAGAGGAAACCACCAGGCCCACAAAGAGTAGGGTCTGCTATAGCAAGTACCCAGGGCGGTGGTGAGGGACGCCGCAAGAGAACGCGGCGCTCCTCACCTTTCTCCTTAGAGTCACTAAAGAGTCAGTAAGAAACGACGAATGAGAGTCAATCTTTAACAGAAAGCGAGGGTGGCATCACCGATTCTCAGTCGATGCTTTCGAAAAAGAGCTCACACATGCCCCGTGGATTTGTCAGGGTCAAATCCCGAGATCTTGCACCCCTGTTAAACAGGATGCGGCAAGGAAGCGACTCGGCTCAGGACATGCTTTCGGGGGAATGACTGAGGATCGCACAAAATTCAATCCACTATGTTTGCCCGGTCTGAGTTTTTCGACGCCCTCAGCTCAGCACTTCTTCCGCCCGCCACTCCGCGATGGTCTTTTCGTCGTATCCAAGAACATTGCGGAGAACGTCATCGGTGTCGGCTCCGAGGCGGGAAGCCAAAGACAGGGGATCTTCGGTCATGCCTTCGATTTTGAAGCCACTTCGCGGGATCTCAAAAGGGCCGATTGGAGAATCGGAAAAAGCCGCAAAATAATCGCGGTGGCGCAGTTGCGGATCGCGCAAAAGATCAGCGCCGTTCTTGACGACTCCCGCGGCGATTCCCCGAGGCTGAAGAAGCTCCAGCACCTCTTCGGGCGATTTCGATCGAGTCCAGCTCTCAACGATTTTATCCAATTCAGCTCCATGTTGGCAGCGCGCCCTTCGGTCAGAGAAACGAGGATCAGCGGCCAACTCCTCGCGGCCCATTATCCCACAAAACCGGCGCCACTCCTCATCCGTGCCGATCGAAATAACGCACCAACGGTCCTCGCCGAGGCAGCGGTAGCAGCCGTGTGGAGCGCTCACGGGATCCCGGTTCCCTTTCGGCTGAGGATCTTGACCGTTCACCGACGTCTCGAGATAGGTCACTCCGAGCGTGTACGCGGTCGCTTCGACTTGCGCCAAATCGATGGACACTCCTTCACCGGTCAATCGGCGGCGCAATAGAGCCGCAACCATCACCGTCGGTCCCAATATAAAACCCAGGTGGTCAGGATAAACACCCTGACTGCCTATGGGCCGTTCCTGGCCGGGATGGTTCCACAGATAGGTCATGCCCGAGAAGGCCGTGAGGTTGAAGCCCCAGGTGCCATACGAGCTCTTCGGACCGGTTCCGCCAAACCCCGGCAGTTTTAAAATGACGATCCCCGGGTTGACTTTTCTTATCTCCTCATCGCCCAAACCGAGCCGGTCCAAAACTTTCGGCCGGAAGTTCTCCAGGATTCCATCCGAGCGGGCGGCCAACTCCTTGATCAGCCGCACGCCTACCGGATGTTTAAGGTTGATCGTAAGCGAGCGAACGCCGAGGTTGCATTCAATAAAACGCGGCGCGGCGTCGATGCTCTTGTATGTGCCGTAATGCCGGAAACTATCGAGGCCGCCCTTGTACGACTCGATCTTGATAACTTCCGCCCCATACTGCGCCAGCAGACGACCGGCATAAGGGCCCGCATAGCCGGTCGTAAACGCAAGAATCCGAACACCCTCTAAAATCCGATTGGTACTAGGCACGGACAAACGCTCTCTTTCCTACGAATGATTTATTAATAAGTCCGTAAGGAAGTAGGCGTGGAGAGACCACCCGATGAGCGCCTCTCTCGCGCTTGGCACCGACGCGCCCCCTCTCCGTCATGCCCGCGCAAGCGGGCATCCAGTCCGAATCAGCCCTCCCCCTGGATTCCCGCTTCCGCGGGAATGACGAAAAAAGCCTCCTTCTAGCGCAATTAGAGAATACCAAGTTACTTATGAACTCCTTAGTAAACTCTGTATTGTCATTCTTCTCAGATAATCTGCTCCGCGGCCAGCACATCCAGCTCATCCACGGACAGCCCGAGCTCACTATTATAGATCTCCTGATTATGCTGTCCCAATAACGGCGCCGCCGCCGGCGCCGGACGCTTGCCGTTCGTTATATACGGCGCTCCCGGCTGTAGGTAGGAGCCGATCACAGGATGAGTCACAGAGCCGAAAAAGCCGCGCTCTCGTACATGATTATCTTTTAGAAAATCCGAGGAGGTGTTGACCGGCAAAGCCGGTATGCCGTTCTTCTGCAGCAGATCCGAAAGCTCCTCTTTTGTGTAGCGGGAAGTGAAGGTGCTCACGAGGGAGTTGATCCGCTCCGCGTTTGCCCGGCGCTCGGCGTTGCTTTTCCAACGCGGATCGTCCAACTCCGGTGGATGATCCTCCCAGACCTTGAGAAATATCGGCCAGTGATTTTGCGTGACAAAAAGAGAGATGTAACCGTTCTTGCACGGAAAAAGATTTGCCGGGGCGTTATGCTGGTGCTGGCTCCCCGCGCGTTTGATGATCCTGCGTTCAGTCGAATAGGTGAACGCAACATGCTCATGGAGCGCTAGACTTGCCTGAAGCGACGTGTCGATGTGCGCCCCAACTCCGCGCGACTCGCGCTGCCACAGGGCCAGCATGATCCCATAGGCCGCGTAGATGCTGGCGTAGTAATACGATTGAGTTTCCGGCGGCATGCAGGGCGTCGCACCGGGATCGCCGCAGATATAAAGCAGGCCTCCCATGGCCCCCGCGACGAGGTCGTTGACGGGATAGCCGGCATATGGCCCGGTTTGGCCGAAGCCGGAGATCGATGCGAGGATCAGGCGGGGCTGGCGCTCCCGGAGAATATCATAGCCAAGTTCGAGCGCGTTCAGGTGTCCGGGCTCGTAGCTTTCAATCACAATGTCCGAGCGCTGCACGAGATCGAGAAACAGAGATCTGCCCTCTGCCCGGGTGAGATCCAGAGTAATGCTCCGCTTGCCCGCGTTCAGGTATGCAAACCGAAGGCTGCCCTCCCGATTGAGATGGGCGTTCGCAAACGGCGGCTCTGCGCGGAGCGGATCGCCGGAAGGCGGCTCGATCTTGATCACATCCATGCCCAGGTCGCGCAACAGCTTGCCGCAAAACGCACCGATCGATGTGCTCAGGTCAAGGACCCGAACCGGCGATAGCAGGAAACCTGATTGAGCGTCAGTCATTGTGGCTTGCGGGCTCTCAAGAGATTCTGACCCAGCCGCCAGCGAAGAACCTCAGTCGCTCCTTCGGTGATTCGGACGCTTCTCACCTGCCGGTACCACCATTCAAGAGGAAGATCTTTGGTAAGGCCAACGCCTCCATGAACTTGAATCGACCTGTCCACCACACGGCTCACCATTTCGGTGCACATGATCTTGACCATGTAGGACAAATCG
This sequence comes from Deltaproteobacteria bacterium, assembly GCA_016210115.1. Lineage (GTDB taxonomy): Bacteria > Desulfobacterota > Binatia > UBA9968 > UBA9968 > JACQUW01. The sequence continues at coordinate 31,688 of JACQUW010000312.1, read as the reverse complement.
CGCACGTCTTCACCCTGATCCTGACGCCAGGCGCACTCGTACACCATAAGGCGGCAGGCGCGCAACTCCATCGCCGAATCCGCCACCATGAACTGTACAGCCTGGCGCTCGGCGAGAGGGCGCCCGAAGGTCACTCGATCTTGGCTGTAGTCCATCATGAGTTCAAGAGCGCGCTCGGCTATGCCCAAACAGCGGGCGCCGTGACCCCGGATGCGGCCTTCCGAGATCCATTTTTGCGCCAGAGAGAAGCCCTGACCTTCTTTGCCAATGATGTTTTCCGCCGGGACCTTCACGTTGTCAAAAACGATCTGCCAGGGAGCTTCTCCCATCATCGTCGGCCACTGGCGCTCTAAGATCACACCGGGACTTTTCATATCCAGGATGAAGCAGGTGATCCCTCCTCGCGCTCGCTTTTCGGGATCGGTGACCGCCATGACCTGGCCATAGTCCGCAACCCCGGCGCCCGTGATGAAGCGCTTGGTGCCGTTTAGTGTATACGTGTCGCCGTTGCGAATCGCCCGGGTGCGCATGCTTGCAGGGTCGCTTCCGGCGTCCGGCTCCGTCTGGGCAAAGCAGAATTTGATTTCTCCTTTCAGCACGGGAAAGAGAAATTTCTTTTTTTGCTCTTCATTGCAGTGGAACAAAACCGGCCTGACCTCCGGCCCGAAAATCTCGTTGTTCCGGAATGGAACCGCCACGCTGCGAAAAAGCTCTTCTGCGATAATGCAGCGGGGCAACAGATCAAGCCCCGCGCCGCCGTATTCCTGCGGAACGTCGAGCATCCACAGGCCTATGGCTTTGGCTTTTTCTTGAAGCGGTTTGAGGAGACGCTCGGGCATCTCCTCCCCTTCGGGCCGGTATTCCCGCTCGAGCGGAATGAGCTCTTTTTCCACGAACCGCCGAACGGTCTGCTTCAGCATCTGAAGTTCTTCAGGTAAATTAAAATCCATCTTGCCCCTATCTTTCTTGCCGTCGGCGGAACGCCAATGAAAACTTACAGATCCCCTCCCCGGCTGCACCGCAGCGCCCAGCGGCTCCTTTGTAAAAGAAGGCGAACAACCTCCCCGCGGAGTACCGTTTCGAGCGAGAACGCAACCATTTGACCGATGCGTTACTCCACAGGGCGGCCGGATAGGGAATGAATGAGAAACCTGACAGTATTTTTGACAGCAACGCCTTTACGCTTTTTTCCTTTTGTAGGGTCCCAACCCGGGACGATACGTCTTATCATCGATAAACTGCTTGATGCCTTCTTCTCGCCCCTTCTCCGGGTCGGCGGCGCGCAAAGCATTGCCCTTGGCCATCATGTAGTCCTCAGCTTGGACGTAATCCATGTTGCGGCACAGTTTGTAGACCTCTTTGGCGGCGCGTAACGTTGCAGGGTTTTTCTCCATCAGTTTCTGAGCCAGCTTTACGGTCTCCTCACGGAGCTTTTCTTTAGGAACTGCATAGTTTATCAGGCGCATCTCCGCGGCCTTCTTTCCGTCGAAGGGGTCGCCCGTCATGATGTAATACATCGCATCCCGGTAAGACAGGGCATCCGCCAAAACGCGGCTCACGAGCCCGCCCGGGAATATGCCCCAATTGATTTCGCTCAAGCCGAAAAGTGCGTCTTCCGCCGCGATGGCGAAGTCGCAGGCAATCAGGGGAGTAAAAGCGCCGCCGAAACAAAAGCCGTTGACCATCGCGATCGTGGGCTTGGGATAGGTGAATAGCAGGCGCCAGCGCCACTCCTGAGATGCCCAGCCTGCTTTGCGACGCTCCGCCGGATTGTTCTCGAGCGCGCGGAAGTACTCTTTCAGATCCTGTCCCGCGCACCAGCTATTGCCCGCGCCCGTCAGTACCAAGACGTGGGATTCCTTATCGGTCGCGATCTCATTGAGCGCATCAAGGGCGTCGTAGTGCAGCTGCGGGTTCATCGCATTTCGCTTCTCAGGGCGGTTCAGTATCATCCAGGCGATACCGTCTTCCTTCTCCACCTTTACGGTTTGGTAATTTTTGGTTGCCACGTTTATATACCTCCTCGATTATTTTTTTGGAGCATAGTTGAGTGAGAGATATCCTGTCAAGGGAGCGAGCTGATGGCTCATTCCTTCGTCAGGTTTTTCAAGGCCTCCCGAGCGGGGCCCGTGGCCGCGCGAAAGACCGCCGCATTGACCTTCTCCGCGTCTTCTCCGACAAAGGGAATCAACTGGAAGCGCAAGACGCGTTCTGACTCGGCCTTAAATTGCGGGTTTTCAAAGGTGCCCTTGAAGCCCTTTCGCAAGATTTCAACCACATTGGCGGGAGTCTTCGGAGGCGCTGGAATGAACCTCAACATGCTGCGGGAGCCTCCGGAGACTTTGAAGGCATCCCATAAGGTTCCGGACGGGTCAGTTCCCTTGACCTTCCGGAAGACCTCCTTCAAAGAAGGCAGGTCTGACCTGGGATCGCGGATGATGTCCCCGTCGGGGCCAAGCAAACCTTCCTGATAGAGCGGGATGACCGTGCCTTCCTTAACCAGGAGAACGCCACCCGTCGTATATCCGGTCAGGCTCTCTGAAGTGTAGTTGATCTCGCCCCGCTGAATCGCGACCCGTAGTTCGGCAACTCCCGGATATCCGGTCACGTACCGGTACGAGACCCCCAAGAGATCCAGGGCTTGCCGAAGTCCCAGATCTTTGTTGTTCTCCCGCGTAAAGCCGCCGACGACAATTGGCTTCGCGGGCTTTAACAGATCCGCCGGCTGCACCACCCCCGCATCCGCCCGAATGTAAACGACGGAGGTCTCGGCCGCTCCCGCGATGATGGGCATGTTGTTGAGATCATAGCGCACACCTGAGCCGCCTAGAATCTGCGGCAGGTACATACCGGAGAAGATCCCGACCGTCAGGCCGTCAGGTTTCGCGATCTCATAAACGTAATTGGCTCCGATGACCCCACCGGCTCCACCCATGTTTTGAACAACAACCGCCGGATTCCCGGGAATATGCTGCGGCAAAAAGCGGGCGATCAGCCTGCCGAACACGTCCGTTGGCCCTCCGGCAGTAAAGTTTATAATGAACCGAATCGTCTTGCCCTTATAGTAAGCGTCTTGGGCCAACGCCGGCGCAACTCCGGTAATATGCGCAATGACCAGAGCCGACAATAAGTAGGAAAGTTTCTTGAGCATCTCTCCCCCCTTTCGCCTTTCACGGTAGTAAACACGCAAGATCGCCGGAAACTCCATTTTCTATCAGCTTCAGTGGCCTCTTCGTTCAGTAAAAACCGCCTTGATCCGAATCAGAGACCAAAAATCTTCCGAAATTCCTGCGCATAGTGATCGAGGTTGAGGTAGATCTCTTTGGGAACCGGTTTCAGCTTAAGCCGGCTCTGGTTCATCTTGGCGGCGAGAGGTTCGACGTCGCTTCGCGCAGGGATCCGTCTCATCTCTCGTACCAGCTCCTGGCCCCTCTTGCTGAGGGCGAAATCAATGAGGAGCTTTGCCGCGTTCGGATGCGTAGGCTTCGCGCTTAAACCGATACCGCTAATCGTCACCACGATGGGATCAAATGTGTCTACCCAATCCACCGGAGCACCGTCAGCCTTCATCCGCTCGATCCTAAAGTTGTAAGCCCAGGCCAAAGGAGTTTCTCCGGCCCCCACAAGTTGGGCGGTGAGACCGTGCCCGCGGCGCCATAGCGGGTCCTGGCGCGCGAGCTGCTTCATGTACTCGATAGTTTTATTCGCTCCCCACGTCAGCATCAGCGTCCCAAACCAATCGTAATCGGTCGAGTCCATCAGCATTTTTCCCTTCCACTTTGGATCGAGGAGATCGGGATAATCTTTGGGCGCCTGTTTTGCTGCTATCAGCTTCGTATTGTAGGCTAATATCAGGTTGTTCACGTAAACCCCTGTCCAGTATCCCCGGGGGTCCTTGAAGTCGCTCCTATACGCGTCTCGCTCCGGGGAATCATACGGCGCTATGATTTTTCGCTCCACCAACGTGGATATCGCGCTTCCCGACGTCAAATCGAACGACCATTTCCCCGCGCGGATTTCGCCCATGATACGGTTCATGAGTTGTTCTTCCCCCAGCCGCACGAGTTCCGCGTTTATGAACGGATATTCCTTCAAAAACCCATCGAGCAGAGGTTTGGAGGTATCGATCGCCATGGAGGTGTACCACAGCAGCTTTCCCTCTTTTCTAGCGCCCTCGATCAACGCGGCGTGATGGCTCGATTGCGCCTGAAGCGTTCCAGGCGGGACAATGACAAAGGAAAAGAGCAGCACTAAGAAAACCCGCAACGGATCCTTCATAAGACTTCTCATTTCTTAGTATAGCGCCTTGATAAAACCGCTCGCATCCAGCGCTTTCAAAATATTGTCTTCAACGAATGACTTCGGGTCGGCGCCTCTGGCCTTGGGGTTATCCTTTGCGAGAAAATCCAGCACCGTTTCCACTCCCTGCATCGAAGGGTAAGGAATGTTTTCGTAATAGGTGGAAGCGAGCAGATCATAGGATTTCTCGAGATGTTTCTCCCCTTCGGAATCGGTTCTGAGTTTTTTCCTCAAGACCTCCAGGCTTTCTCTCTTGTTTTTCTTGAAAAAAGCGATCCCCTCCACGAAGGCTCGGATGAATCTGCCGGCTGCGTCCCTATTGGCGCGCAGGTAACTCCGCGTACTGCCAAGAATCTGATGAAGATAGTAGATATCCATCTGAGCAAGATCTGCCAGAACGCGATATCCCTTTTCCTCGGCGATAAAGGCGGGAGGGATGCTGAGCACCGCCGCATCGATTCCTCCTTTGTCCAGGCTAGCAACCATAGCCGGGGAGGAGCCGACCTGAACGACGCCGACGTCGCTCGGGCCGATACCCCACCTCCTCAGCATTAATCCCAAAGCTAAATGGGATGCGGCACCGAATCGGGTGACGCCGACTCTTTTACCTTTGAGATCTCCTGGCGTCTTCAGTTCCGCTCGAGCCATGACTCTCTGCACGCCCTTGTTCACGACCGAGGCCACAATCACCACGTCAGCACCCCTGAGGCTCGCATTGATTGCAGCGTCGCCCGACCCGCTCACGAACTGAATGTCTCCGGCAATCAAAGCGCTCACCCCTCGCGAGGCGCCTCCACCGATAACAATGATCTCCGGCTCAACGCCGTGCTTTTTGAAGATACCCTTTTCTTCAGCCACCCAGACGGCGCCGTGGAGACTGCTCATAGAGCTCAAACCAACTCTGATTCTTTCGACTCCAAATAACAGCGGAGGATGAATGCTGAAAAGACTTAACCCGGACAGCAGAATGCCTGCGCTTCTTATCCACATGATCAATCTCTGAACTCCGTCTTCGTCCAACTGAGGCCGTCAATATCCGGCCCACAGGCAGAGCCCCTTTTGCCTGGATCTGCTCGCCACAAATTTGCAAGACCGTTCTGACGCCCTCGACGTTTACGTCACTTTCCGGATGCCAGATGCGGTTTCCCGTATAATATTCCCATCCTCTGCGCTGCCGGGAGCCGCAATGACCAGGAAAATGAAAAGCGTTATCCACTCACTAATATTTCTCGTCATCACTCCTCACATCCGTACCACATTATCCGGAGAGGTGACAATCGCAACGGAAATTCTGCCCGCGCCGACCGCCTGGGCGCGAATAGCTTGACAATTCTCGGCGGCTGCAACTAGACTGGCGACCCAACCGGCAGATTGTATCAAGGAAGTGCGGCTCAATGAGCAGTCACGACAGAATCGGAGCGCGATTATACTTGTATTGTTCATCTAAAGCTGCGCGTGAGCTTTTTTGGAGATCCGCTATTTTAATCGGGGCAGCTTCCATTCTGCTTTCGCTTTTTTCTTCCCTGGCCAGATCTGAGGCTGAGCTGAAAAAAGTGCGGGCGGCCTACGCGGGACCTGGTGGCGGATTCGCAATCACCTGGATCGCGAAAGAAGCCAGGCTTTTTTCAAAATACGGGCTCGATGCAGAGCTTATTAGAATTCCGACAACTCCGCGTCTTGTCCAGGCGGTTATCGGAGGAGATGTTCAATTCGCTCACACCGGCGGAGTCTCGACGGTGACCGCCATCGCTCGCGGCGCTGAACTCGCGGTGCTGGCCCAGACGTCGCGCGGCTATTCAGGCCATATGGTCGTCAGGCCTGCCCTGAACTCGCTTCAGGAGCTAAAAGGGAAAAACGTCGGCATAACCCAGTACGGATCGACGGGAGATCTATTTTTACGAGAGGGATTGAGAAGGTGGAATCTCAAGCCCGACAAGGACGTTGCGATACTTCAAATCGGCGGTACCGCAGAAATATTCTCTGCGCTCGTGGCCGGTCGCCTCGACGGCGCCGTCCTATCGACGGAACTGGCGCTACGGGCGCGGAAAGCGGGATTTAAGATCCTCTTCGATTTCAGCGCTTTGGATATTAGAGAGATGGGCACATCTTTGATTGCCAACCGATCTTTCATCGCGAAGGACGAAGATGCCGCGGCGAAAAACTTCCTGAAAGCGTTCGTCGAGGCCATTTATCTCTACAAAACCAACAAGGATCTGAGCCTCAAAGTCCTGCAAAAATACACTCGAAACGACGATCTTGAGCTTCTGGCCGCGGTGCGGGAAGCCTATACCAAGGGAATGGACCCGATTCCCTATCCCAGAGAAGAAGACCTCATGGGATCTTTGAACCGGCTGAAAAGCGAATCATCCGAGATGGAGAAAAGAATATCAAGACTCAGCGTTCAGGATTTTTTGGAGACTAAGTACTTGAGGGAACTGGAGCGCTCCGGCTTCATACGGAGCCTTTACAAATCCTGAGCTGAGAGCCTGTTTCGGGGGAGCGTGTTCCAGTCCGTTTCTCCCTTTCGAATTGCGTAATGACAGGGGCAAGCAACGACGATGACGAGAGACTTCGTTAAGGAATGGGAAACGGGACTGATCAGGCTTGCGCCGGAAATCTATGCCTACGTGCAAGCGGCCGGCTCCGCCGGGATCAGCAATGCAGGGCTCGTTATAGGACCGGACCGGGCGATCGTCGTCGACGCCTTGGCCACCAGCCCGATGGCGCTGGATTTTTTAGGCCGGATACGAACCGTGACCGGCCTTCCTGTCACTCACGTTTTTGTGACACACCACCACGCGGATCACTTTCTTGGGCTGCAAAACTTTCTTCCGGCCCAAATCGTCAGCCATTCCCTCTGCCGCGAAGAAATCCTTCGGGTGGCGCCTGACGTGATCGAACGATGGAGCAAGGGGCACCCTCAATTAGCCGACGGGCTCCGCGGCGTCCGGATCTGTTTTCCTGATCAAACATTTGAGGGAGAAATGACTTTCCATTTGGGCGATCTCGAGATTCGGTTCTTCCATCTGGGGACCGGCCATACGCGCGGCGATGGTTTGATCTACCTGCCGCGGCGCAAGTTGCTCTTTGCGGGAGACGTCGCGTTTCACAAAGTGACGCCGCAAGGGTTCCACGGCCACATCGGCAATTGGATCAGGATTGTCGGGACCATTTTGGAGATGGACGTAGAAATTATTGTCCCCGGCCACGGACCCGTCGGCGGCAAGGCCGAGCTAATGGAAATGCGCGATTATCTGCTTTGGGTCTACAACGAGGCAAAAAATTGCTTTAATCGGGGGCTTTCGGAATCTGAAGCGGTTACGGCCATCGATGTCGGACCGTACCGCAGTTGGGCCGAGGCGGGGCGCTTGAAGGGCAACATAGAGCGATCGTATAGCGAATTCCGCGGCGAGTTGCCCATATGATTCATGGATAGATAACGGAGTACCGCCGCAACCGGAGTTAAACCATGCCAGACCGGGGTTTCAAATTAGACACGGTGAAATACGAAATGTTTCTCCACCGACTTTGGGCGATCGGTGAAGAAGGACGGACCTCGATTCAGAGAGTCACCTCTTCTCCCATTGTTTCCCAAGGCGGCGAATGCATGGCGTCTTTTTACACCGCGCAGGGCATAATGGTCCTTGCCTGCTCGGGTCACCTGAGATTCGCGGCGGCGACATCCGACGCGATCAGAAAACTCATCGAATGGTACGGAAAGAGTCCCGGTTTTTACGACGGAGACCAGATTTTCTTCAATGATCCCTATATCGCCGGCGCGCACACGTTCGATATGATGATCATCAAGCCCGTTTTCCATGGAGCAAAGCTGATTGCCTGGGTTGCCTCCAGCATTCACACCGCCGACACTGGCGGCGTGCTCCGTGGTCTTGCGAGCGAAGTTTATCACGAAGGAATCCGCATCCAGGGCCTCAAGATCGTCGAGGAAGGCGAATTTCGCGAGGACGTATTTCGCTGTCTCACCCAGCAGTGCCGCGATCCGGAATACGTCGGCATGGACGTCAAGTCTCAAATCGCTTCGAACAATGTCCTGGCGAGGCGCTACCTGGAGCTGGTGGAAAAATTTGGTCTTGAGTTCACGTCGGCGGCGGGAAACAAGATGATCCAGGACTCGGAGAGGCTCGCCCGCGCTCGCCTCCGGGGCCTGCCGGACGGCCGCTGGGCATCACGGGTTTTCGGCAACGCCTTCGATCGCAAAGACAACGAGATGAGGGCCTACGAAATCGTCTGCTCGATGACGAAAAAAGGCGACGATCTGTTCCTGGACTTTACCGGCACAAGCCCGCAGATGACGGACAGCACGAACTCTACGCTCGCCGGCACCACGGCTCAAATCGCGGTCGTACTGACGGATTTTCTCTTTTGGGACGTCCCGTGGAGCGACGGAAGGCTCCGGCCGGTAAAAGTCACCGTGCCGGAAGGAACCATTTTGAATTGCAGCTTTCCGGCGGCCTGCGGCGAAGCGCCCGCAGTCGGTGTGCAGGCGAAGATCGCCGTGAGTGACTGCATCGCGAGGATGCTCTACAGCGGCGGCCACAAAGATATCAACGCTCCATGGCAGGGAGTCTGGTACGCGGGTGGACCGGGCATTTTTTACGGCGGCCACAACCGGAATGGACTCGTCGTCGCGCAGGGTTTGTACGATTCGCATGGAGCGGGATTAGGCGCAACGCCCACACGAGACGGAGTTCATTGCGGTGGCAATATGAATATCCCTTCGGGCGGCATCAGTGACGTGGAACGCACCGAAATGCAGTATCCGTTCCTTTATTTCACGCGCAATCTCCACAGGGACGGCGGGGCGCCCGGCAGATACGCCGGCGGCGCAGGGAGCTTCCGCATCTACATGATTTACGGCTCCCGTGATTGCAGCGTAAGCTATCGGCCCTACAGCGGCCTGCCGGAAGGCGTGGGGTTGTTCGGGGGATATCCCGCTGGGATAGGAGGGATTCGAGCCATCTTCCATACCGCCGGCGCGCCGATCCTCTCTCGACTTAAGAGCGGCTCCTATCCGACTCAACCGGAACAGATCGAAGCCGAGAACTGGGGCACCGTCAGTCATCCTAAAGAAATGAAAGGAAGAGTGGCCCTCCCGGAATTCTGTATCGTGGCGGATTTTGTGGCCGGCGGCGGCGGTTACGGAGACCCCCTGGACCGAGAGCCCGATCGCGTGGCGCGAGACGTGCGAGTGGGAATCGTCTCGCGGCGCGTCGCCGGCGAGATCTATGGCGTTGTATTGCAACAGGAGAAGCGGTTCCCGGACAGAGAGGAAACGGAGAAGCGCCGCGAGGAAATTCGCGCTGAGCGCTTGCGCGACGGCAAGCCCGGCGCCGGATCGACGTCAGGGCTAGCGGAGTCTGTTCGCGGTCTGGCCGGGTGGGAAAAGACGCTTCGGTTTCATGAGTATCTCGCCGCGATGCAGTCCAATGGCACGCAGGTCATCGGCTGCGTCCGCTGCGGCCACTTGTTTTGCGACCACAAAGCTAATTATAAGCTCTTTGCCCTTCGGCGCCGGAGAGACCTTAAAGACCTGGCCCATGGTTCGGCGCCTTCCGGAGAACCCTACATCGGCGGCTATTACGAATACTACTGCCCGGGTTGCGCCACGCTTCTCCAGATAGATACGTTTTGCTCACTCCTGCCGGCATCCGACGATCCGCTGCAGGATTTTGAACCCATATGAAAGGGATATTCATGGATAGAGCGGAGCCTGGCGCATCGTAGACCGAGGGCGGGCGTTCAATGGGATGCAAGCGTAAGGTGGCTGACATGGTCAAAAATAGATCCGTAGATTTTTTCGAAACGCAATTTCAGCGACAGGTTCGGGATCAAGAGTATGCGCTGAACCCCTTTGAGATCCTCGCTCTGGACTATCTCACGGGCGAAATCCTCGATCTTGGCTCCGGGCTTGGCAACTTGAGCCTGGAGGCAGGCCGTCGCGGCTTCCGTGTAGTAGCCGTGGACGCGAGCCCGACCGCCGTCGCCCGCATCAATGCAGACGCGAAGCGGGAAGGGCTAAGGGTACAAGCAATCCAGGCGGACATTGAAACATGGACCATCGATCGCTCTTACGACACGATCGTCGCCATCGGATTGCTTATGTTTTTTCGCCGTGAGACTGCCCTCAAGCTGCTCTCCGCCATCCAGGAGCACGTCAAGCCCGGAGGGCGCGCCATTGTCAATGTGCTGACCGAGGGCACAAGTTACCTGGGCATGTTCGACCCCGACAACTATTGCCTGTTCCAAAAAACCGAGCTGGAAGAACGGTTTGCCGGTTGGACTATTTTGGAATCGCGCCATCAGACCTTTCCCGCCCCCGAGGGGACCCGCAAGGAGTTCTCCACGGTCATCGCGGAAAAGCCTCGAGTTTAGGGCTACCTCAAGGCCAAGGCCTCTTGCCTCGACCGGAAAGGCTTGTCCCCTCAGGTGCTGCACAGCAGCGAGCCAATCCGGTTAGCCCGGGGTTAGCTCTCCTAAAGGAGCGTTCCCCGAAGCATCACGTTGGCAACTGAGAAATAGATGAGGATTCCCGTTACGTCGACGAGTGTGGCGACGAAAGGCGCTGATGCGCTCGCCGGATCCAAACCGATCATCCGAAGAACCAAAGGCAGCGTGGAGCCCGCCAGGGTTCCCCACAGGACCACGCCGAGGAGGCTAACGGCGACAGTCACTCCTACAAGAACGTAATGCTCGCCATAAATTTGGAAGGCGGACTGCCAGACCAGAATACGGATCAAACCGATTCCGGCCAAAATGGACCCCAGAACGAAACCTGTTGCCAGCTCACGGCGCACCACCAGCCACCAGTCCCGCAGTCTCACCTCTCCCAAAGCCATCGCGCGGATAACCAGCGTCGATGCCTGCGACCCTGAGTTTCCACCGCTGCTGATAATGAGCGGAACAAAAAGAGCGAGAACGACCGCCCGGGCGATCTCCGCCTCAAAATGGCCCATCGCTGTCGCCGTGAGCATTTCCCCGATGAACAGGACCGTTAACCAACCGGCGCGTTTTCCTATCATTTGGAGCAATGGGACTTCCAGATAGGGCGCCTCCAAGGCGGCCGTGCCGCCGATTTTTTGGATATCCTCTGTCGCCTCCTCTTGAACCACGTCGATAATGTCGTCGAGAGTAACGACTCCTTTAATGCGCCGTTCTGAATCCACGACCGGAATCATTATGAGATTATGCCGCGCAAAAAGCTGGCTGAGCGCTTCCTGGTCCATATCTTCGGAAGCGGTGACGACGTCTTTGCGCATTACAGTTTCGATCCTCTTTTCTCCGGACGACACAAACAAATCGCGAAAAGAAACCACGCCGCGCAATCGGTTTTCCGCATCGACGACGTAGGCATAATAGGCGCTTTCACCGCGCGTGCGCGCATCGCGCCGCAGATAGCTGATCGCCTCATCGACGCTCATGTCGGGCCGGAGGCGAGCGTAGCGAGGGTTCATCAGTCCCCCCGCGTCATCTTCGGCATAGACCAGCAGTCCCCTGACCTCGGCGCGGGTCGTATCATCGAAAAGCTGGAGGAGATTTTCCCTCTCTTCGAGGGGCGCTTCTTGGATGAGGTCCACCGCCTCATCAGGCGGCAGCAGACGGAGCCATATGCGCCGTTCGCCCGGGGGCAGCAGCAAAACCATTTGAGCCTGATCGTGCGCGCTCAACTGGGTAAAAAATCTTTCCGCCTCCTCGCGCTGCAAAAGCTCAAATCCTTCGGCGCGCTCCTCCATCGAAAGCGCGGGCCACGCTTCGTGCAGCTCCGCCGCGGTGAAACTCCTGTCAGCCATGGTTAGATAGAACTTTCTCGTGAGGTAGAACGGTCGCGCGCTCGACGTTAAAAGGGGAACTTCAAGTGTGTCCAAATCACTTGCACGCTTGAGAATTCCGTCCGGCCATCTATAGCCGCGCGCGCTCTCAATGTAAAGATGTGCCCGCCCAATTTCCCTAATTCATACCCTGACCGGGCTGATAAAGAGGATCTTTACTCCAGGTCCGCTCCCCGCGACGCCTGAGCGCGATAGCGGAAGAGGCGGCTTCGGCGCGTCGTACCGTTCAGATCGGAAAAGAGAACGCCACGAAAGATCATCAGGAAAGCAAGCAGAAGACCGAAAGCGGAAAAAATGAGAAAGGACTGAACAAAAACCGGCATGTAAGCGGCCACCGCGTTCAGCCACACCGTCAGCAGATAGAACGCCGCCGCTATTAAAACATTGGGCAGGAACCATTCGATCCAGTTCGCAACGATGAATTCATAGCTCGCCGATAGCAGAGCCAGTCCTGAAATCCGGCTTTGATAGATCAATTCCGGGACCGGGTTTAGAATGATATAAAGGAGAATCCGAACAGCCAGAACAATAAAGGGCCCTTCCGGCGTTGTGTAAGCGACCCGCGAGAGCAGCGTCATGGGAATCCAAAGAATAAACGCGATGCCGAGGATCTCCCATACATAGACCGGGAACCCTTTGATAAAATCGTTAAGATCAATCTTCCCTCCCCGGACGATATTCTCAATGAGATAGAGTCCTGAGCTCGCGCATGCGGCGGCCACCGCCGTCAGGAGCATTCCGCCGATAAGCCAGAAGGGCGAAAAGACCACCGCAGCCAGTGACAGCAAGAGGCCGTAGATGACCGGCGCAAATATGACTCCCCAGTTCCTGCCCAGAAGCGCGAGAGAGCGGAGGAAAGCCGTTCGATAAATCCAAAATATTGCTTTGAGCGGTTCCACGAGAATAGAGCTTCACCTTGAGATAGCGTGCTGGGTTCCCGCCTGCGCGGGAACGATGGGGAAGGATCCGGAATCCTAAAGATGGCCTGCCCTTTTTACCTGCTGATGAAGGGCTTTTTTCAGATTATCTCCTGGGCGAGCGACGAAAGGGAGTATGCTGAACAGCCTCCTGGCTCTCACGGTGCGCTTTCAGCATTCTTTCGACCTTAATGCCCAGCACATCTGGAAGACGGTTGTCCATCATATGGTCGCGAGTGTTTTTGATCTTCTGCCGGATCGAATTCTTCCGCACGGCATCCGAGGCGGCCAGTCTCAGATCCTCCAGCGAAAGCGAAACATTGGCGGCTCGCCCTCGCATGGAAATTTTCAGAGAAAATCTGGCTCCCTCTTCATCGTCAGTGGATACCACTGTGTAGTCGAGATTCTTGTCTATGCTGCGAATGATCCCTCTAAGAATACCTTCGTTTTTGTGAAGCACTTCATGTCCGTCCATGGGAAACCTCCTCCGGATACGCCAACGAGACCTCTGAGGCTATCGAATTCGGCCGCGTCTTGAAAATTTTTATCTTGGCAAGAGACGACAACCACAGTTAACCTACGCGATAATCCATGAAAGTTCAAACCCGAGCTTCTCTTGCGTGTACTTGTGTGCTGATAACGTTTACTTCGTCTTATTTCTCCGAAAGCACGTCGGGGTCTTGGCCGAAGCGGCCGAGGAGCGCAAGGTTTCAGGCCGCAGCCGATGAGTAGGTGCCATGCGTGGAAGCGGGCTTATCGGACGTCCGCGGCCTTCTCCCTTACGCCCCTCGGCGGGGTGAAAGCTGCTGCCCGTTCGGAGAGCCCGCGCATCCGACCTGCCTGCCGGCAGGCAGGTAACTAGCGGTGGGATTAATGACTGGCCCATTGCGCGGGATCGGAGAGCGGGCAGCGGCTTTCACCGTCACGGGTGATCATTTCAGATGATGAATAATCCCGCGTGTTTGTATTCCGAAGACCAGACAGACGAATAGATTCAATAGGCGAAACAGACTCAACTCAGGGCTAAACGGAAGCCATAATCCGCGTATCGGAAACCCGGAGGCAGCGAGCTTCGTGCCGCGCAGCGGCTGAATTTGATCCGGTGACGCCACGAGCCGCCCCGAGAAGCGCGTCTCTTTCCCGAAGAGGGGCCCTGCGGATTTTTTTCCGGCGAGTATCGATAGTATGCGTAATCATAGTAGTCGCTGCACCACTCATGAACACCTTCGCTCATATCGTAGAGAGCGAAATCGTTGGGCTCATCGACGCCGACCGGCTGCGGCCCGCCGGTTGTCGCATCATAGCCCGCATAGGGTCTCTCCCAGGGCGGCTCATCTCCCCACGGGTATCGTCGGCCTTCTTTGCCTCCCCGCGCCGCTCTCTCCCGCTCCGCTTCAGTCGGAAGACGGAAGTTCTGCTTCGTGCATTGAGTTAACCAGTCGCAATACTCGACTGCATCGTTCCAGCTCACCCCCACAACCGGTTTAGCCGGATCGGAAAACATCGGTTCGGTCCAGAAGGGCGGCGCCGGAAAGCCGGTTTTCTCGATAAACGTTCCGTACTCCAGGTTCGTCACAGGAAATCTTCCGATCCAAAAGCGGTCGACCCAAACCCGGTGAACGGGTCTTTCGTTTTCCTGCCCCTCCCCGCTTCCCATCAAAAAGGAACCTTCAGGAATGAGCACCATGTCGGGAACAGGCGGCGTTTGTTTCCCGGGTATCATGTGAAGGAATTAAGGCCTACCGGGGTAAAAAGTCAAATATCCGCCCAGCATGCGATCCTCACGCGCCATGACAAAAGTTGTGAGTTCCGGCCCGTGAACACGTCTAAGGAATGTTCCGCATTGACCTTTGCATGAAGAGATCCAACATTAACTGACGTGAGGAGAGTCCGTTTACGTTGAATTTCAGGAGAAAGGAGGACAGATGATGAAATCTCGTGTACTTCTAGCGGGTCTCGCCGCAACATTGTTGCTCAGCTCTTCTTTGATCTGGGCGCAGACTGAGCCAAAAGGCAGCGAGCCTTCTGGTTCCAGAATGCAGCAGCAAGGAAAGGAGCCGGGTGACCACAAGGGCACTGAGCCATGGGGGCCGGGAGCCCGGGGTGATGCTGAGCAGCAGGCCGGCCGTGAGGACATTCGAAGAGCTCAAGAGGCCTTGAAGGCCAAAGGACTCGATCCCGGTCCTGCGAATGGAATGATGGGACCGGAGACAGAGGCTGCGCTTAAGGTGTTTCAGCAGCGAGAAGGCCTTCCTGTTACCGGGAGATTAGATGACAAAACCAAACAGGCGCTTGGCCTGGGAACAGGCGCCACTCGCGGCAAAGGCGGAGCTTCTCCGAGCCAGGGGCCGCGCGGCGATACCCAGTAGAGAAAGCTTCCGAGCTACCTTAGCCTGCCCCGCGTGCCGGTCCGATTGGCGGCACTTAGGCACGCGCTGCTCGCCTGAGCAGCGCGTGCTTTCTTTCCGTGCTTTTGATTCGCGGTTCAGCCGCCCATCGGCGACAACTCGAAGGCTCGGACGGTTGAAGTGCTGCGCAGCGCTTCTGAAAGGCGACCGGCATTGGCGGCATCACGGGTCCGAATCACCGTGCCATACTGAAAAAAGCGCTCTTCGGCGTCGTAGCGATAATTTATTCTGGCGACGGAGAAGCCGTGATCGGTGATCAACCGCCGAAATTCCGGCTCACGGATCGCCGCCTCCGGGGAGAATCTCACTTCGAGCTGGGCATACAACTCGACCGGCATCTTGGCCTCAAACCATCTGAATGCGGAAAGCGTACCCACAGTCAGTAAGGTCGTGATGATTAGCGCGGAGTAGAAACCTATGCCGGCCAGTATACCGATCGCCGCCGTGATCCAGATGGAAGCTGCCGTGGTCAGGCCACGGACGGTAAGCCCTCCTTTAAAAATAACGCCCGCGCCAAGAAATCCGATTCCGGTCATGATCCCCTGCGCCATGCGCGTCGGGTCGATGCTCAAAGACTCGGATACGGCGGCTGGAAACCAACGCTCCTGATACAACGTGACCAGCATCAGCGCGCTCGAGGCGACGCACACCAGCGCATGCGTGCGGAAACCTGCGGGCCGTCCGTGATAGCTGCGCTCAAAACCAATCAGCGCTCCCGCTCCGAGCGCGGTCAGCAGGTGTTCAAAGATCAGCCTGGTTTGCGGTTCCATTTCACGTCTTTGGACCGGCTCCCGGATGATAGACCGGCAATATGATTCTTTCTGCCATCCTCAAACTAGGCAGTTTGGCTAGGAGCGTCAAGCGCGCGGGATCAAAGATTACCGGATCTCAGCGCTTCCGGATTAACCACATTCAGCGGCTTTCCGCCGAGGTAGGCCAGGATGTTATCCACGGCCATACGCGCGGAGCGCTGATACGACTCGACCGTCTGCCAGGCGAGGTGCGGCGTCAGAACAGTATTCGGCGCATCCAGTATCGGATCATTGCCGTCGACGGGATAAGTATCGCAAAGGTCCAATGCCGCGCCGGCAATGCGCTGCTCGCCAAGCGCCGCCGCCAAAGCTTTACGGTCCACAATTCCAGACCAGGAGATATCAATCAGCCACGCGCTTGGCTTCATCCTAGCGAGCCGAGAGGCGCTCACGAAATTTACCGACCATTCGGAACGGCGAAGGTGAACCGAAAGAATATCAGCGGTACGAAATAGCTCCTCCTCACTGACCATACGAGCTCCCACAGAAGCCGCGCGGTCTTCCGTGAGGCTCGGTCCCCAGGCAATCACCTGCAGGCCGAAAGCGGGCGCTCTTCTGGCAACCGCTCCACCGGTACGCCCCAGCCCGAGTATTCCCAAAATCTTTCCCTCCAACTCCACCCCGGGTGAAGATTCCCAGCGCCGCTGGCGCAGGGCTTGATCCGAGACCGCGATGCGGCGCGCGAGAGAAAGAATCATTCCAAAGACATGCTCACCGACCGAGGAAGTGGAAGTTCCTGGAGTTCCCGCCACGACAATTCCCAACTCAGTCGCAGCTTTGATATCGATCCTGTGCGGGCCCGTCGAAGCAATGAGTTTAAGCTCTGTAAGAGAAGCGAGGGTCTGGCGGTCGAGCGCCGTTCGATCCCGAATAGCCACGGCAATGCTTACCCCCGCTAACCGTTCAACGACTTCTTCCCTGGTTTCCGCGACATCCCCGTAAACGATGAGCGCGCCGGCCGGTTTGAGTCGCTCCAGCTCTCCGGATTTCTGAAAGGCGCCGTCCGTATCATCGCACACAACGATCTTGACCACTGCTCTGAACTCCTTCTCTCTTCCTATTTTTCGTAGAGCTTGCGGATAAAACCGCTCTCGTCCAGCTCTTTGATGATGCTGTTATCGATAAATGCGTTCGGGTCGGCTTCTCTGGCTTTTGGATTGTCCTTGGCGAGAAACCCTAAAACCGTTTCCACACCCTTCAGGGAAGGGTAAGGGACCTGATCGTAGAATTTGCTCGCCAAAAGATCGTAGGAGAGTTCGAGATACTTCTCTCTTCCGGGGTCTGTTCTCAATTTTTTCCTCAGCACCTCCACGCTCTCTTTTTTGTTCATCTTGAAGTAGGCGATCCCTTCAACAAAGCCCTTGAGAAACCGCGTCGACTGATCGCGATTCCCGCGCAGATAGCGTCTGGTCGCGTCGATCATCGTGTTGAGATAATAGATATCCATATCGGCGAGGTCGGCCAGAATTCGATAGCCCCTCTCTTCGGCCACAAAGATGGACGGCATCGTGAGCACGGCGGCGTCGATCCCTCCTTTGTCGAGACTGGCGAGCATGGCCGGCGATGAACCCACCTGGAGCACCTGGATTTTGTCAGGAGCGATACCCGACCTTCTGAGCATCATTTGCAGCACCAAATGAGAGGCCGTTCCGAAACGCGTGACGCCGATTCTCTTTCCCGCCAGATCATGGATATTTTTAAGCAGTGGTTGGGCCACGAGTCTTTGCACGCCTTTGTTCAAAGAAGACGCCACCATCACGATATCCGCGCCTCTAAGCGTGGCATTGATCACGGCCTCGCCCGAGCCGCTTAGAAACTGAACGTCGCCCGCGATCAGGGCGCTCATCCCTCCGGCTGACGCCCCTCCGATAACGATCACTTCGGCTTCGATCCCGTGCTTCTTGAAGAGTCCTTTTTCGCTCGCCACCCACAGCGCGCCGTGCAGCGCGCTCACCGAGCTCACGCCCACTCTCATCTTATCCAGAGCCAAAGATCGGCCCGGGGCGATGATTAACAGCAGCAGAGCCAATATTCCGGAGGCCCATTTCTCCAACATTTCAAAATTCCTTCCTGAACATACCGTGGAAAACCTATGTTATAAGCGCAATGAGCGCGCCTACATTGTTCAGGTCTTCCAAACGATCCGTGGTGTCAATAATCTTGTCCACCCGCTCGGACATTTCAGGTCTTATCGCATATCTCGCGCAAGAAACGATTTTATTATGGAACTCTTCCGGGGTGAGGGGATCGTTAGGGTCCCCATGAATGCGCTCCACCCGCTTGACAAACTTGCCTCGACCGGCGGTCATAACCTCCACTGTCACGGGGAGCTTGGCGGAATACTCAATTTCCGGATCGGTATCGATCGCGACCGTGACCTTTCGGGCCATTTCCTCGATGCGCGGGTCTCTTATTCTTGCTTCATCCAAAAAATCATCCATTGAGACTCGCCTTCTGATAACGGCTACCGACACGCCGTAGGGGATACTGAACTGGACTCTCACGTTGACATCGTCTTTGATCTCGAACGGCGCCCCGACCAAATAGAAAGATCGCTCGGGAACGCGAACAACAATTTCTTTTACCTCATCCGCGGCAATCGCGTGATTGGACAGGATCTCTAACGCGCCGTCGATCGCCGGATGTATCAACCGGCCGCACGGATAGGGTTTTATTCCCAAGTTCAAACCCTCGTACGTTTTTCCCAAATCCCTCAGGAGCGGGTCGAGATCGTACTCACCGGCGCTGTACAAATTGAAAAAACCAAACTTGCCTTGAAGAATGTCCTCGGCCCCAGTGACGCCCCTCTGAGCCAACAATGCCGAAAATACGCCGGCTTGAGCCGCAACAGCCGGTTGCAGCCTTTTCACCAATGCTTTATCCACAATGGCTTGCTGGTTACCGGATGCCTGGCTGTAAGCGACACCAAAGGCATGGAACATTTCCCGCTCGTTTAAGCCTAGTAGATAGCCTGCCGCGGCGGCGGCTCCGAACACCCCGCAAATAGCCGATCGCGTCCAGCCTCTTCCCCCTTTTAGCGCAAACCCCAGTCTCAGCATGAGATCCACGCCTGTCGCGACAGCCGTTATAAATTGTTTTCCGCTGACGTCTCCCCTCATCTCGGCGGCCGCCAAAGCCGCCGAAACGACGCTTGAATTCGCGTGGCCGCCATCCCTTCTGTTGGTTTTCAGATCGTAGCCATAGGTATCATCAAAATCCAAAGCGTGGGCCATCATGCTGTTAACGTAAGCGGCGTGTATCGAGGGAACCCGCTGTCCAAAAACGAGGATAGAGCTCTCCCCTTTTCCGCCCCATTCCTGAACGAGTTTGACGATCTCTCTGCAGCAGGGATCTGAAGAGCCGGCCATAATGGTGCCGATCGTGTCGAGAACAAATCTCTTTGTCGTTCTCGCGACATCCTCTGGTATACTCCCGTAGGTCGATTGGAGTACGTGACTTGTAAGTGTGTGCGCGATGTCCATGGGTTTCCTGCTTCTTTATCTTTTTCTCAACACAATTTCTTCGAACAGTGACCGATATTCCGCATAATGTTTTCCCAATCTCGGGTCGCTGGGATTCAATTTCATTGCCTGAATCTTCTTGACGATAGGATTCGCGGAAAAAATACCTTTCCGGCTCGGAATCTCCGTTTTTGCAATCACTCGTTGGCCCTCTTCTGAGAGCACGAAATCCAGGTAAAGCTTTGCGGCGTTCGGGTGGGGCGCGCGTGCCGCCAGGAACACAGGATGCAATTTCGCAATCAAAGGCTCAGCGGCCACTGGCTCAATCGGTGCCCCCTGTAAAACCAATTCGGCCACGCTGGAAATGTATAAATTCATGGCGATGGGGAACTCACCTGCCCCGAGCAGCTGCGCTTGGAGTCTTCTCCCGCGGCGCGGGATAAGTTCCTGCTCGCCGAGTCTTTTCATGAATTTCAAACCGCTCTCTTTCCCAAAAATCTCCAGCATATTTCCGAACCATTCCGCGTCTTCCTGATCAATCGAGATCCTTCCTTTCCATTTGGGGTCGAACAAATCCTGGTAGGACTTGGGAGCGTCCTGTCTTGACACCAACTTTTTGTTATAAGCCATGACACCGACATTGACGAAAACGTCACACCAGAACCCATCGGGATCCTTAAACCCGTCCGGAAAGAAAGCGGCTTCGGGTGACATATACCGAGCCGCCAGACCCTTTTCCTTAAAGACTTGCGCCTCAAAACCTCCTATTTGGATAACATCAGCCTCATACCTCCCGGTTTGATGCTCAGTGATAATTTTGGGCAGCAACCGCCCCGTGCCGGCCCGGTAAAGACTGGTTTTGATAAACGGATAGCGTTTTTCGAAGGTGCTCAATAATTCCATGCTTTGGGACTGTGTCTGCGTGGAATAGAGGACCATCCTGCTTTCTTTCTTTGCACCCTCAATGAGTTGGGCAATTCTTCGTTCCTCCCGTGAGTCAGCGGAATCTGATGACCCGGCTGCAAGCAGAACGGTTACGATGATGTTCACAAAAAACAAACCAATCCGCTGTGATAATTTCCGATCCATCTCTCATCCCATTGTTGTTGAATTGGCAGGTGGCACTGCGGGCTTATTCACCTTCGATTCCCGGCTGAGGGACGAAGGGAGAGCGGCCGCGGACGTCCGAGAAGCCCGGTTCGACTTATGGGTCCCAGCCACCGGCAGGGGGCCGAGCTCTTGCGCCCGGAGGGCTTTTGACATAACGGAAGTTGGCGGGTCACCGATCGAATACCGCCACCACCAGAGATACTTTTGAGCACGTTCTCATTTCGCGATGATTAACTCTGAATGGGTTTCGTCGCGGACCTGGTCGATCCTCCTTCCGGCGTGCTCTGCCCCCAAACGTGGATGTATTGGGATTGAGAGCCGTCTCCGCCGGCAACAACGACCAGGATATCGTCAGGCCTGTCCACAATAGGAAGCACGCTGTCGCGCGTGAGCTTCAGGTCAGGACGGCGCTTCACCCTCTGCTGAAAAGATTCGTCCGGCAGATTCTTGAGAACCCAGTGCGCCCTCTGCCATACATATCTCTTAACATCTTTTTTGCTGAGCCCATCGCCGGCGATGATTTTCGCATGCTCCGGACAAATAACCATGATCGCTTCCGGTCCCGCGGGGCCCTCCATTCTCTGGGCAAAATTTGTCAGAACGCCTTCAGCCGTCGTGCTGTCGAGATCCGATGCCCGGACCGCGCCGTCCGCGCTTATGGCGGTAACCGTGCTGGTCCCAGCCTCGAACCCGCGTTCAACATGCAACGGCTCCCACGGGCTCGCCTCCTCGTTCTCCGCGATGCACAACGTGTACTTGCCCGGCCAACCGAGCGTCGCCTTGCAAGTCGTGCCGGGATAGGAGCCGCCAATGTTTCGCTGAATCAAACGAATGGCCCGTCCGATCGTCGCATTGGCGCGCCATCCCTCTCCCAAAACATTGGCCCCGCTGTTGACGTTGAGCCGGTGACGAATCGGGCCGTTCACGATCAGCATGACCGCCGGACCGCCTGTGGTCGCCTGAAGGGAGTAAAGATTGAGTTTCGGGTCGGTGATCGCCTCCACTCCGGCAATCAATACGGGCATATACTGAGGCAAACAACCCGCCATCACCGCGTTGATGGCGATTTTCTCGACCGTTGCGGGCGCCCACCGGGGTGGAACATGGCCAATAACATCCTGAGAACCTCGCTGGACGGCCTCGAGCATGCGCGCTACGCGTTCCTCAGTCGGAGGGATGATGGGCAGCCCATCGGTCCAACCTTTTTCCTGAAAGAACTCGTTCGCTGCCCAAAGATCGTCTTGAATCTCTATCCGTTCCGCTTGAAGGTCTTGCTGTTCCATATTGGTCCTCTAAAAAGTGCCCAGGCGGTGCGTTATCATCCTGAGCGCCGCCTCAAGCCAAAGGCCTATCGCCTTCGACCGGAGGTTCGCCCAAGGTTCTCCCGGCGATCAGTAATCAGAACTAGCTTCCTGCGACTGCTTTGCGCTGCTGTGGCTCGACCAAAAGTTCCAGGAGTTTATCGAAAGCGGCGTCTGCGCGTTTTCGAACTTGTTCCAACTTGACCGTGCCGATCGGATGTTGCACGATCAGTATCGGATGATCCGGAGCGCCAAAAGCTTCTCTCTCCGACTTGGCCAGAGCTTCGAATGCGTGCGTAATGACGGTGACCGCAAATCTTCCGCGCTTTTGTAATTCTATGCTGTCGTGGATACTCCACGATGTGCACGACCCTCAATCTCCTAAACCGCTGATGACAAAATCGGCCTGAGCAGCGAGCTCGTCCAGATAAGCCTTCGGCGCGCCCTGCTGGGCGGAGATCTTGCGCCGCCGGATAACGCCGGCAAGATTAAACGTCTGCTTGAGAATCTCCTCGAAACGCTCCTCCAGCTTGTCCGCGTTGGGCTTGCTGTTATCCAATAGGCCGAGAGTCTTCCCGTTAAGATCCGGGAAACGCGGCAAGGCTGGAACGCGCCGCGCGGTCGTTCGCGCTTTCCCCTCCGGACTTAGAACGATCATAATGCTTCCTCCTATTCAAAAGAGTGCAAAAATCGACTATAGACGAGTCATCCGCGGCGTGTCAAAGGGGAAATTCGCGTTGTGGTGGGACGCTTGACGGATACCCGTCCTTATGGCTAGCCTTCAAAAGCTCGGACCGGCTTTCTCTATGTCTTCAGCGAGAATATTCAAGACCCTACTGATTTCTTTTGTCCGGTGGACAGGCCAGGACCCGGTGAACCGGATCGGCTCGATTCTTTTTGTCGCCCTGCTCTTCTATTCCACACTTCTTCCCGCTCAAACGGCCTCGCCTCCGATGGCGGGACCCTCGAGAGGTCGAATTCGACACGTAATCATCGTTTCGGTCGACGGTTTGATGCCCGCTGTCTACGTTTCGCCGGATGCCTACGGTTTGCAACTTCCCACGCTGCGCGAGATGGCGCGCAACGGCGCGTGGAGTCAAGGCGCCCGCTCGGTCTTCCCCAGCGTAACTTATCCTTCGCACACCTCGATTGCCACAGGCACGAATCCTCTGACCCACGGAATCTTTTCCAACATCGCTTTCGATCCGCTCGGAAAAAACAACGGTGGGTGGCGATGGTACACCGAAGATATCCAGGCGCCCACGCTTTGGGATGCCGCGCGCGCCCGAGGCCTCACCACGGCTCTCGTCTCCTGGCCGGTTACGGTTGGAGCGCGGGCCACTGCCGTCGTCCCCGAGATCTGGCGCGCCGGCACGGAAGACGACGTCAAATTGATTAGAGCCCTGGCCACACCGGGTATACTGGAAGCTGTGGAGAAGCGTTTTCCCAGATTTCGAGCAGGATATACGCCGCCCAGAGTAAAGGATGAATCGCTCACCGATATTGCCGTGCATCTGATCGAGACGCTGCGGCCGAATCTGCTGATGCTCCACATCTTCCAGGTGGATAACGAGCAACACGCGGGAGGTCCATTCAGCGCCAGGGCGATTGCGGCTATTGAGAACGCCGAAAGGCAAATAGACCGCGTCATCACAGCCGCAAAAAACGCCGGGATCTGGAGGGAGACGGTGTTGCTGGTCGTATCCGATCACGGTTTCGCGCCGATCTCCCGGCGTGTCCGAGTCGGCGTGCTGCTGGCGCAAAAAGGGCTGGTGACGCTGAACCCGCGCAACCGCGTGAGCGATTGGAAGGCCTCGGTGGCTTCAAACGGCGGCCATGCTTACGTCTACCTGAAAGATCCGAACGATACGGCAACCAGCAAAACCTTGCTGGACATTCTCCTCCCACTGGCAGGCAAACCGGCCAGCGGCATCCGGCGCATCTACAGGCAAGATGAAATCCGCGCCAAAGGCGGCAACCCGTCAGCTTTCCTGGCCCTCGAAGCTGCGGAGGGATTCACCATCGGTGAAGGCTACACCGGCGAGTACCTTTCAGCCTCCCCTTTCGCCGGCACACACGGTTACGATCCCGACCGCCCGGAAATGTGGGCTTCACTCCTCGTCTACGGACCGTCCATTGCCCCGGGCAAAATCGAGAGCGCAAAGCTCATTGATGTTGCTCCGACCGTGGCCCACTGGCTCGACCTGAAGATGGAAAAGGCCGAGGGAACCCCTCTGCAGATACAGCTTCGTGCCAGCCCTGAATCACTCATCAACCGGTGACTGCATGACACGGTGCGATCTGAGGTCGAATCCATGACGAGCCGCTAAGGGCGCCTCGCCTGCGACTTGTTTTTGCGCGACAGAGCGTTAATATGACTTCTGAAGTGAACGCTTCTTTGCAATTCCCTTCACGCTGAGAACATCAGACCTCGTTCAGTTATTCGCCACCGGAATGCCGGTAAATACCCGAAGAATTCGATAGACGCCACGCACCATGAAAGCTGAAAAAACGGATCCAATCTCCCTCTCCGCGCTCATCAAAGAGCAAGCGCAGCAGCTTGGGTTTGGCCTCGTGGGAATCTCGCCGGTAGAGTCCCCTCGCCACGTCGAGTCGTTTTCACAGTGGCTGAGGAAGGGATTGGGGGGAGAGATGGGCTACCTCAACCGCACTGAAGAGGTGCGGCGCGACCCCAAAAAATTGGTTCCCTGGGCGATCTCGGTAATTTCGGTGGGAATGAACTACTACACCCCGATGCCTCGAAACGTCCAGGAGAACGAAATCAAAGGTTGCATCTCACGCTATGCCTGGGGAGACGATTACCATAATGTCATGCTCGAACGGTTGGAGCGGCTCCTGGAGACGATCAGAGGCCTCAGCCCTGAGAGCATTCAGGGGAAGGCTTTTGTCGACTCAGGACCTGTCCTGGAAAGAGACATCGCCGGTGTTGCGGGAATCGGCTGGATCGGAAAGAACACCCATCTCATTTCTCCCCGGCGCGGATCATGGTTTTTTCTCGGGGAACTGTTTCTGAACCTCGAGTTAGCCTACGACCGGCCGATCCGGGATCGATGTGGGCGATGCGATCTATGCTTAAAGGCATGCCCGACCGGAGCTTTCGTGGGTCCCTACGTCCTCGATGCCCGTCGCTGTATTTCCTACCTGACGATTGAGTTGAAAGGCGCGATTCCGCGACATCTTCGCCCTTTAATAGGCAACCACATTTTCGGTTGCGATATCTGCCAGGAGGTTTGCCCATATAATGCTAAGGCTGCTTTGACGAACGAGGCGGCGTTCCTTCCTCGTGAAGGTCTCTATGCGCCCGATCTTATCCCGCTTCTTTCCATCAACGAAGAAGAGTTTCGCCGCCGTTTCCGCGGAAGCCCGGTTCTCAGAGCCAAACGCCGGGGCTTTCTTCGGAACGTCGCAGTGGCCCTGGGAAATCTCAAAAACCCGCAAGCCGTCCCTGCCTTGGTCCAGGCGCTCCAGGATCACGACCCGCTCGTCAGGAGGCATGTGGGTTGGGCATTGGGCGAGCTTGGCACTACCGAGGCCCTCGCGGCTTTAGCCAATCGACTGCAAAGAGAATCAGATCCCGAGGTGAAAGAAGAAATCGAGGCGGCGGTAAAACAGATCGTCGAATGAGAACCAATTCCGGGTGTTAACTGCTCTGTCTAGCTTCTATGGGCAAAAGGGCTAGACCTTCGACCATGCGAAAATGACATAGGTTTGATTTTCTCCCACCGCCGGATTTCCTCAAGGAATTCCTCATCGCTCTTTTCTTTGTCTTTCTTTCGCAGCTTACGAATATAGGCCGTCTCGTCCTGGATGTCCGTATGCCCAAAAGGGTTTAACCGCTCACGTACTAGAGACTCCAGCAGGACCTGCACCGGATATACTCCCCGTCTTTTGGCACCCTCCACCACAGGCCCCTTCAATCGCCGGTCAAAGGTCAAAGTCCACTTTTCCTTCTTTAGCTTAGCTTTGCCCATGTGTCACCCGTTAGCAATTACTAAGGAGTTCATAAGCAACTTTACGTTCTCCAAAGGCGCCCAGAAGGCAGGCGTTGAAAGGGGCGGGTTTCGTCATTCCCGCGAAAGCAGGAATCCAGGGGAGGGGCAGAAGCGGACTGGATGTCCGCCTGCGCGGGCATGACGGAAAGAGGCCAGATTTCGCAAAAGGAGCGAGAGAAGCCCTCATCGGGTGACCTCCCATGTCTACTTACTGGTCAACTCACTAATAATGCGGATGATATGCGGGTATGAGATCGGGTCAATTCAGACTCCCCTTAAAGGCTTGCTTTTACGGGACCGACAAGGGCTACCCGGTCACCAGGTAGGCTTCACTGTGGAGGAGCGCTCCCCGCCAAGCCAAGGTTACCAGTATAATCGGCATCCAACGCTTGTATAAGAGCTTGTAGCGAAGAGTCACAGAATGCATTCAAGTTCTTCTCTCCGTGGGATGGGAGCAACCAGAGGAATGTCTTTCGGATAACGTTTGCGTGCTCGCACGGTAAGCTTTTTTAACTCGGCTTCATGGCCTACCCCTATTAGGCGCCGCTCCCCCGCGATCACCACCCATTTTCCCCCGTGGTCCTTGACCAGCTTTTGCAGATGTTTCGTGAAGTAAGCATCGTTTGGCTCGTAGTAGTACTTCATCGGAAGAGCCTCCTTACGACATCACTATACCCCGATCCGACAATAACTGATCCCTCTATAGGCCGCCGGAGTTATACGCAGCACGGTTCGCCCACTGGATGGCGGCTCCTGAACTTCACTTAACGTGAATTTCTGATTCATGGCACGCACAGCCGCTCCCTCTGATCTGACGCCTATGGGAGATGATTTCCACGGTCGATTAATGTCGGATCGGGGTATACTCTGTGTTTCTACGCTTTTCACATGAGTGCTAAATTCTCTCCGGCTCAGCTTTGACGTTAAATATGCCGCCAGGGCGAAACAGTAAGAAAACGATCAGAACAGTAAAGGCAATGGTATACTTCCATTGGGCCTGGATCTTCCAGATCCCCACGTTCTCCACGATCCCAGGAAAAAACCACCGAGCATGGCTCCCGGGATGCTGCGGATGCCGCCAATGACGGGGCTCGTCCACTCAATTTTCCCAAATATCATACGTGGTTAGAGCCGATTCCGGCAAGCGGTTTCTCTCGCTCCTTACGATGCGCAAGAGCAGAGGCTCGAAGATCGGCTCTGGCCTTGTCGCGCCCTGTGGCTCACAATCTTTCTAGGCCTTGCGATCTTTGTTAGGGTCTTCGGCACTAATCTGTTGCGAGACGCCTCAGAGATATTTGGACCCTGGCCTCGGAGGAGAGCGGTCGAAAAGTTAGGTTTAGGGGGCAAAATGCCGAATGTCCTCCCATAAAATCTAATTGTAGCGTCGTTCAGTTGAATTCTACGCTGTGCGTCGTCAGTTCGCCTAGATATACTGCGGGCCAATATCTGGATACACCGCCGAAATGGCAGCGTTTGTCGGATTAATATCCTTGACAAGCTCTGGGTAAATGCGGGATATTTCAAGCGGTTTCGTCCTTGTGGGATCGAAAGGAGAAAACGTGATACCCCGCCGGACATTCGGCAGTATACTTAATAGTTAGACGGATTTCTGTGAGCCCTTATGGTGCAGCAACCCATAGTAAGATTTACTCGATACCCGGTTATCTCCCACAGCGCGGAATACCTCGTCATGGGCCATCTCATGCGGCGGAACATTCTCACTTACAAAGCGCCGCCGAACAACGAAGGCTACGATCTAATATGTATCCACCCTGATCCGCGCAGGAACGGGCGGCAAATCCGTGTCCAGGTCAAGAGTCGCCTTGCCACCGATAGCGACCGTGGGTTTCCCGTTAAAGCTCGAACTCTCGATGCATTTGACTACTTGATCGTCGTCTTCCTCAACGTCGGATATTTTTTTCAGAAGGCACGCCGGTCATTGTCGCGGGATGGCGCGACGGAGCCGGAGTTTTACACTTTCCCCGTTTCTTTTATTCGGTCACACCACGATACCCGGTCATCCTGGGAAAAAGTCAGGACACGCGGTTTAGAAATCGAGCTTTACAAGAACGAGGCTGGCTTTGAACAGATAGCGCGTGAACTTCAAATTCCTTACCCGGAGAAAATCCGATGAACGAGACTCAGACCGTCTTCGCTATTTTCTTCGCCATATTCTTGGGTACCGTCGCAAACGTACAGCCGAGATGGAAAGCCTTCAATTGGCCTTTGTTGTTCCTGATGCCAAGCGGCCAACGGGGCTGTATTCGGCGGCGTCTTCTCCTCTCCTTATTAGCTCTCAATCTAGCACCGGTGACTTTCTTTGGTTTCGCGCTCTGGATGCTGCGCGGATCGCTTACCGATCCTAAAGACTGGACTGGTTACACAGCTCTTGATGTTGTCTTGCGCGGTGTGGTTCCAGCGTTCGCAGCGTTTGCTTTCTATCGGCTCTGGCTAGGCGCGGTCGAGTTCAGTCCTGCCTGTTTCTACCTTTCCAAACAGGGGGATCTCCCTGAAGACCTTCAATCCGAAAGGCCACCTTTGGTAGAGCCGACAATTAAGGACCTGAACATCACAGCGCGTGCTTCGTGCGCAAACTTACTTGTGGGGTTCGTTTACCTTTTGATACCGTCGCTGTTTCTTATTAAGTGGTTATGATTGTTTACCGTCTAACATTTTGCTTCAGACCGATCGCTAAGAGCGCCGGCTGAGCGTTGCGTTAGAGTTGCTTTGTGAAACTTTCATTTGCGTTGATCCTGATTTTCCTCGCGCTAAGCGGCACAAGCGAAAGCGCGGACTCGAAATCAAGTCCAGCATCACAGGAGACGAGGTCCGATAAACATAAGGATACCCCCAAGGAGATAAAGAATTCCGCTAAGCAACAACCAGAAAAACCCACGCCGTTTCAAATTGAGATACTCAAAACACTTCGCGCCATACAAGATCAAATAAAAACCGCTTCCAAACAGTACGACACCAGCCAAAAATCCTGGAACTCGCCATCTGTGTGGATTCAGATTGCCCTGGTTGTTGTTGGTATCGGATATACGTTTTTTGCTGCCTGCCAATGGCGGGCCACCCGCAAGCTCGCTGACCTTGAACGACCGTGGATTATGATTGAAGCTGATTGGCCAAATGCTTCTTTCGGCCAACAGCGCATTAAGTGGTCTGCGATGAATGCTGGAAAAAGTCCCGCCTTCGTCACCAGGTTGAGGGTTAAAGCCGAGCCGCTTCCGTATAAATTGCCAAACAAACGACCTCAATATCCAGACGCCGATCCTTTTGCTGAGTTTATTATCGCTCCCAATGGGGGAAGACACAGCAGCGAATATCTTTTTGTCGTTGATGCTGGACGAATGGCGGAATACCATAGCGGAACTAAGTGCATAGCCTTTTACGGACGGATCGATTATCACGATTCCAGCAAGAAAGCGCATGTCACTCGCTTTTGCGTTTACTGGTTCCAGCAAAACAACGTGCCCTTGTTCAGTCCCATAGGCCCACCCGATTGGATTGAATACACATAAGACGGTTATAATGACCAATGGGTGGATTAGACGAACTCTAACTAACCCGCTGCACCCGCCCTTCGGCGGGTGACCGGGACCGTTAGGGCGCGACATGAACACCATGCGCTTCCGAGCCAAGTACGTCTCTGCATCTAAGGATGGTGATTACTACCAGGTCGCATTCGAAAACACCGATCCAGCCGGCGATGTTTCCGACGTGAATGGCCCCGACAGCCCTTATTTACTGATTCAGCGCCAATTCGAAGATCCAGACGGTGGGCGATGCTACGTTGAAACCCATGACGAAGCATACATCGGGCATTTTCGCTTACGTTCGATTGAGTTCAGTTCATCTCGCCTCCTTCTTAAAATTGCGAGAGATCGGAACAACCGAATCGAAGTGATCTCGACATAGGGAAGGCCGAATTCGAGGAGGTGCGGCGCGTGATTGACATCATTTCCGGAAAGTCGAGTCCTGATGATGAGGACGCGCTCTAACTCTAGGTGAAACGGACCGTCCGTAAAGGCCCTGGTTCATCGACCCTCGAAGCTGGCCCCAGGTTAACCAAGACGTTGACCGTTACCCTGCCGTGAGATTCAACTGAATTCTCCATCAACTCAATCTGCAAGAACCAGGAGACCGGCTCGGTATTTTAGATGTCTCCTTTTTATGCTGGTCCGCCACAGATACTCGCACTCTACTGACATGGTGCCCTAGCTGATACACTTGTCCCGCAATCGCTGCCGAATTTTTTGCTACCTCATGGAGGGCGCAGCGGTCAGACCTTGGCCTAAAAAAAGTTGACACGACATGCCTGGAAGGATAGAACTCCTGCAAGTAAGCAGTGGGGAGGGAATGCAACGGGGGAAGAGCGCTCATGAAACCACAGAGAAACGATCCCTGTCCTTGCGGAAGCGGCAGGAAATACAAAAGGTGCTGTTTGCCAAAGGAGAGACACCTAGCGCCGGGGGAGTCTCTATGGAGCTATGCTGGCAAAATGCGCCGCATTCAGCATGCTGACGATTACCCTGTGGAGGCCTGCTATCTCAATGCTGATTGGAAAGAGCAGGGGTTGGCCCGCATTGTGGTTACCCGGAGCCAAGAGAATGGGAAAGTCATGGTGGGAGTGTTCCTGGTGGATATTTTCTGCCTGGGAGTCAAGAACGCCTTTTGTAATGAGGGCCTTTCCAGAAGGCAGATTGAGGATGAACTTCTCCCTGGATGTTACCAGAATGAGGAGCCCATGAGAGTCGGGATCAACTATGCCACGGAGATCATCTACGGCGCGGTAGATTACGCCAGAAGTTTAGGATTTGAACCTCATCCTGATTTTGAGCTTTCCCGCCGCGTGCTTGGAACTGAAGAGCTGAGCAGGACCCGCAGCCTTCAGTTTGGCGGTCCGGAAGGGAAGCCGCTCTACATTGCCGGCCCCGATGATGATGCCTCAGCAGTCCTTCAGAAACTTCGGGAAAAGCTCGGGGAAAACGGTTTTGACTTTATTACGCCGGAAGATGACCGGGAGGCTGCAGAGGAAGACGAAGACCGGCAGCACGGACTGGTCAGCCGGGTATTGACCGGCGCAAAGGAGTTTCTGGACTCTGACCTAAGGACATACAAGCACCTTAGACAAATGGGGATGCAGTTGATGGGCGCCATTACAAAGTCGCTCCCCAGGGAATTGATCCTCCAGGCTGCAAGAGATTTACGGCTGTTGGATAAGAAGGGGCGGATCGTCTGCGATACGGAGGATGAATTGTCCTTCATCATGGATCGGGCTATCCACGACATACCCTGGCCGGAACAGAGATGGATAGAGATCTATTACCAAGACGAGGCCGCAAAGCTATCTTTGGATCAGCAGGCTCACCTAAAGGCCCACATTCGACCCGCGTTTTCCCTGTACGAAGTTTCGAAGGTATCCCGTGGTCGCGGCCTGTGGCTAGTGGATCTATTTTGCCCAGAAGAGTTTTTTCTCATGGACATTGGATTAGGAACGACAGCCGAAGAGGGATG
>JACQUW010000311.1 GCA_016210115.1 Deltaproteobacteria bacterium | reverse complement strand
GGGAGAAAGCTTCCGGCGCTTATTCCTTCAGCTTCTCCGCGTCGGAGATATTTGCCGGTTAGAGCGGGCGAGCTGATCGCGCGAGCGCTGCCAGGATTGCCTTTCGCCACCCAATCTGCAAACGCTACATTGACAAGAGTGATCGCGCATGGTTCCATCGGGCTGTTAACGTGGTCAGGAGGTCCGAGATGACGATCAAAAAATCCGGCTGGAAGCTTTTACCGTGTCTAGGCCTCGTCCTGCCGCTTCTGCTCGTATCTCAGGAAGTCCAAGCGCAGGCCGACTTTTTCAAGGGCAAGACTCTAACCCTGGTTTATGGCAGCACTCCCGGAGGCATAGGGGACATGCGAGTACGAGCACTCGTGCCCTTCATCAGAAAACATATGCCGGGAGAGCCCGGGATCGTCCTGGAATTCATGCCGGGCGGAGCCGGTCGAAAAGCTGCCAATTATATCTACGGTGTAGCCAGGCCTGACGGGCTAACACTTGGCGGAGCTCCGGGCAGCTTCATCGCAAGCGCGATCCTAGCGGAGCCGGGCGTCAACTATGACTTGGCGAAGCTCGTCTATCTTGGCTCATCGGAAAGCGCTACCCACTACACATTCCTGAGCAGGAAGGAAGCCGGCCTGGAAACACTGGAGAAACTTAGGGCGGCCACCGGAGTGAGAATCGGCGCCCAAGCGGTGGGCCACGCCGTCTACGTCACCGGACGCCTTTTCGCCTATTTTCTCGGTCTCAAGGAGCCCAAATTCGTCACCGGCTATTCTTCTGCCGAGCTGGATTTGGCCCTGGTCCGCGGCGAGATCGACGCCAGAGCGGAAACGACCAGCTCGATCGTGAACAGAAACCCGGACTGGATCGATAAGGGGATGATGCATTTTCATGCCGTCCTTGAAATCCCAAAGGGAGCGCATCATCCGCGCTTCGCGCGCCTGCCGGAGCTGGAAGATTTTGTCAGCTCCCAAAAGGAACGCGAGCTGCTTGCCCTATTTCGCGCCTTTAGGCACGTCGGAATAACGCCTTATTTCCTGCCTCCAGGGGTATCCCGGGACAGAGCCGCAATTCTCCAAGAGGCATTCCGGAAGGCCTTGCGTGATCCGAGGTTTCACAGGGAATATAAAAAGTTGACCGGCGACGAGCCCACGCCGATCCTGCCGGACGAGCAGGAGAAAATCATGAGGGGAATCTCGCGGGCCCCCGAGATAATTGCGTTGTTTAAGAAATTTCCAGGGCCCGACCCGCTTCCTCGGCGCTAGCCGCAGAGGAGGGATTCCTGTTTTGCCGGTGATGGCTGCGGAGAATAAACTGGGAGTTGTGCCGCCCGTGGCTGGCCGACGCTCGGCCCCTCTTCCGCGAGTTCGCCCCGCGAGCGCTGTATGATGGCTCCGGTGTGCAATTAATCGAGAGCATCATCGGGGGATGACCATGCCGCCCTTGCGGCCATAGCTGCGCGAGACAAAAAAATGTCCCGCTTCCGCGATCGCTCGAACAGCATCCGAATCCCGCTGCGCAGGAAATGGGTAGACCCTCGGATTTAAGCTAGACGGAGCAGGAGCAGTCGCGAGTGCATCGGATGACGGAGCGAATTCAGGAAAAGAAGAACGCCGAGATTATTTTATGTAGCGACTACGTCTGTGAGATTTCTAGATCGCTTTTTTTTCGCAAAGCTCCCGGGTCTTGGAGAAAAATTACGGCTTGCGAAGATTTTGCTGCTGCGAAAGACTGCCGAGTTGCCGGAAATTAAACGGCTTCAGTGAAAGGGCCACACGCTTAGCAGGCGTGCGCCTTCCGACCAGTCGATTCTCCTCGCCGCCAAAGCAAAAGCCAGAGTAAGAATTTGTTTAATCCTAGAGCGCGGATATTTCTACTCGCGTCGAAGAAAACGCTCGCTAGCCTCGGAAAACATGCTCGTTGTGCCATTCGAGAAACGCCTTATCCGGCCGATGCGTTGCCGTATCCGGGACGTGAACCTGGATTCCCTGAAGCGGATAGTAGCTTCGGCCGTTGCGGTAGTCCTCACGTAAGCGTGCGCTAATCTGCAAGCGGAGATCCGGCGTCACGGTAGCATAGCCGGTATCGAATGGCCGGTGAATATTCGCCCTGAGCAGCAGTCCGTTTCGAACCTCGTGGGGTCCATCCTGTCCATACGGCCGGAT
The DNA here is from genome assembly GCA_016210115.1 of Deltaproteobacteria bacterium. Lineage (GTDB taxonomy): Bacteria > Desulfobacterota > Binatia > UBA9968 > UBA9968 > JACQUW01. The sequence continues at coordinate 9,275 of JACQUW010000311.1, read as the reverse complement.
GTGCGAGGCCTCAAGGGCTGGAAGGGAGTGTTCTTCCGTCACGGCACATCCGCGACCGTACGCATCCAGGACCGCGATGCGGAATGTCGCCTGTCCGAGGCGTGGCTGCACTAGGCGCGGCTCGCCGTAGCGAGGACCGCGCTCGAAGTTGGACCGAGCGAGGACTGCTTGCGCTGATGCGGCTCTTTCAAGGCAGGCTTCCCAAACTCGGCGTCCTTCGCCAACCGCGAGATCGTACTTTACGGGTGTCTGCGTCCGGGGCTGCCAGTCACGTGGTTGAGGAATCCAGGCGTCTGGAGAGAAGAACGTGGGCGAGCGCGGAGAAACGCGACAAAAGCTTTGATGACTTCAGAGTCCTGCACGGCTCTCCGCCCGTTTCAGCGCTGCCCAACGTCTAGCGTTCACCTGGAATTGTCTTTGCCCCTTTATTATCCGTCTTGGTTCACTGCGGGTTCGCTGTGTAGCAGTCTTCATCGCGGATCACCGTTTAGTAGGGCCGGGTTGATGGAGGTCCACCTCTCTGGAGTTGGGGTCAACAACCCACCGACTGGTTTGAACGTGGACCCGTTCCGGGCCTTCTCTCCAAGCGACCCTAATAGCATCCAAGGGACCGCCGTGAGGTTTAGGTTATCGTTTGCCGGCTGCGCTACTTCTTTTGAATGCCACGCGCCGGATATTATCCTCTTCATGGTTTTCACAGACGGAGTCGGATTTGTAACCCCACCGGCCGTTGATGACCTAAACCCTATTCCGCTTCAAGAACTAATCCCCATTATGCAACAAATCATCCCGTACGACCCAATAAACCACACCTTTAGATTCGTAATAGACGTGGGGCCGACACCTAGATTTTTAACCATGGGAGATGGCGATGGGGGAGTTTGGGATAACTCGGGTCAGTTCAACATTCAGCTTTTCAGCGTCGTCGAACGAACAGTCCTCCCGCCCTTCTCAAGAAAAGGGGCTATGTGTCAACGGATGATTGGCCAGACGAGTAGTCAACTTGTTAGCCGTGTTTACAGCGCCTACGCCTCTTGTTTAGATGCCGAAGCGAGTGGGAGGGCTTGCAATCCCAGCTCGCGTGACGCTGCTATACAAAGAGCAGTAGCCGGAGCGGAAAGACTGATGATGGTTTTCTGTGCGGCGAATGAACCGGAAGAGATAGGATTCACCGGCGGTGTAGGTGAGATCCTGCATCGTATCTCACAGAGTGCCACTGACGCTGCTGAGCAGCTTATCAGAGAAACTTACCCTGCACATTATGCGAACAAACCATAAGAAAAATGAAAAAGTATAGCGGAACTTCAACGTCCGCCATTCGCCTTGGGTATCACCCAACAGAGTTCCATGGGCCCGAAATATTCTATTTTTCTCGCAGCGCCATGCGCGAATCGCAGTTGGATCGATGAAAGCTACACGACTACTGTTAAATCTGCGACTTTTTCAGGCGGCATCGTGGGACCAGATGCGGTCGTATCAGACAGGGGCTTCCCGCAAGCATGGCAAAACCGTGCATCTTGTGCGACTTTCGTCCCGCAACCCGAACAATACATTGTTAACTCCCGGAAAGTTCCCGTGGAATGCAGGGCGAATATATTGCCGTCAGCTCCGAGAAGTCAAGGTTGTGATACATCACCTACCCGGCTTTTTCCCTTGACTCGCTTCCTCGATGCGGCCTATTCTTCCACGCAGGAGGGGAACCGATGGATAATAACGAAATCGCCGCGCGCCTCGTTGCTGGCTATCTTGCTAACAACAAACTACCAGAGAGCAAAAAAATAAAAGAGGTAGCAGACAGGCTAATCGCGTTTCATAGAGCCGCTGTTGAGGCCATGAGGCCAATGACCGCCGCAGAGGCCGAGAAGGCCATCATCAGTGCCGTTGAGCGCAGGTCGCTAACCGATGTGCCTGAGTGATTTGGCAGAACTCCCCCTTTCCGTGTCTACTACCATCTGTGTCTGCCATTTGGCCGCGAAATCGGCCTGTTTGTGCAAAATAAGAAAAATCTGCGCGAATGTGAGGTGAGCTAAAAGGCAGATAAAAAACGGGAGCTTATTGCTAAACTCCCGTTTTCGTTTATCTATCGAAAAATTCAGTTGCTGTTTTTGAAGGCCAGCGGCACCACCGGGCACCTTCCTTCTCCGCGGTAATCAGAATAATCTAGTCCAGTCGGCCGTTTTCGGCAAGCGGGACGTTTCATGAGAATTGTCGAGGCTTTTTACTATCCAGAGCTCGCCTGCCTTATTCAAATCATGGGGGGCGGGATGAAGATTGCGTAGTGTTCCTGTTAATCGTCCCCTATCACATTAGCGTTTGAAGTGTCGAACAGCTGGTTCGCTGCGGTCGACTGAGTTTTCTACAAACCCGTAGGGGTTTTCTTGAATTCTTCAGCGAAAAGCTTCTGCCCACCGGTTGTCTTATTAAAGCTCGGCGGGCTAATCAGACCTACCGCCTGTGGTTATGACCGGGTCGGGTGGTCAAGTCTTACATCAGGCAAAAGAAGAGTTTTTCGGCAGAACGGGCACATCACTTCCGGTACGGGTGCATCCTGTATCTCCGATTCGCAATAGCAGTCTCTTTTGCAGTCCGGACAGCGAAACCAGATCTCGCGGATCTCCTCGTTCATTTGTCTCTCGCTCCAGGCACTCGGGATAACGCCTCAGGATCGATGAAGTCCTCCAGCTTGATTCTTGCTTCCAGTTCTTCCGGCACCGATAAGCGGAAGGGGAAGCGCTTGGGCGCCGCGGGCTTAGTGGCATCAATGCCTGCTTTCGTGCTGATGCCGCCGGGTTTGCTTGTCGGATCCAGCTGGGAACCATGACAGCCGGGAACCACCACCAGATCGCGATCCCACTGGGATCGGGTTGCAATCGCCCAGAGCACCCAACGGTCGTCGTAAATGTCGATGTCGTCATCCACCACGACCACGTGCTTCACCCATTCAGAGGCGGAAAGAGCGGCCATGATCGCCTCTTTGGGCTGGCCGTCATGCGTTTTCTTTAGCTGGATGTAGGCGTGGAACCGGCCAGAGCCTGAGACCGGCACATAGACCCTTTGGACCTGCGGCACGACTCTTTTAACTGCGCTGTAGATGGTTCCCTCTTCTTGAGTTCCCCCGTAATTGTTGTTAATCCCCACCATGAAAGAATGCCAAATGGGTTCCTTCCGGCAGGTAATGGCGGTGACCTCGAAGACTGGACTGTGGCGCTGGGGTCCGTAGTAGCGAGGATATTCTCCGAAAGGTCCCTCAGGCCTGAAGAGGTTGGGACGCATGACGCCTTCGATGACAAACTCAGCGTCTGCTGGCACGAGAAAATCGTCACCGAGGGTCTCGGAAGATACCAGGCGCAGGGGTTCGCCCGAGACCGCTCCGGCCATATGATAGTGGTCTTCCATGTACGCGGCACGCGTGTGGGCGCCCATCAAGACCGACGGATGATGGCCAACCCAGTAAACGACCGGCATCTCTCTCCCCTGGGAGCAGAACGCTTTGAGATTGTAAAAATTGTGCGTTCGGGGCGAGATGTAGCAGCGAATCTCCCGGGGCCCGGCAATAAAACCCCTCTGGAACGAGGTATTATAGGCGCCTTGCTCCAGATCCTTTGTCGTGAGCATCCCGGCGGTGATGTACGGTCCCGGATCCATCTCATGATGGTGGAGCGTGGGCAGGGAGAGAAGATTGACCTCGTTTCCTTTGAGCATCTTCTCCTTAACTGGAGCCTCTTTGCGTTGCACCATCACCGGCGTGAGAGGCATCTCACATCTTTTCCGCCAATCAATAGCGACATTTTCAAAGGTCGAGCCGATGGCGAAGGCGAGTTTTCTTCGGTCGCCGAGGACATTGATCATGCAGGGAAAATCTGACAGCTTGCCCTCAGTCGTGATCGGCTTCTCGAATATGATGAGCGGAAACTTGTTCTGGCGTTCAAATTTGCGGGCGATCTCCGTACACTCCCATTGAACACGGATGGGTTTGCTTATTCGGATAACATCCTGAGGAAACGCCTCCGCATACGCCGTGATGAAAGAAGGTAGATCTTTTGTCATCGGTCAATCCTCAGCAAAAATCGTCGCCAGGTCCTTGATCAATTTTGCCTTCTTCGTTTGGGGCTCGATGGTCATTTCTTTTTCCGCGATCTTGAGGCAAGTGAAACCAGGTTTTCCGTTTATCACCATCAGGCAGGAAACACAAAAGCCGATCTTGCACGCATAACGGTAGGAAATGCTCGGGTCCAGGTGCTCGTAAATGTAGTTAAGACAGTCGAGGACCGTGGCATTCTCCTCGTGGGGCACCTCATAGGTCCGGTAATACGGCTCCCGGTCAACGTCAGGATTAAAGCGCCATAACTTGACGGTGGATATCTCTTTGGCCATAAACCGCCTTCAGGCCTGCGGGGGGGAGAGATAAGGGTAGGTTACGGCCTCGGTTGTGATTTCGATCTGGTCGCCTTTCTTCCTCAAAATGATATGCTTCAGCCAATCCTTGTCTTCCTTGGGGAAGTCTTCCCGGTAGTGAAGACCGCGGCTCTCCTTGCGCTCCCTGGCCGCAGTCAATATCAACTCGGTTGCGTCCGCGATATTGTGGACCTCCAGCGCCTCGCGCCACTCCAGATTGAAGATCCGGTTTTTGACCGTGACGCACATCTCTTGGAGTTCGGATTTTTTTAGCTGATGGATTTTTTCCAATCCCTCGGTTAGATGCGCTTCGTTTCGCCCGATGAGCGATGCATACGAGGCGAGGATCTCCTCTATCTTTCTTCGAAGCTGAATAGGACGTAGCCCTTTGTCCCTATGCAGAGGCTCGAGGGCGCGGCGACACAGTTCATCCGCGCGGCCATCGATCGGAATGGGGTGCCCGTTTCTCTTGACTCGAGCCCCCGCTTCCCTTCCGGCTATCGCTCCCATAGCCAGAGCAAGCGGCAAGCTGTTTCCTGCATTCGTGTAAGCGCCTTCTCGACTGGCGGCCACTTCTCCCGCGGCGTACAGCCCCGGCGTGTCAGTCGCGCAGTTTTCGTCCACTTTGCACCCGCCGAAGGAAACAATCCCCGCTGGAGCCACTTCGATATCCTGCTTGGTGACGTCAAAGCCTATCGCGTTCAGACGCTTGAGCCATTTGGGATGGCCCATGCGAGCAAAAATCCGTTGGATTTCCTCGGGAGTGTTGCGGCGGATCGAGAGGAAAGCTCCGCCATGCGGGGATCCTCGGCCTGCTTTGACTTCTCTCTCGATAGCGAGCGGCGGCACCCGTTCGGGTCCCCGGTACTTATCCTTTAAGTCCTCGCCCAGGCCATTAAGAAGCTTGCCGTTAAGCTCGTAGCGAAACACCGACGGCCAGATCTCTCCCACTGTAACCGGGGGCCAGATCGCCGTATAAGCATAAAAGTCGGCAAACTCCATGTCCGTCAGGGCAATGCCGGCGCGGAAGGCGGCCGCGGCGCCGTCCCCGCTCGCTTGTGGAATGGTAGTCGTCCTGTAAGCGCCCATGTGTCCGCCAGTAGCCAGAATCGTTGCCTTTGCCTCGATGACCAGGAAGGTTCCTTTCCTCAGGTCAAGTCCAACAGCACCGGCCACACCGTCTCCCGTTGCAATCAAATCGAAAACAAACAGGTCTTCAATCACCTTGATGCGACGCTGTTTCACTTGGCGGGTAAAGGTTCGACGATACTCCTGCCCCGCCCATTCGCCCGGAATGGTGAGCCGCGGCACTCGGGGATAACTCTCACCCGGCAGGCGCATCATCACGTAACGGTTGTTTTCCTTCAGGTAGCGAACACCCCATTCATCGAGATTTCTGTGTTGATGAACGATCTCAGGGATAAGACGGCGAAGGAGTTTTTGATCGTTCATGAAGCGCCCGACTTTAACGGTGTCTGCAAAGTGAATTTCCTCGCTATCCGGAGGGTTGGCCGCCACCTGAAAGCCATAACCGGAAATCCATGTGGCGGCGCCGTCGCGGCCAAAGGCGCCTTTGGTGACTAAAAGGACGTTCGCTCCTTGCTGCTGGGCCTCGATAGCTGCGACGATCCCGGCCACACCAGCGCCTATGACCAGGATATCCACGCGGAAATGATCCCTTTGGATGTTGCTCATGCTTCAAAGTCTGCTCTTTCTATAGCAACGGTCATTTCTGCCGTCAATGTGACTATTCGATGCCATACTCCTCCCACCTTCCAGCGACTCTGTCGAGATGCTACGGCAAACTCGTCCAGACTTGCAGGGATCGAAGCCTGCCCGATCAGTTGTGGCATCGACGTCTATGTGGAGAACAGTCGCGTGACCAAAACGCGCGATCGTGAGGACCACCTGATCAAAAAACTCTGTCCGAAGGGCCCGCTTTTTCTCGATTCCCGATAGGAGCGGAAGTGGATGTTGATGCGATACGCGCGCACTGCGAGGGGAAGCTTTCGCCCTATAGGATTCCGAAAGAGGTGGGGTGGGAATTGATCCACCTCGCGACAAAGGTCAGATCCCAACTCCGTACTTGGCCCAGTTGCGGTTTACTTTCTCCGTTACATCCTGCCTAGGTTGGCAAGGGAGCTCAAATTCGGCAGTGTCATACCTGGTGGCGTCGATGATCACCTTTGAAGTGCGGGAACGTCCCGTTCGCCTTTCTTCGTAGGGCAGCGACGGGTCGAGGATACAGCCTACGATGTCCCTGATGATCTCTATGTCCCGGTGCGGCTGCATGCGCGTGGCCAGAGCCCATTCCACCTGGTTCCAGTCGAAGGGATCGATATCGTCGTCAACGATGATGAGCGTCTTGACGAAGCGGGCTCCCCAGCTCCCAAGGATGGCCATGGCAACCATCTTCCCGTAGCCCTCAAACTGCTTGTCGATGGAGACCACGCAGTTGAACGCGCCGCAACCGCCCATCGTGAGGTTGATCTTCTTAATTCCGGGAAGCGGGCACCGCTTGGCAATGTCCATCTGGATGGGCAGGCCACGAATGATCTGCTCCTCCGTCGGAGGTCTCCCATTATAGAGACCGTGGTAGATAGGGTTGTTTCTGTGGGTGACCGCTTTGATCTCGATGACGGGCCGCCTCAGCTTCGCCCCATAGTAGCCGGTGAAATCACCGTACGGTCCTTCTTCCCTTCGTTCACCCACGAGGATTTCTCCTTCAAGCACAATCTCGGCTGTCGCTGGCACCTCTAAGTCGAGGGTCTTGCACTTCACCACCTCTATGGTTTCTCCTCGCAAGGTGCCGGCCATCGCAAGCTCGTCGACACCGAAGGGTAGGGGCGCCAAGGCCGCCAGGGCGACTGCGGGATCGGTTCCAATGGCGATCGCGACCGGCAAGCTCTTGCCCTCAGTTGACGCTTTGCGCCGGTGAATCTCGGTATGGCGGTAGGGGGCCATGAGGATGCCCAGCTTGTTACGCTCATGCACTTGAAGGCGATACATGGCGGCGTTCCGCACGCCGGTCTCCGGATCGCGACTGATCACGATGGGCAGGGTAATAAAAGGGCCGCCGTCCAACTCGTTCCAGATAGGGACGGGGAACATCTTGAGCAGGTTCACTGCGTTACCGACGAAAACGTTCTCCTGGCAGGCTCCCCGGGGAGCCAACACTGGGCTTACAGGTGCGAGGGCGGTCCTCCTCAGCCACTCTTCGGTCAATGCTCCTTCGGAGGCGCCCAAGGCCATGGCGAATCTTTTTTTGGTTCCCAGGAGATTGCATGCCAGGGGGACGCTGTATCCCTTGACCCTCTCAAAGAGCAGGCCCGGGCCTGCTCGGTCGTTTACCTTACGACAAATCGCGCCGATTTCGTGGTCCTTTTCTACCTCGACACAGACACGGGCCAGCTCTCCTTGCTCCTCCAGGCAGCGAAGGAATTCTCTCAGGTCAGCAAAAGCCATGGGCCGAAGGCCTCCATAAGTGAACTTTTATTGGAATCTGGTGAACAAGCCTTCTCTTTCCAGTTCGTCTAACAGGCTGCCATCCACCAGATCCTTCGCCGGTATTCTTTTAACATCGTCGCCCTTCGCCAGCTCCGTCAAAACGTTCTCGAGGCCTTTCAGGTTGGCCTTGGGGATAGCCTCCATATTGCGTGCAAGAAAATCGTAGGTAGAGCCAAGCATATCCGGGTCAGTGAGCCCGGTGTTATGAGCCAGGACTCTCGTAGCCGTTTCTCTTTTTGTCCGGATGACGTGAACCGCCTCACTGTAGCTCCTCAAAAAGCTTTTCACGACGCCGCGGCTTTTCTGGAGGTATTCACGCCTTACGGCAACCGTGCTCGTAGGAAAATAAGCGTTCAGGTTCCCAACGTCCAGCAGGACCCGGTAGCCCATCTTTTTCAATTTGGCCAACTCGGGATATGAGAAGATGGAGGCGTCGATGAGGCCTTTCTCGAGAGCGACAATCCGCTCCGCGACGTTACCCACCTGAAGAAAGACAACATCCCTGGCTTCCAGGCCAAGTGCCTGGAGCTCCAGCGCCGCTACCCATTCATTCATGCCGCCGAAACGGACAATGCCCACTCTTTTTCCTCTGAGTTCGGTGGCAGTCGCAATGCGAGGATGAGACACCAGGGAATAGACGACGCGGTTCAAATTGGCTGCAACGGTGACGATATCCGCGCCCCTCAGCGCTGCCGCTACGGTGACGTCCCCTCCCACATGCGCGAGCTGAGTGCTCCCCGCCATCAAGGCTTGCACGCTCATGGTTCCGCCCCGCACCAGGACGATCTGCGCGTTCAACCCGTATTTTTTGTCCAGGCCTTGGTCTTTAACAATCCAAAGGGGCAGTTGAAATCCGGAAAGGCCGGCATAGCTCACCCTGACCTGCATCGGCTCAGTCGCCGCGCGGACAATACCGGCAAACAATAAGCCTGGCAGGATAAGCCCGAGGGCGATACCGGGACAAAGCCATTTGCGTTTTCTTTCCTGCATCATTGCCTTTGCCACCTTGCTTAGCGATCGGGGAATTATAAGGAATCCCGGGGGAATTCGCAATTTCCAAGGAAATTTGATGTTGCATCAAAATGTTGGTGGCTCCGAAGGCCACGGGGAAAAGATGAGGCTTTCATAGAAGCGGGGAAATAAAGGTTCGAAGCCACGCAGGATACGATAAGAATAGTCTTGCGTGCTCTCTTCGTTATTTTTCTGGAAGGAATAGATCGCACGGATTGCGGGGAGAGCCACAGATTCAATACATGGACGCGTTGCGTGAGCCGTTAACGGGATGTTTGGTGATATGGCAGGGAAGAGTCACAAACGGGCCCCCGTCCAGCTCATTCCAGATTGGAATCGGAAACTTCTTCAGATCGACGTCC
>JACQUW010000300.1 GCA_016210115.1 Deltaproteobacteria bacterium | reverse complement strand
GCTGAGATCAGGCTGGCGGCACCCGCCATATTCTCTACGACCACTGAAGGACTGCCAGTAATATGTTTGCCGAGGTGCCGCGCGATCACCCGCGCGTAAGCATCGTATCCTCCTCCAGGAGAAAAACCCACGATGACACGGATAGTTTTTCCTTTGAAGAAGGCTTCTTGCGACAAAGCCGGCGCGCTCGAAATGAGCAGACCCGCCAGGGCAAAGGAAAAGATCGGGAGAAATATTTTTGCTCTCATGAACTCTCCTGGGGTCGACGGTTCGTTGAAAAAGCTCTAGATGAAAAGACTTGTAGTGTCAAGGCCGCATCGGCTCCAGCGTGAATAGTGTGGCGCTTAAGAGACGCGGAGGGAACCTGCCCCTCGGCGGAGCCGATGCGCCTCGGTTTCTCTGCTCCGAAATTACGATAACCTGTGGGCTTCGCTGCCCTGAAGTCACTTCAGTAACGGAGGTCTCCTTGCTTCGGGACACCCTCCCTCCGCGTCTTCGGCTCCGTTTGACTCGGCAACGGCAACCACTGTACATTGCGCCTGAATACTTTCCAGGAAAGTGATGGTGCCCTAAGTTTGGAAGAGGATTGGCCGATGTTAAGAAGAAGCCGAACAGAATAGATCCCGTAAATTTTTTTCATCGGGCAATATTGGGCAATCTATACAGGAACTAGTCGGAGATCTTTCGCCATGGACAGGGATGAAAGATCCATCAGTCAGATGGGTCTCAAAGAGATGCGCGAAATCGCGCGGCAAAAGATGCCGCGAGAGGCCTGGGAACATATCATGGGCGCAGCCGAGAGCCGCGCCACGTTCCGCCGGAACCAAAAGATATTTAGTCGGTTCCTCTTTCGCCAGAAGATCTTTCATGAAATAACCAGTCCCGATACTACCGTTGAGCTTTTTGGCCGAAGACTTCCGGCGCCGTTGGGCATCGCTCCGATCGGGAGCTTTAGTCTGATCCGGGATACCGCAGAGCACGAGGTGGCGGAGGGTGGCGGTAAAGCCGGAGCCATGATATTTGCGAGCCATGCCGCCAAGTCCAACCCGCCGGATTGGGCCAAAGCCACTACCGCGCCGCTCGTCTTTATGGGATATATGAGCAAAGGGAAAGAAGAGGTGCTGGAATTCGCCCGCCAGGCTGAGAAGCTGGGATACGCGGCGGTGGGACTGACGATGGATGTTGTGGAGCCGGTCAAGGTTGGCGACCACGTTCCTCTTTCCACCCGCGACGGCAAGCCCCGAAAAGGGCAGCCTGCTTCTCCAAAAGATATCGAGCGATTAAAGAGCGAAGTCTCGCTCCCCGTAGTGGTCAAAGGGATCATGGGGGCCGAAGATGCGCGCATTGCCGTGGGCGCAGGAGCGGATGCGCTGGTGGTATCAAACCACGGTGGCCGGATACTCGATTTCAACCGGGCCGCTCTGGAAGCGCTCCCCGAGGTCGTTGAGGCCGTCGGGAAAAAGGTGCCGGTGTTGTTGGACAGCGGAATTCGAAGCGGCGGGGACGTCGTTAAGGCTCTGGCTCTTGGCGCCAGAGCAGTCCTTATCGGCCGGCCGATCTGTTGGGGCGTCGCCGCCGGCGGCGCCGCAGGGGTTGAGCGGGTAATCCAACTCCTCACGGACGAGATCAAAAGAGTGCTGATGATGACGGGACTAAGCTCCATCAAAGAGGCTACACGGGCCATTCTCATACCGGCGGAGCAGAGAAGGGAGACACCATGGGATGGGTAATCCTCGCGATCTTATTTCTGGCTGCCATATGGATTGTCTGGACTTACAATTTACTGGTGAGCCTTTACCATCGTATTCAGAACGCCTGGAAACAGATCGACGTTCAACTGAAGCGCCGCCATGATCTGATCCCAAACCTGGTGGAGGCTGTCAAAGGTTACATGAAATACGAACAGGACACACTGGAGAAGGTCATGGAGGCGCGGAGCAAGGCGGTCGCTTCGCGGAGCGTCAAGGAAACGGCGGACGCGGAAGGCCTCCTCAGCCAGACACTGGGAAGGATTTTCGCGCTGATGGAGAATTATCCTGATCTCAAAGCGAACGAAAATGTTTTGCGTCTTCAGGAAGAGCTTACGACGACCGAGAACCAGATCGCCTTTGCGCGGCAGTACTACAATGACCTCGTCATGCGATTCAATATGAAGCAGGAGGTTTTTCCTTCCAGTTTGGTCGCGGGTTTCTTTAACTTTAAGCCCGCCGAGTTTTTTTCCATTCCCGAACCGGAAAGAGCCACCCCCCGCGTTGACTTAAAGCTTACCGCTTAACCCGGCTCAGGTAATGCCTGCCTCTCCCTACCGGCATGAGCCTCAGGATTTTGCTGAGCGCCAGGCCCGTAATCGAGCGATGAGCGCAGGTCTTATTTTTTCTTTTATTCTGATCTTTCTTCTGCTCGGTTTCTCCGTAGATTATCTCTATCTGGATGCCTGGTCTTCGGCGGGCCGCTGGTTCCCAGTGGCCACAGTTGCGTCTTTGGCGCTCGCCACCGTCATTGCGCTCGCCTCTTACTACGGTGGCAGCGAGTTGATTTTGCGTTCGCTGGGGGCGGAAGAGTTGAATATAAAACTTCCGGAGCATCGAGAGCTGCAAAACGTGGTGACGGAGATGGCGCTCGCTTCAGGCTGCCCCATGCCCAGAGTCTATGTCATAT
>JACQUW010000296.1 GCA_016210115.1 Deltaproteobacteria bacterium | reverse complement strand
TTCCAGGAGAGTCTCAATTCGCGTCTTTCGCGTGGCTATAATGGCGATCTCGGAGGCTGCAAAGAAACCGTTAGCCAAAATGAGAAAAAAGATCAGGATGATTTCAAACCATAGGCTTTCAGGGACCATAATTAGGCCTCCTCTCCCTTTAGGGTACTGCTATAAGGGGAAAATAGAGGGAAGCGATGTGGAAGGCTAACCAAGGGTTGTAATCGGAGCCGCCTGACTTCCTGGCAGGGGTCTGATCGTTCGTATAATATGTAGTCCGCGCCCGAGGAAAACGCAAGGATACGGCTTCCCGGCCGAAGCAGCGGCCTTTGGTCGACGGATCCGAGATCCGTTGGAGAAAACGCGTGAATGAGAGAGAAGAAAAATCAACCTTACAGGGAACGATCGCTAAAATCACCTACCAAAACCAGGAAAGCCATTACACCGTGGCCCGCCTTGAGCTTGAGGGGCCTCAAAATGTGACGATCGTGGGTGAAATTTTCCCTGTAGAAGAAGGAGGCGAGGTCAGGGTTTTTGGTTTTTGGAGAACGCATCCCCGCTATGGACTCCAGTTTCAGGTGGAGCGCTGGGAAAAGCTGGAGCCCGCCACGCTGGCAGGAATTGAAAGATATCTCGGCTCCGGCCTGATCAAGGGCATCGGCCCCGCCTACGCGCGCCGCCTGGTTGCTGCCTTTGGTCTTGAAACCTTGAGAATCCTCTCGGAAGAGCCACAACGGCTGCTTGAGGTGGAAGGCATAGGATCGGTCCGCGCCCGCAGGATACTTCAGGCCTGGGACGAGCAAAGGGGAATACGGGAGGTCATGGTTTTCCTACAGGGGCACGGGATCGGCAGCTCGCTTGCCCTTAGGATCTACCGCGTATTCGGGCACGAAACGGTCGCACGGGTCAAACAAAACCCTTACTGCTTAACGGAGGAAGTGTACGGGATCGGTTTCGTTATGGCTGATCGCATAGCCGCTAGCCTGGGAATAAAAGGAGATTTTCCGCTAAGGGTTCAAGCCGGATTGCTCCACGTCCTGAGAAATTTCTCCGATGCGGGGCACTGTTTTGTTCCCATGGATCTTTTGACCAGGAACGCGTCTTCTCTCTTGGGAGTCAGGGAAGATGCGGTTCAGAACGGAATACGAGAGCTTGTCGCCAGACGCTCGGTCGTCTTGGAAGAAACCGCTGAGGCGCAACCGGCGCGCGTCTACAATCGAGATCTCAGTCAGGCTGAATCACGGGTCGCCGCATCAGTTCGCCGTCTCCTTTCGACCCCCTCCTGTCTAAAGGCGAAAGGCGTCGATGGATTGTCCGATGAAGGCGGAGAAAATTCCGCCGGTAAAGACCAGCCGGAACCTAAGGATTTTTTGAATTCTTCGATCGTTGCATCCTCCCTTTCTTCCACTTTGGTATTGGATAGAGAGCAGCACCAGGCAGTGCTTCAGGCCCTCCAGAAAAAGGTCTTGGTGGTTACGGGCGGGCCAGGGACGGGAAAGACAACGCTGTTGACGCATCTACTAACTTTGCTCCGGGGGCGCGAGGTTTCGTTCGCGCTTGCCGCTCCGACAGGCCGGGCAGCCAAGCGCATGGGAGAGGCCGCAGGGGAAGAAGCCAAGACGATCCACCGGCTTTTGGAATACAATCCACACGATCGAGCCTTCCAGCGCACAGAAGATCGCCCCCTCGACGTGGATGTCATCATCGTGGACGAAGCATCCATGGTTGATCTTTCTCTGATGGACCAACTGCTGCGTGCTATCCCGCCGCGCAGCCATCTGGTTCTCCTGGGCGATGTCGATCAGCTTCCTTCCGTCGGTCCGGGCACCGTTCTCAAAGATATGATTGACTCCGGCATAGTTCCGGTGGTCGTACTGCGGCGGATCTTCCGTCAGGCCAACGAGAGCTTGATCGTCGTCAATGCCCACAGGATTCTTCAAGGGCAGCCTCTTTGGTTCGGTGAGCAACGAGAGAAACGCGACTTTGTGTTTATCGCACGGGAAAATGAGGAGGAGATTCTGGCAACGCTTAAAGAATTAATTAAGGAGCGCCTCCCGCGGTCGCTTCCACCGAAGTCGGTGGGGGAAGTTCAGATTTTGAGTCCCATGCATCGCGGGATGTTGGGGACGGTCCATCTTAATCGGGAGCTGCAAGTCCTGCTCAATCCGGATGGAGAACCCATCGAATGGGCCGGGACGTTGTTTCGTCTGGGTGATAAGGTCATGCAGCACCGGAATAATTATGAAAAGGGCGTTTTCAACGGTGACCTGGGACGTATCATTCAGGTGGACAAAGAGAATAAAAACGTCCAGGTCGACTTCTATGGCAGGCTCGTTTCCTACGAATACGAGGAGCTCGATGAGCTAAGCCTGGCCTACGCGACATCGATTCACAAGAGCCAGGGCAGCGAATACCCGGTCGTCGTCATTCCGCTCCACACCTCTCATTTTCTCATGCTCCACCGCAGCATTCTTTATACGGCGGTTACTCGGGGCAAAGACCTCGTCGTGCTGGTCGGAAACAAGAGGGCTCTGGCTATGGCTATCAGAAATACACGGACGGTGCGCCGGTATACCGGCTTGAAAGAGAAGCTTGTCGGAGCTAGCCGAGCCGGCCTCCCCGGCAGCTAAGCGCATAGCGCAAAGGGCATGGCGCTGCGCCACGACACGCAAAGGGCAAAGAGCATAGCGCGAAGCCGTCAGCCAACCAAAAATCGGGCGCTCTCCTGCTTCATCCCGTCTGTTGAAACAGCCGCCCCAGGCCCTTTATCGGTTGGCTCCTGCCGATCCGGTGAAGAGATAGCCAGAGGGTCGCCTGGTTGCTGGTGATCACCGGCTTCCCGAGCCGCTCCTCCAGGTCTTCGATCGCCTCAATCATGGTTGTATTGGTGCAGCTCAACAGGTAACCATCCGCCTTGTCACGGGCGTTCTTTATCACCACTTCCTTCCATCGCTCTGGTGTGACAGTTATATATTCATCGCCGCCTCGGAGCCCGAGGCCCAACTCATGGATCACCTCAAAGCCGGCTTCGCGAAGATAGCGGACCTCATGCTGATTCGTTTCCTTAATATATGGGCTGATCAGGACAAGTTTTCTCACGCCGGCATGGCTCAGCGCTTGGGCGATGGCCTGCGCCGTTGTAATGGCCGGACAGCCGCTGGATTTCTCGATCGTCTCCAGGACGTCAGATTCTCCTTTTAAACCCTCTTCCATCGAGCTGGCCGTGCAATGAAAGACGATAAGGCCCGGCCGGGTATCGGAGAGAGCGCCTGCTGTTTCGGCGATCGACTGCCGCAGATCTCGCAAAGGTCTGTGCCATTGGCCGGTCATGCGGATCCGCGCCACGTGAACTCCGACGCCGGGGGGCGCATACCTGTGAAACTGCGGCTCCGTCAGCCGATTGCTGGAGGGAATGATAAGACCAATTCTTGGATCTGGACTCATGATCGGAACCTCCTGTGCACCCCTGGGAAACCGCTTGCGGCCGTTGCCTGTCACCCTCCCCCAGAGATCGACGCTGAATCCCGCAAGCCGGCCTTTCTCCTCGAACACAAACGGCGGCACCAGCCGCGTCGCAACGCGGAGCTTTTCCTCCTTGGGCTGCGGCTCTCCAGCCCAACCGAATACCGCGCAAAGCACGAGAAGAGCTAACATTGAGACAAACTTGGCAAGGACTTTGGCCGTCTTCATTTTTGCCAAATCACAAAACAACGATCGGCAGATTATTCGAGAGATGGGCTCGAAGTCAAATTGCATTTTGAGAGGCGAACTGGTGGCAAAAATAGATCGCCGCCTTCTACATCTCGAACTCGAAGATTATGTAAAGCTGTAACACCTGTTGAGCATCAGAGTTTTATGTTCGGAATTACGAAACGTAACAGCGTTGGGCTGTGTGAGTGAAAGGGGAAGATTACGACGGAAAGAACGCGTTAACCTGCCGTTCAGATAAGAGGCGACCGGTGAACCCAATGGCTCGCCGGCCGCCTCGCAATGAGGAAAACTGCCTGGAAACTAGAGTAGCGAATCGACACAACTACCAGCGAAGCTCTTGGCGCCACCTCCGCCATTGACGCTTCCCAGACGGCCGTCTGCAGAAGAATTGGTGACGCACCTTACTCCAAAGCCCCCGTTGTTTACGGTGGTGCTGTTGGCCGCGTCAAGGATGCCGTCTCCGGAATCGCTCCCCAGATTAACTCCGGAATTTCCACCGATCTCGATTCCATCCTCGCCGTTACCGTTGATGATGTTGCTGGAAATATCAGCATGAGAAGCGCGGCGGACGGCTACCCCGTCACCCGTGTTATTCTGAATCGTGTTTCCCACGACGCGTGCGTCAGAGGAGCGGAGAACGTGAACACCATCCTCTCCGTTGTTCTGGATGGTATTGGGACTGGCGGTTGTGTCGTCTACATTCAGAAACCCGATTCGGGCGGAGGAACCTTCGCCTATCAAGATGCCGTCCGATACGCAGTTTTCGACGGTGTTGTTCACAATACGAGCGGAGGAATTTTGGTTTACCACGATGCCACGCAGCGTCGTATTCCCACAGTTGATTGCATTATCGTCTATGGTTGCCGCGCCATTCCTGGTTACAAGGATGCCCTGCCGACCACCACTAACTGTAAAGCCTTTCATGGTGATCCCATCGCCTCTTATCTGGACCGTGGCTCGCGTAGTATCCGGGCCGTTGATTGTGGCCGTTCCCTGGCCATCCAGAGTGACATTGTGAACCTGCTCCGGTATCACCACGTTTTCATTGCACGTGCCGGTGACAAGAAGCGTGTCGCCGGGCTTGAGCTTTGGGATAAAGCTCTGAATGGTCTTCTTTGCAGTGCACGTGAGCTTAAATGTCGTTGCTTCTCCGACTGACGGCAATAACCAGCCAACCAGGAGGGCGAACATCCATAGCCCATTTACCGTCAGCGTGATCTGCCGCTGGTAGCCAGGGGCGGACCCGACGGCCGGCCGGAAGGATTGACTGAATTGGCTATTGGCCACGGCGGTTTACAGCCGCTGCGAATAAATGTTAATCACCTTACAACCTCCGGGGTCTCTATATTTCTGTCGGTGGCGGTTTTTATGGGACGGCTTGCTTATAGTTTGTCATTGAAAGTGACGCTGCTGATCGCCGCGATTCTGATTGCCGGGTTCGGTATTCTGGTGGTCCTCAACATCCGTCAGGAAATGCAGGATCGAGTAGCAAAGAACCTTGAAACAGCCCGTTTGTTGGCCGCCTCGGTGACCACCAGTATTCAGAATGGGATGCTCGAGGGCAGGCCCGACATCATCCGCCGGCTGGTGCAGGACATGAAGTCGCAACTCACTGAGGTGCATCATCTAGAGGTCTATCGCCGAAATGGCGTGGAAGCCTTCTCAGACCTGGAGACGGTGAAGGAGTTGGAATTTGCCGGCTATCTTCAGCCGGATCTGGTCGAGCGGATCTCAAAGATGACCCGGCAGCCGGGCGCGCGAATCAGTCACCCGCTTTTCAGTCGCGCCGTGGAAAACGTGGCGCCACAGGAGACGTACGAGCCACTGGGAGGTGGACGCGCTCTCACGCTTTTTCAACCTTTGCGCAACCTCACGGAATGCCACGACTGTCATGGTGAAGACCACAAAGTGCGTGGCGTGGTGCGAATCACGCTGGGCATGGAAAGACTTGACGCGGAGCTGCGAACGGCGCGAAACCGCCAGATCGCAGTAGCGCTGTTCACAATTTTAGGGGTCACCGTGACACTCATCGCTTTTATGCGCCGGCTCGTGCTCCGGCCGCTCGCGCGCGTCACTGCCGTCGCCAGAGAGATCGGCGGCGGCGATTTCGACGCCCGGGTCAAGGTCGAGAGTCGGGACGAGATCGGCCAGCTTGGCGCCGTTATCAACGACATGAGCTCCAGGCTAAAAAAAGCCTATGAAGACCTGGAAACCAAGAACAAGGTGTTGGATGAGACGCTGAACAACCTTAAAGATTCCATGAAGCGGGTGGAGTTGTTGGAGCAGCTCAAGGGGGAGCTGTCCAAATTTGTTCCCGAATCCGTGAAGCAACTGCTGGAAAAAAACCCGGACGCGACCGAACTGGAAAAGCGTGAAAAAGACGTTTCGGTGCTCTTTCTCGATATCGCCGGTTATACTCGCCTCTCGGAGCAAATGGATCCCAAACAGTTGAACCGCCTGATTCAGAACTACTTCTCCAGCTTCCTCGAGATTATTCACGAACACCAGGGCGACGTGAACGAAACCGCCGGAGACGGCCTGATGGTGATCTTCCAAAGCGATGGCCCGGCATCCGAGCATGCTCTTAACGCCACACGCAGCGCCTTCGCGATCCGCCGGCGCGTGGAGGAACTCAACGAGGAATTCGCCGGAGTTTTTCAGCCGGTATTTCTGCACATGGGCATCAACAGCGGCGTCGCTCTGGTCGGGGCGACCAAACTATCATCCGCCGCCGGAGCGCGTTGGACTTTTACGGCCACGGGCCCCGTGACCAATCTGGCCGCCCGCATTGCCGGACAGGCAACCGAGGGGGATATTCTGGTAAGCCCTGCAACGGCGGAGCCAATCAAAAGCTACTTTGTCCTGGAAGATATCGGCGAGCGCGCGCTAAAAAATGTGGCCGAGCCAGTCCGGCTTTATCGGGTTGTTCCCCCGGGCCTGTACCATAGAGTGGAGACGTGAGACCGGCTCACCTGATAATCTTGTTTGCCGTTTTCGCGTTTCGCCCTCGCGCTCCTTCTCTCCTTGGTTCACCCGAAAAGGCTGTTTCCATGTTGAATCTTGTTTTTTTGCGCGGCGCACGAGGTTAAACTTAGTTAAACCCAACGAAGGATACTTATGGGACGAGCCACGAAGGTTTTAGGGTTCTCCGTATCACCGGAAATTGCAGAAGAGTACGAGCGGCTGGCAGCGCGCCAACAAAAGACCAAGAGCAAGCTTTTTCGCCAAATGCTGGAAATTTACAAAGCCAAGCTCGGAGAAGAGGAATTCTTCCGCCTTCAGAGGAGGATGGCGCGTAGGGCCCGGAGAAAAGGCGTTTTTACAGAAAGAGAGGTTGAGAAAATCGTGTTCGAAGACCGCTGATGAATGTGGTTTTCGACACCAGGGAGAACGGGCCTTTCTCCTGGCTCGCCGGAGGCGTTTTAATCTTTACACTTCAGTAGCCATTCTTACAGAGACTGCTCAGAAGCTCAGAGAAAAGTTCAATCAATTCGAGGACGACATCAAGGAAGCCCTCAAGATGATCAGCCGCGCGGCTACGGTCCTAAAGCCTGCCATCCATTTCGACGTTCTCAAAGATATTCCGGACAACCGGATTCTCGAATGCGCTGTAGAGGCTGCCGCAGACCTGGTGGTCACGGGGGACCGCCATCTCCTTAATCTCCGGAGATTTCGCGGCACGCCGATAATCCGTCTAGCCGATTTCTCCAGGATGTTTCCTGAGGATTGAGGAGGTGTACAGAAGGGTAAAGAATCCTTGAAAATGAACCGTTAAGTTTATTGGCTGCCGCGCCACTCCCGCAGGAGTTTCTTTGCGATGGGATGATTCTTACTGACGAATGCCACCAGCCTCTCTGTGCAGTAGGGCTCAACATAAATGTTGGGGTGGAATTTCTCTCTCTCTTGTGTGTGTGCTTGTGCGTGTTCACGACCGCAATATCCAGCCTCCCGTTTAGGATGATGTGGGGACCCTGTTATCAGTCGATTCGGCCAGCACAGTGACCCTTCTGCTTTCCGGTTTTCACCGTCCGTCAGGCATGGATATAGATCCCTTGACCGGAGATATCTATCTTGCCGAACGCCGTGGGCAAATCCTTCGTGTAACTCCCACCCTAGAAGTTGAAACGATTGCGGACGGTTTTGTTTTCCTGGACTATTCGTCAGGTTTTGAAACAGATACGAATGACTATTTTGTAGGAATGCGCTTCAGTCCGACCGGTGATCTTTTCGTCGTAGATCCCGGCACGCACAGTATATATAAGATTTCCAGGAACAGGGTAATTGCCGATGCAGGTCCCGACCGGACTAAGGAAGAGGGGAGCTTGGTTACCCTCGATGGATCGGCGAGTACCGGTGAGAATTTGACCTTTAGTTGGTCCCAGCTTGCAGGTCCGGCTGTAAGTTTAAGCGATCCTGCGGGCGCACAACCTACCTTCACGGCTCCGACGCTAGCCGGCGGCTTTGGCAGCCAAGTGGTCACGTTTGAGCTTACGGTTTGGAGTGGTGGTCAGTCGAGTTCGGATACGGTGGATATCACCGTTGTAAATGTCAACCACGCGCCCCAAGCCGAGGCCGGAGCGGAGCAAGTGGTAAAGGAGGGGAGCTTCGTCACGTTGGCGGGAGGCGATAGCTTCGACCCGGATGGGGACGCAATCACGTACGCCTGGATGCAAACGGCGGGTACTCCTGTAGTGCTGAGCGAAACCCACACGGCAACGCCGAGTTTCACCGCACCACTTTTGCCGGGTGGGATTGGTGAGGTTGGGACGCTGGAGTTTGCACTGACCGTTTCGGACGGAGCGCTTAGCCATACGGATAATGTGCCGGTGGTTGTGGAGCAGGTAAATCATGCCCCCGTGGCAAATGCCGGAGCAGACCAGACAAGGAATGAAGGGACTATGGTAACGCTTGATGGGACCGGGAGCAGTGATCCAGACGGCGATCCTCTAACCTCCTACACATGGAGGCAAGTTGGCGGACCTGCGGTTGCGCTCTCGGATGCGAACAGCCCTACTCCATTCTTTACGGCTCCGGTAACTGGCCCCGGAGGCGGAACGTTTGTGTTCAAGCTCACCGTAAGCGATGGCCTGTTAAACAACGAGCCCGCGGCCGCTGAACCCGACGAGCACGTAACCATCAACGTAGTAAACGTCAACGATCCGCCGCTGTGCCGTGCTGCCGAAGCCAGCCCGGCCCGCCTCTGGCCGCCGGACCATAAGATGTCGCAGGTGGGGATTGTAGGCGTGAGCGATCCTGACAATGACCAGGTTCAGATCACCGTTACCGGAGTCACACAGGATGAGCTCTTAAACGGCCTAAGCGATGGGGACACAAGCCCGGATGCCGTGATCCAAGGAGACAAGGTTCTGCTTAGAGCGGAGCGAAGCGGCAAAGGAAACGGTCGGGTTTACCAGATCACCTTCACGGCTAATGACAGCCAAGCCACCGGAGGGTCCTGTACGGGATCGGTTAAAATAGGAGTTCCGCTAAGCATGAAGCCCGGCATGGCTGCCGTTGACGACGGCCAGCTCTACGATTCCACCCGGCCGTAGACGCTCTATAGTAATGTCAGAACGAACGAAGGGCCGCTCGCTACAGCGGCCCCTTCGTTTTTGAATCCGTGGTAACAAAACCGCCGCAGCCGGGTGGTCCGTCGGCAATATCACTGGGCGATTCACGGATAGGCTGAGACTTTCTACTTCTGTGACCATTCAGTGAAGCCGTTCTTGATCAAGTGGGTCTCTTTGATCCAACCTTGAGCACCTTGCCTCGATGGAGAACTTGGCACCCGTTTTCGGCGCGAATCTCGTTGATTTCGCAGATATTGGGTATATAATACCATATATTTCACAGATCTTATGGCCCGCAACGCAAGACTTTCGGCAAGGGAGCAGTATGCCGTTGATCACCGATGTAGATGGCTAAGGCAAGACTGGTTGTTCACGAAAAACAGATTGAAAGCAATGGGAGCATCATCGAGATCAAAATATGGTCTGTTTCGCGATCTGTCTTTCACCGGCACGGCGTGAAATATGCCTGGCATACATCCGCGGAGGAAAAAGAATACTAGGTTACGACAATGCCCATGGCCACGACCACAGACATTATCTTGGAGAATCTCAAAGCTATCGATTTAGGAATGTGCGACTTCTGCTAAGGCACTTCCGAAGAGACATAGAGCGGATAAGAGAAGATCAGAAGAATGAAAGTTAAGAACATAAAGATTGGGATAAGAAGCCATGAGGCGGCCTTTGACGAATGGGCAAGCACTTTCGAGAAGGTCCAGAGGGGCAGCAAAGTGGCAAGGAAGCAGGGGATTTACTTCACCGACCTGGAGGCCATGCGGAAAGTCCTCACTGAAAAACGCCTTGAGCTCTTGCATGTGATTAAAGAACAACAACCAGACTCTGTTTATGAACTGGCCAAAATCGTTGAGCGTGATATCAAGAATGTCAATGATGACTTGGTGTTACTCAAAGATATCGGCCTGGTCAGCATGACGAAGTCTCGTAAAGGCCGTGAGCGGCTTATCCCTAAGGTCGACTACGACAAGATCCGATTGGAGATTGGAGTGTAGCCCTCCGCCTCTCCAGCTATTCCGGCTCCTAGGGAAATGCTGGAGAAATAGGGTGTCACCGTTCCGCTCTGCCGCGCCACTCGCGCAGGAGCGCGAGAAAGCCTCGGCCCTTTCAGAGAGCGGCCTCTCTTGGGGGTAAATGATAAAGTTTTTCTCCTCTATTGCGTACCGTACCGCAGGTTCCCTTGAAAAGGACTCTATCTGCCGCCGGGCAGCATTGAAAAATCCAACAATTTCAGCGGGTCCACATCCGGCGGGATCGGCCGGTCCTGGCGCAAGACCTCCATATAGCCCCGCGCCACTTGCGCATTTAGTCTACCATCTTTTGTGAACATGCCGATCATGGTCTCGTAAGTCCGCTCCGCCTCGACCGGCGTTACCTTAAATTTCTCGGCAATCATCTTTACCGAATCTTCTCGATGGGAGCGCAGCCAGGAAACGCCGTCCATAACGGCGGCGATCGTTTTTTGCACTCGCTCCCGGTGGCCTTTGATTTCGGCCTGCGAGGTGATCATTCCTACATAGGGAATATCGACCAGATCACCCAGAAAGAGATATTTCTTGAAGCCCAGCGAGACCGCCTTGTCATCGAAAGGCGGCGTCAGGACCGCGCCCGCAACCTGGTTGCTCGCAAGAGCGGCGAAACTCGAGGCGGTCCCGCCCGTAACGACGTAGCTTATCTCCTTCTCTCCAAGCCCCATTTTTTTTAATCCGGCCTGGGCAAAGAAATGGGCGGAGGTTTTGAGGCCGGAAATGGCAATCTTCTTCCCGATAAAATCCTGCGGCTTGCTGAGGTCCTTTGCCGCAACCAGAATCCAGGGTGTCCCGTTATAGAGGTTTAGCACCACGACCAGAGGCAAACCGGAAACCGCCGCTGAGAGCCCCGTCGAAACAGACGGGAAAAAGTTGATGTTGCCGTTGATCAGCGCCTGGGGCTGGATGCCGGTCCGCATCTGGATGTATTCGGCTTCGAGGCCGGCCTTCTGGAGAATGCCCTTTTCCTGAGCGACGTAAAAAGGCATGTACGAGAAGGCGAGAGAAGGAAAACCGATGCGGATCTTCTGCGGCCCCTCGGCAGACCAGGCAGAACCCAACAGGCAGAGCACGAGAACGACGGCGGTCGCCGGTAAGAAGTTTTCTCGCTTCATCTTATGTTATGCTCCTTCTTCCGCCGTGCTACCGGCTAGTCCCAGCTTTGCCGGGAGATTTTTAAGGCTCCGAGCGCCATCTCTCCGGGAGCCGGCTCTTAAGATCCACGTTCCCCTCGGCTACGTGTCCGTCGGCGTCCACAACCAGGATTTCATCAAGGCTCTTAGGCATCTCGTTCTCCTGCCCGGATTCTTATCTTTAGACCGAGTCGGGTGACTCTGTTTCAGGATGATGGGTTTTTCTTAGAGACCGGCCCTGAATTTGGAGTGTGAGTTTAGGCGGGGTGGCGCGAGCTGTCAAGATGAGACCGGTTGACCCGCCGTGCCTTATCGGCTATTCAAGCAAGGATGGTGCAGAACATTGTTGCGACTTGTCTCGAGGGAAAGAGTCTTGAGCGAAGCGAGGCTTATAGGCTCGCAAGCGCTCGGGCCGATGAGCTTGAAGCTTTGCTCGGAGCTGCCTCGAAGCTGCGCGACCGCTCCAAGGGCAATACCGTAACTTTCTCACCGAAGATTTTTGTTCCGCTGACGAATCTCTGCCGGGATTTTTGCGGCTACTGCACGTTTCGCAAAGCGCCCGGGGAACCGGGCGCTAAAACGATGAGCCTGGACGAGGTGCTTCGGATTGCAGGCCGGGGAAAGCTCGTGGGTTGCACCGAAGTGCTCATGAGTCTCGGAGACAAGCCGGAGGCCATATACCCGGAAATGAAATCGTTTCTCACACGGTCGGGGTACAAACGCACCCTGGACTACCTCTTCGATGCTTGCAAGGCGGTTCTGGAGGAGACGGGGCTCCTGCCGCATTCGAATCCCGGCTTGATGGGGCGAAGAGATTTGCGCAGGCTCAAACAGGTTAACGCCAGCCTCGGGCTCATGTTGGAGAGCATGAGTGGCCGTCTACTCCTTCCTTCCGGCCCCCACTTCAACGCGCCGGACAAGAAACCACTCCTGCGCCTGAAAACAATTGAAGAGGCCGGAAAGCTCCGCGTCCCCTTCACGACCGGGATTCTCATCGGTATCGGCGAGAGCTGGGAGGAAAGAGTGGACGCTCTTTTTGCGATTCGGGAGACCCACCTCCGCTACGGGCACATCCAGGAGGTGATCGTGCAGAATTTTCGCGCAAAGCCGGAGATTCCGATGCGCAATCATCCGGAGCCAACTCTTGAGGAGTTGGTCAAGACCATAGCCCTGGCTCGTCTTATTTTGGGAGGAGAGATGAACATTCAGGCGCCGCCCAATCTGACGCCGGAGAGCTATCCGATGCTTCTCCAAGCCGGGATAAATGATTGGGGCGGGGTCTCTCCACTGACACCCGATTACATCAACCCGGAAGCGCCCTGGCCGGCACTGGCGGCGCTCAAGCAAAAATCCGCTGAGGCTGGTTTTACGCTTAAGGCGAGACTTCCTATCTATCCCGAATACATATCGCGGAGCGAAGAATTCGTTGCTCCGTCCGTTATTCCACACCTGGAGCGTTTGTGCGGAGAGGATGGGCTCGTGAAAAACGGTGGACCGTTAGCCATGATCCCCGCTGAGCGCGTAAACCGTGCGAGAGAAGTTCATGGCGCCACGCGCCAGCTCCAGCCTGAGGCACCTGACTCTTCAGCAGCTTCAAGATGATCGTCATTCTTACGGGGGGAACCGGGGGGGCGAAGCTGGTTCAGGGATTAAGTTTGGAGATCGATCCGAAAGAATTGATCATTGTCTGCAATACAGGCGACGACTTTATAACTTACGGGCTGCACGTCTCTCCTGACCTGGACACAATCACTTACACGCTCGCAGGCATCCATGATCCAAGCAAAGGCTGGGGAATCAAAGACGATACGTTCACGGTTCTGGAGTGGCTCGGAAAATACGGTGGAGAAACCTGGTTCAGGCTCGGCGACAGGGACCTGGCCACCCATATCCGTCGCTCGGCGCTTATGCGCCAGGGACGGAGCCTCTCGCAGGTAACGGCGCGAATTCGCAAATCTCTTGGAATCGAAGCCGTCATCCTTCCAATGTCTGACGATAGAGTGGAAACGAGAGTGATAACGCCCCGGGGGGAGATTTCATTCCAGGATTTTTTTGTCAAAACGCGGTGTGCGGATGAGGTTGAAGCCGTGTTGTTTGCCGGGGTGGAGAATAGCCGGCCGGCGCCCGGCGTTATAGAGGCAATCCGGGAAGCGAATGGCGTGATCCTCTGCCCAAGCAATCCTGTAACCAGTATAGGTCCGATCCTGGCCGTCCCAGGGGTAAGGACCGCGCTACGCGAAAGTCGCGCGCCGGTTATTGGCGTAAGTCCCATTATTGGCGGCGCGCCGGTGAGCGGGCCCGCGCACAAGCTTATGGCAGCCATGGGGATGGAGGTATCGGCTTTGGGCGTGGCCAAGGCCTATGCTGACTTTCTCTCCACACTTCTGATCGCGACTGAAGACGGGAATCTCGCCGGCGGGATCAGAGAACTTGGAATCAACAGCTCGGCTACTTCCATTCGATTAGATTCGATCATGGACAGGCGGCGCGTGGCGCATGAAGTTCTGGCTTTGTTATGAAGTTAAATAACCGGTTTGAGACATGAAGCCTTCGGCGCTTATCCCGGTTAAAGGCTTCAGCAATGCGAAGCAGCGGTTGTCGCCGCTTCTCACCGCGCCGGAACGCGAACTTCTGGCGGAGGTGATGATGCGGGAAGTCTTGCAGGAGGTCGTCTTGGCTCAAGGCCTGGAGTCCACGTTCGTGGTGACAGGCAACGCGACGGTATCCGAGATCGCCCGCTCATTGGGTGCTTGCGTTATTGAGGAAGAACGGGAGCAAGGCGAAACGGAAGCTGTGCACTTTGCCCTTTCCAGGATGAAACAAATGGACGTCGATTGCGTTCTTATCGTGCCTGCCGATATTCCTTTAGTGCGCTCTCAGGATATCGACTTGATCCTTGAGCATGTAAAAAACCAAGACCTTATTCCGCCTTTTGCCCTTCTGGTTCCTTCGCACGATCGTTTGGGCACAAACGCGCTGTTATTGTCGCCTGTCGATATCATCAGACTTCGTTTTGGCTATGACAGTTTCGCCTATCACCTTTCCGCGGTCGCCGCTCAGGGATTGGAGCCGCATATCCTGGAAAACGAAAGGATCGCTTTGGACATTGACGAGCCGCAGGACCTTCAGCGCTTTTTTGCGACTGGAGACGGCAAAGGTGAGAGAATAGGCAAGGTTCTCGGCATTAAAACGGAATGTGATGCGCCGGGGGGGCGTCGGTCCGGAAGTCTATGAAGCGTCTTGAAATCATAGGCCTTAGCGATTTAGGGGAAGTGGTAAAGGGCGCATCTATTGCAAACCTGCTCTGCCAGGCTTGCGAGCGCGCCCAGATATCTCTACTGAAAAATGACGTTCTGGTCGTCGCTCACAAGATCGTTTCCAAGGCTGAAGGTCAGATCCTTCGCCTGGACTCGGTTCAGCCCTCGGACCGAGCCGTCGAGTTGGCGCAAAAGTTGGGAAAGGATCCATCTCTGTTGGAAATCATCTTGCGCGAGAGCCGGCGGATTATCAGGACCGGGGGAGGAACGATTATCGTGGAGACTCACCACGGTTTTATCTGCGCCAATGCCGGCGTGGATCTCTCCAACGTCGGCCCCGGTTATGTCGCGCTGCTGCCCCGGGATCCTGATCGCTCCGCGAGAAAAATCAGGCGGGAGATCGAGCAACTGACAGGAATAGCCCCGGCGGTTATTATCAGCGACAGTTTCGGTCGCCCGTGGCGCATGGGTACGGTGGATGTGGCAGTGGGGGTCTCAGGTCTTAAGCCCGTGAAAGACGAGCGCGGAAAAACCGATCGCTATGGCTACGAGCTAAAGGCTTCGGTTTCGGCGATCGCCGATGAAATGGCCTCCGCGGCAGAGCTTGTGATGGGTAAGACGGATGGAGTGCCGGTCGCAATTGTGCGTGGATATGAAATAGAAAATGAGGAGGGATCGGCGCGAGAGCTGGTGCGTCCTGAAGCAACGGATCTCTTTCGGCAGTTCTAATTAGAGTATTCGTAAACTTTTGATTAAACGTTAACGATAAGGACTCCAACCCGAGGGCAGGTCTGGACGTTGCGAAGAGCGTAAAAAGTGAAAAGTAAAAAGTGAATAGAAGCCCATTCACCTTTACGTTGGACGATTACATGGAATGAGACCGGAAGGCGTGCCCCAGGGACTAGCTTTCGGAGGAATGGTCATTATTGGGGGATCACCCTTGACAATGAAAGCAGTGACCGAAGGGGCAGGCGTAGAGATCGCAGACGCAGGGCCGTGCAGGTTCTTGGAGACATAGACGGAGAAACAAGTACCGCTGAAGCCTCGAGGCTGTGGCCCATCGGCTGCGATCGGAAGGCGTGCCCCTGAGGGAACCGCCCTTCGACCCAACGACAGACATACTTTCGGAGGAATGATGGAAAAAGAACTCAGTGTTGCCATTGTAGGAGGAACGGGAAATTTGGGGACTGCTCTGGCGTTGCGTCTCGCTGCGCCCGGGGTTCGAGTCATCATCGGCTCACGTGATCGGCAAAAGGCTAAAACGGTCGTCGAGAGTTTGGGAAAAAGTTTGTGGCAGGGAAAAATCGAGGGCGAAACAAACCAGGAAGCTGTTAAGGAAGCGGACGTGGTGGTGGTTGCGGTTCCTTACGAAGGCCACGCAACGATGGTGGCGGATCTCAAGGGGCAGCTTAGCGGCAAAACAGTCATTGACACAGTCGTGCCGCTTAACAAAGGAAAACCCTTTACCCCGCCCGCCGGTTCGGCTCTGCTGGAAGCCCAGGAGATCCTGGGCGCCGAGGCGCCGGTGGTAGGAGCTCTCCACAACATTTCGGCCCTTGATCTCAATGAGCCGGACGCTCCCCTCGGCGATGTGTTGATCTGCGGCAACAGCGATGCCGCCAAACAACAAGTCATGGAAATCCTCCGCAGGATCGGCGCCCGATGCTTTGATGCCGGCCCGGCCGCCAACGCTTACGTCGTGGAGGGGCTCACAGGCGTCTTGATCCATCTCAATCGGAAATACAAATCCAAGCACGCGAGCATTAGAATTACCGGAATCGGCGAAAAATCGCGATAAAGACAGTCTGTTTTCAGGCCGGCGCAGCCCTTGAGGAAGCGGGGGAGTGTGCTAGGCTTGAATGATCGTGTTTTTGACCGTCGGGCGTCCGTTTTTTAAGGCAAAAATTCGCGGAATTTTGGTGTAGCGGTGAGCGGCGCTGTTTACGATCTGATTGTGATTGGAGCGGGTCCCGGGGGTTATACGGCCGCCATTCGCGCATCCCAGCTCGGCCTGAAAACCGTGGTTGTCGAGAGGGATCGGCCCGGGGGTATTTGCCTTAACTGGGGTTGCATTCCTTCCAAGGCTATCCTTCACTGCGCTGAGCTTGTGGAGTCGATTCGCAATGCGGGTCGCTACGGTATCGAATGCCCGAATCTTTCCCTCAACTACAGTAAAGTCATCGATTACAGCCGTAAGGTTGCGGACCAGCTTGCTCAAGGAGTCCAGTACCTCCTCAAGAAAAATCGAGTGGAACTTATCGCCGGAACGGCGAGTTTTTTGAAGCCTAACGAGGTCCTGGTCCAGGGCGGTGACGAGAAAGTTCTCAGTGCGGCAAAAATCTTGATTGCCACAGGGAGCAAAGAGAAGCGTCTCCCCGGCCTTGAGATCGACGGAAAAACGATTATTTCCAGCTCCGAGGCTCTGATCTTGAAAGAGTTACCGGAGTCGGTGGTGATCATCGGCGGCGGGGCCATCGGAGTGGAGTTTGGCTATGCCTATGGGAGCTTCGGCTCGAACACGACGATTGTTGAAATGATGGACCATCTCTTGCCGGAAATGGACGAAGAGCTGGGACGTGAGTTAGAGCGCTCCTTTAAAAAAAGAAAGATCCAGGTCCTCACGCAAACTCGATATAAAATGATCGAGAGAGCGGCTGATGGCGGGCTGGTTCTCACAGTCGAGGGGAAAGAAGGTCGGGAGAAAAGCCTGAGCGCGAGTCTCGCGCTGGTCGCGGTCGGACGGGAGGCCTTGACCGAAACCCTGGGCCTGGAGCGGCTCAAGATCGAAACCGAAAAGGGCTTCATCAAGGTCGACGATCAATACCGGACCAGTTCTCCTGGAGTCTACGCAATCGGAGATGTGATTGGACCGCCTCTTCTGGCTCATGCCGCGTCAGCCGAGGGAATCGCCGCGGTCGAGATGATGGCCGGCCAGCCAAGAAAAAAAATTGAGCGCCAGGAGATTCCGGCGTGCGTTTACTGCCAGCCGGAAGTCGCAAGTGTAGGCCTGAATGAAAGCGAGGCGCGAGCGGCGGGCCATGAAATCAGAGTCGGTAAATTCCCTTTCCGCGCTTCAGGAAAGGCAATGGCCGTGGGTGAGGCGGATGGATGGGTCAAAGTGGTGTCAGGCCGAATCGGTGAAATTCTCGGCGTGCAGATAATCGGGAAAGGCGCCACGGATCTGATTGCTGAAGCGGGTCTGGCGCAGAAACTCGAGGCGACCGTTCGCGACCTGGGTCGGACGGTTCATGCGCATCCGACGCTTTCGGAGGCGCTTATGGAGGCCTCGCTGGCGGCTTGCGGCGAATCGATTAATTTTTGAATTATGGAAATTCTCCTTCACCGAGACCTGGGTCGGGAAGAGTTTCTCACCGCTTTTTCATTTCAGGAAAAGTTGGCGGAGGAAAAGCGAAACGGCAAATTGGCGGACATACTTCTTTTAGTCGAGCATCCTCATGTCTTTACAATAGGCCGCGGCGGAAAAGACTCGAACGTGATTCGCCCTGGAGAAGTTCCTGTTCTTCGGACGAACCGGGGGGGCGACGTCACTTACCACGGACCTGGGCAAATGGTTACGTATCCGGTCATCGATCTGAACTCCCGTCTCAGGCGGGACGTGCACCGCTACCTCCGGCTTCTGGAGCGGACGGTGATCGAGACTCTCCTGGAATTCGGTATTCATGCGGCGAGCATGCCTCCGTGGACAGGGATCTGGATACAAAAGAGAAAGATCGCCTCTATCGGGATCGCGGTAAAAAGAGGCATTGCCTATCACGGCCTTGCGCTGAACGTGAATACGGATCTTTCCTACTTCGAGCGGATCATTCCGTGCGGTCTCCTCTGGGCTGAAATGACTTCCGTCCAGAAGGAGCTTGGGAGAATCGTGAGGATGGAGGAGGTCAAGAAAAAGTTCGTTGGCCATTTTATGAGGATTTTCGGTTATTCCGAGCTGAGAGAGCTATGCCACGAAGGCACCCTGATTGGATCAAAGTTAGAGCCCCAGGCAGTCCCAACTATCTCCGCCTGAAGCGGGTTCTGAAGGACCATAACCTCCATACCGTCTGCGAGGAGGCGCGCTGCCCGAATATCGGCGAGTGCTGGGGGCACAACACCGCCACGTTCCTGATCCTAGGGGATATCTGTACCCGGGGGTGCCGGTTTTGCGCCATAAGCAAGGGCAAACCCGCGCTACTGGATCCGGAAGAGCCCCGCAACGTCGGCCTTGTGGTAAAAGATCTGGGGCTGGACCATATCGTGGTGACGTCGGTTGATCGCGACGATCTTCCCGACGGCGGCTCTGCGCATTTTGCTAAAACGGTCTTTTGGATCAAGAATTTTAGTCCTCGGATACGGATTGAGGTGCTCATCCCCGATTTCAAAGGCGACCACCACGCCATCGAAACGGTGGTCCGATCCGGGATTGCGATTCTAAACCACAACGTCGAAACGGTCCCGCGGCTGTACAAGAGGGTCCGTCCCGGATCTATCTATGAGCGGTCGCTGGATGTCCTTAAGACTGCTAAAGAGATCCGGGGGGATGTCCTTACGAAATCGGGACTGATGCTGGGGGTAGGGGAAAGCTTTGGAGAGGTCCTGGATACTTTGAAAGATCTGAGGGAGGTTGGCTGCGATATCGTTACCATCGGGCAATACCTTCAGCCGTCGAAAGACCAACTTCTTGTGGAGCGTTACGTCTCTCCGGAGGAGTTTCAGGGACTCAAAGCCGAAGGCGAAAAGCTCGGGTTCCGCCATGTAGAATCCGGCCCTCTTGTGCGCAGCTCCTACCACGCCTGGAGCCATGTGCATTGACAGAACGGCGCGTCGAGCCTCAACGTGAAACGCCCGCGCCCGCTCATGTATAGGCTTTATAGATCCCTTCAAACTTCGCGATTTTGAACCGAACCATGTTCCGCGCCGCTTCGCGGACCAAATATTGATCACGCTCGGAATTCGCGTATCGCGCGATCACCTTTGCGGCCAGAGCCGTGTGCTCTTTGTCGACCTTACTGTGAACGATGAAAAACGCCCGCGCGTCTTCTCCCAGAGCATAGTGCTTATCGAGATAGGTATCGAACTCCTCTGAATAGCGGCACACCATCGTTTCATTGACGAGCGCGCCGGCCCTGTTTTCCGGGGGGCTTCCAAGGAGCATGCCGCGAAGAATGGCGCCGGTATGCGCGATACATTCAAAAATGGGTAACGCGTTTTCAAAATCCTCGTCGGTGAGCCCCAGAGCAAAGCCAAACTTTCTTCGAGAGATCCGGATGATCCCTTTCTTCGCTGAACTGATGCACGAAATAATTGTAAAGATCGGGTTGGTGCGCGTTTTTGACCATACAAAGGGCAAACCCTTTGCAGGATGGCTATATTGTGCAAGTAATGCTGCAAGGCAAATCCCTGGAGCCTTCTGGTCGAAAGTTTGCCTTCTCTGAGCTCGGTGAAGTAACGAATCTTCATCAGCTCGTCCGTGCCAGGTTCAATGATTTCTTGCCGAAGCGAATCCACGAATCTTTGGGTTTCCAAAGCTACTCCCTCCTACAGTTCCTGACGTGCATAATTCACAACTCCCGACGCCTGAGGGGCGAGTCTCTCCGGTCGTGGGCAATGGGCCTCTGCCTTGAGGCGGTCTTCCAACTCCAGATCCGGAGCGAACGCCAGGGGAGCGATGAGAGAGCGGGCCGAGTACGGAGAAGTCATCGAACCTGCACGTTTCTGTGCCCTCTCCCTTCGAGGCTCACCCCTCAGGCGACGCGGTGTGCTAAAGTTTCCTCGTGCATGAGTCGTGCATGCCAAGTTACGATTGCAAACGCCTCAATCCGCTGCCAGACTGAAGGCGGCTGCGAATTTTGGCGCATTCGGCATAGAAAGCAGTGAAAACCTCGACAGCGATCATCTCCATTCAGGAGTTGACCCCGGCCGCGTTGCCTGTTTTGAAGCAGGCTTTCGAAGCGGTGCCGGGAGTGCAAAGAGTGGATTTCAGTCTGGAACGAAGCGTTGCCGTTGTTGAATTCGATTTGGCCACGTCCAACGTAGACGATCTGCTGCGCGCCGCGTTGAGGGCGGGGTACAAAGTCCTTTGAGCGAGATAGCTTACTCTCCCGCCACTGTCATTCGTGAGATTTTGATCGTCGGAGAGGAGATCCTCCCTCTCATGTGCAAATCACTTCCTACCGCCTCGAGATTGATGAGCATGTCCTTCAGACTTCCGGCGATCGTAACTTCCTCCACCGGATAGGCGAGCTCACCTTTATCGATCCAGATGCCGGCGGCTCCCCGCGAATAATCACCCGTAATAAGATTCACGCCGAAACCGATCAACTCGGTCACATAAAATCCTTCCTCCACCGACGCGATGATCTCTTCCGGGCTTTGTTTTCCTGGAACCAGATAAAAATTTGTCGGAGCGACGCTCAAAGGTCCCCCCGCTGACCTGGCGGCGTTTCCCGTCGAAGGATAACCTAGTTTTCTACCGCTGTAGACGTCCAGCAGATAACTGTCCAGGAT
>JACQUW010000295.1 GCA_016210115.1 Deltaproteobacteria bacterium | reverse complement strand
GCGCTCCCCAATTTCACGTGCCTTCCAGGAGATGGCCCACACCTTAAAGGCGCGATCTCCATCAGCCCGACAGTCGACTATTTGGAGCGAGCTTATGATGACGCCAAGTACGGCCGCTATTCACGCAGGCCGTATCTCGACATCATCATTCCCTCCACCATCGACCCGTCGATGGCGCCGCCCGGAAAACATGTGATGTCCATTTTCGTGCAATATGCTCCCTATCACTTGAGCGACGGGAGCTGGGAGCAAAAACGCGAAGAATTCGGTGACAACGTTATTGACACTCTCGCGGAATATGCTCCGAATCTAAAAAACATCATCCTGCACCGGCAGGTGGTGACTCCGTGGGATATGGAACGCGAGTTCGGGCTTACCGAGGGGAATATCTTTCAAGGAGAGTTGTCCCTGGATCAGCTATTCTTCCTGCGGCCCGTTCCCGGTTGGGCGCAATACCGGACCCCCATCAAGAATCTCTATCTCTGCGGCTCAGGAACTCACCCCGGCGGCGGAGTGATGGCAGCCTCTGGAAGATTGGCGGCGATGGAAGTTTTGAAAGACTGGAAGCGAGGAAAAATCTGATTGAAAACGGAAGACCGAATTGACGTGTTTAGACTTCTATTTAGATTGAATCGGAAGGCCTTTTCTTCGCCGGATGTCGGAAATCCTTACAATCTTCGAAATCAACGGAAGATATTGATTTCACATGTCTCTTTGAGATTTGATCGCTGACGCTGTCAGAATTCTTTACAGTTTTCCCGCGTACGCGCTGTGCAAGTTCTTTTCTCGGGGCGGATCACCTGAAGTGAAGCCGAGAAAGGAAACTCCAACAAAATTCATATCCTATTAATTCATCAAGCCCGATACGGCTTCGACCCAGAAAAAGCTGGCATATTACTTGCGCGTTTTTTAAGGTTTGTCGCCGAGCTGATATGCAGTCCACACATCAATGACCGATTGGAGGCGCTTATGAGGAAGCTGTTGGGCAGGCTTTTGTTCTTAACCGCGGTCCTGTCTTTCTCTATCACAATCTCTGGTTCGGCGGCATTGGCTGTCGTCTGTGTCCCGGATTCCTTGGCGGGATATATCGGGCTGGGCGCCGGAGGATGCACCATCGGCGAGGCCTTGTTCGTCGATTTTGTGTCTTTGCCCATTCCCGGAGCTGCGACGCAAATTCAACCGCAAAATATTACCGTCACTCCCCTGAGTAGTCCTTTCAATTTCGGACTCGAATTTGGGGTCAATCTCACACCAGGCCCTGGTGAATTCCTGGATGCGGTAATCGGGTATGCGGTTTCGGGGGCCCCGTTTATTGGAAACACGCTTTCCATTGCCGGCGCCTCTGCCACAGGCGACGGTGCCGTCACCACGGTTGAGGACAAGTGCCTCGGAGGGATCTTCGATCCCACCGGCCCCACCGGCTGTTCCGGCGTCCATAACACCCTTATTGTATTCGCCATCGAGGGAGATGCCGACACCTTGGAGCAATTGGCGTTCGCAGCAGTCACCGGGATCGGCGTTGTCACCGACATCGGCGTAGACGGCGGATCAGCCGGAACAGCCGCCCTCACCAGCGCTACCAATCAATTTCAGATCGTTCCGGAGCCCGCGACAATTGTGCTGCTCGCATCGGGCCTCAGCGGAATGGGACTCTTCTTTAGCCGCAGGCGAAAAAAAGTTTGAACTGACCGTGCCATAGAAAAGGATACGAAAGGGGGAAACAATGAGGACCACAAGAGCGCTTCTCATGTTGATCGCGATTGCTGTGTTGGTCGGGCCCCACGGCTACGCCGCGAACCATCGCGAAGCGCCGATCACGGCCCTGGACCACAAGGCTGATATCACTGATGTCTACGCATTCCGCAGCTACGACGGTGATCCGACGCCCAAAGTCACAATGATTATGTCCGTGGATCCGCTCTTGGAGCCGGCTAATGGTCCGAACTGGTTTCCATTCGATCCTGACATTCTCTACGAAATCAAGATCGACAATAACAACGACGCGTTAGCAGATATCGTGTTTCAGTTTCGCTTCACGACCGAGCAGCGCCTTCCCAATCTGTTTCAGGTTTATGCCGGGGCGGGGAGCGGTATCAATGCGCCAACCAATTCCCCTCCTCCGGTCCCACCCGGCACGCCAATCATTCCACCCAAAATCACAGACTTTAGCTCGCCGGGCCTCGGCCAGCGCCAGAGTTACCGTGTGACGATGATAAAGGGAGGCGTCGCGACGGAGCTTACCAGTCCAACGGGATCGTTTTTCGCCGTCCCCGCCAACGTCGGCCCGCGCACGATGGATTACGGCGCATTATTCAATCAGGCAACCTATTCCCTCGCCGGCGGCATCAAAGTGTTCGCCGGCACCACAGATGACGCTTTCTGGATTGATCTGGGGGGAGCCTTTGATACGCTGAATGTTCGCGCCGCCATCGCTCCCGGTGTCTTAAGCCCTGCCCAGGACGCAGCGTTGGTAAATATTGCGCCGGACACAGTCTCGGGCTATGCCGTGAACTCAATCGCGATCGAAGTGCCCGTGTCGATGCTGACCAGCACCGGAGCCGTGGAACCCGCAAGCTCCACGGCGGCAACCATCGGCGTTTGGGCCACCACTTCGCGTCCGCGCCTGTTGGTCCGCCGCTCGCCGCTGCCGGCGGCGAGTTCCGGCGCCTGGAACCAGATCCAACGTATGGGCAATCCGCTGATCAATGAGTTATTGATCGGCACCGGCTATAAAGACCGCTTCAGCATGGATCAACCCAAGAACGATGCGCAGTTTGCCTCGTTTTTCCTTGATCCTGCCCTTGCCCGGATCTTGAACGCAGCGACCGGGGGCTCTCTCCCGATCCCAAGCCCGCCGCGCGTAGACCTGCTCCCGCTTGTGACCTATGCGCCTCCGATTGCGGCGTCCGGGACTACCGCCGGTCCAATCGCCGATCTGCTTCGGTTGAATACCGGAGTAAGCCCCACCGCGCCGGTCAGCGCCAATCGGCTCGGGTTGCTGGGTGGCGACCCCGCCGGCTTTCCCAATGGACGGCGCGTTTTTGACGATGTGACGGACATAAGTTTGCGTGCCATCGCGGGTGTGCTAAATCCGTCATTCAACATATTTCCCAATAACGCGCTCGGCGACGGCGTGAATGTTAACGACGCCCCTTACCGAATGACCTTCCCCTACCTCGCCGACGCGCCAAGCGGGCGCGACCGCCGGCATATCGATCCGGGAGAGCCAGGTTGCACGGCTGGCGCCGGCGCCCCCTGCGCGTTGTAGTCCAACAATCGGTGGCCGAGCGGCTAGCTCGGCCACCGCCAGTTCTTGCATGCGCCCATCGCAAGCGCTCCATTTAACATCAGCACTTCTGGTAGTGGTTTGCGCGCTCTCTTGGGCAGGGGAAAATGCACAATCTGAAGTTTCGCCGGCCGAACAGAAAATTGCCCAGGCTCGTCGAGCGATCGCAGCGAATCCCAACGATTACCAGGCCCACAATGCGCTCGCTCTGGCTTTGGCCCGGCGGGCACGCGAGACCGGTGACCCTGCCTTTTATGACCATGCTGAAGCAGCGATCAGGGACGCTTCTCGTCTCATGCCTGATAACCTGGATAGCGAGAAACTGAGTATTTGGGTGTTGCTTGGCAAACACGATTTCGCTAAGGCGCTGGACCGCGCCCGGGCATTGAACAAAAAAGTGCCAGATGACGTCCTTGTGTATGGGTTCATAACCGATGCCTGTGTGGAACTCGGTTACTACGAAGAAGCAGAGAAGGCGGCGCAGTGGATGCTCGACCTGCGAGCTGGAAACGTGCCTGGTCTGACGCGGGCCGCTTACCTCAGGGAGCTGTTCGGCGATATCGAGGGTGCGTTGGAATTCATGCATATGTCTTACCAGCGGACTCCCCCTCAGGAGACCGAAGACCGCGCGTGGATGTTGAACCATATTGGCCACCTGCATCTAATGCGCGGCAAAGTGGAAGAAGCGGAGGCAGCAATTCAGCAGGCGCTCGCAGTGTATCCGGCCTACCACTACGCACTGGCGCAACTGGCGAAGGTCCGTACGGCTCAACAACGGTATTCGGAAGCGGTTTCTCTCCTGAAGCAATTATACGGGCTCGCGCCCTATCCTGAGAACCTTTTTGAACTTGCCAAGACGCTGGAAAAGGCCGGCCGAGCAAAGGACGCCAGGAAGACCTTTGCCGAATTTGAAAAAAAGGCCACGGCTGAGATGCACAATGTCGACAATGCCAACCGGGAGTTGATCTTTTATTACGCCGACCATGCGCGAAAGCCATCTGAGGCCTTGCGGGTCGCTCGGCTGGAGGCCGCGCGTCGCAAGGACGTTTACACGTTGGATGCTTATTCCTGGGCGCTTTTCGCAAACGGCGCATACGGAGAAGCCCGAAAACAAATCGAAAAGGCTCTCAAAGTAGGTGTCCGGGACGCGGTATTGTTCTACCACGCAGGCGCCATTGCGTTAGAAATGGGGGATAGGACCGCCGCCCGAGGCTATCTCAGAAACTCGGTGGAGCTCAACCCTTTTTCCGAGGTCTCCGGAGCCGCCCGTAAACTCCTCGTCAGGCTTAAACGCAATCGATAAGCGCTCGGATCTGACTCACGAACCTTCCAAAAACGCAGGATCTGAGGGCAGGCCCAGGCTGCCCTAAAAACCCAAATTTTGGTAAAACCATATTCGGATGCCAGGCCCGCCGAATACTTGACATGGCGCCACACTAAACCTATGAAGATTCGGAGAGAGTGGGGATCTTAAGTCGGTGAGCGGACCCTAAAATGACAACACCATACGATATTATAGTTATTGGCGCCGGTCATAATGGTCTTGTGACCGCGGCTTATCTCGCCAGAGCGGGAAAGAAGGTGCTGGTTCTAGAACGGCGCGATGTGCTTGGAGGCGCGGCGGCGACAGAGGAAATCTATCGCGGTTTCAAATATTCCACCTGTGCGCACTCATGCGGAATGCTTTATCCGACAATTGCCCGCGATCTGAACTTGGACCGAAACGGGGTTAAGATCATTCCCTTCGATCCGATTCTGTTTTCGCCGGCGCCTGGAGGCGATCCTTTGCTGATCTGGCGCGAAACCGGAAAGACCGTCCAGGAAATTGAACGCTTCTCAAAGACTGATGCGACGAATTATCCCCGTTTCAAATCCCTGGTCGCGAAGGTGGCCGCCGTGATCCGCTCTATCTGGCTTCTCACCCCTCCGGATCTGGCCGACGGCAAGTCCCAGGGTCTTGTGGAATTGCTGAAGCTGGGTTGGAAGTTTCATAAAATGGGGAGGAAAGACAGGGAAGAAGCTCTGCGCGTCTTCCCTATGTCGATTGCGGATTTTCTCAGCGAATGGTTTGAGACAGACCTCCTCAAAGGGACTCTTGGCGCAAGTGGTATTTTCGGAACGATGCTGGGTCCTCGCGCCCAGGGCACTTCTTATATTTTTGTTCATAACTATTTCGATGACTCCGCGGAAGCGCGCCCATGGGGATTTGTTCGAGGCGGAATGGGAAATCTTTCCGACGCCATCGCGCGAACAGCAAAGCGCTTTGGCGCGGAGGTTCGAACGAACGCTGAAGTTAGACAAGTCATCATTAAGAATGGCGCCGCCACAGGCGTGGCTCTGCAAAACGGCGATGAAGTCTCGGCAAGGGCCATTCTTTCGAGCGCGGATCTCAGAAGCACGCTCCTCCGCCTGGTCGAGCCCATCGATTTGGATCCGCATTTCGCATGGCAGGCTCGAAACTTCAGGTTCCGCGGCGGCTGTGCCAAAGTCAATCTGGCTCTGGGCGAATTCCCTAATTTTCGAAATCTGGAGAAAAGGTTATCGGCGGCGGAAAAGCCGGCTTTGATCCGGCTCGCTCCCAGCCTCGAATACCTGGAGCGAGCCTCTGACGAAGCGAAATACGGCGATTTTTCGAGCAGCCCTTTTCTGGAAATTGCGATTCCTTCCGCCACTGACCCCTCCCTGGCGCCGGCGGGACAACATGTGATGTCGATTTTCATGCAGTACGCTCCCTATCATCTCAAAAAGGGCGATTGGAAGAGCAGGAGGGAGGAGTTGGGAGATCGAATTGTGGATACCGTCAGCGATCTTGTACCGAATCTCAAGAACTCGATCCTCCATAGGCAGGTGCTTACGCCCTTGGATCTCGAAGAGGTTTACGGGCTGACGGAAGGAAGCGGCTATCACGGAGAGCTGTCGCTCGACCAGCTTTTCGTGATGCGCCCAGTTCCAGGGTGGGCTCGCTACCGCACGCCCATCCGAAACCTCTATCTTTGCGGCTCGAGCGCCCATCCCGGCGGAGGCATTACGGGAATCCCCGGACATAATGCGGCGCGCGAGGTTTTGAGTGACTGGCGGAACTTAAGACAATAGTCGTTATGATCGACAGCGCGCCCTCCAGCGCGCTGCCATGATTGGAGTTCGTATGAAGTACTGTCCTCAATGTCAAAAAAAATTTCCTGATGGAGGCATTTTTTGCGATCAAGATGGCACGCCGCTGAAAAGCTCCGGATTATCTTCCGATTACAGGACCACATTATCCGATGACAGGACTACTCTCTTTCCCCATTGTCGAGCTTGCGGAGAAATCTTGAACCCCGAAGCGGCTGTCTGTCCGGCATGCGGCGCGACCGTCGGAAGCGAGCGAGCCACCAAAAACCTGGATCGAGCCGATTCAAAACAGAGAAGAAGACGTCTGTATATGACCGGCGGCATCATCGCCGCAGCGTTGCTGGCTTTAGTCTTGGTTGTTCCAAAGGTCGTAGATCTCTGGGATAAGACGGAACCGCCCATGCCTCCCGCAGATTCCTCTGCAGTTTCTGAAAGCCAACCGGCTGAGCCCGCTTCTCCCGAGCTCCCCACAGAAGAGGCGCCGGCCGAACCATCGCAGCCTCCTCAACCACCGGCGATTCCGTTCCGGGAAACACCTCGCCAACGTTCAGAGCCGGTCCGGACACCGCCCGCCAAAGTTCCTCAGCCCGGCTTATTCACAAAGAAAACGGAAGAAGCTCCCTCCAGCTCTGTCGCGGAAAAACGCGCGGAAAGATCCCAGCTTGCTCCTGAACAACAGCCGGCAAAGGAAGAGGTCTCTCAGATGGATCGCAGAGCCGAGATCCCTCGTAGCTCCGAGGCTCTCAAGGAAATCCCGATTTCCCGCAGGCCTGCCGAGCCGGGAACGTACGAAACGATTAGAGATACCACCGCCCGGAGAGATCCCAACGATTCAGCGGACGTTGTCGATCAGATCAGGCCGCGGACGCGCCTCAATGTCACCGGTTCCCGGGGTGACTGGCTCATGGTTCATTCAAAAAGCAGAAACAGGACCGTCTACGTCAGGCGAGATGATGCGATGCTGATAACAGAGAAAAGCGCCGGTGCTCGAACCGGCAAAGATCCAGAGCTTCACTGGAAGGAGATCGAGAATCAAATCCAGCAGGCGATTGCGCGGCGCGGGATTCCTGGTGTCGCCGTCTCATTTGTCGGCGATACAGCCTATCTCAAAGGGAGTGTGCAGACCGAGGACCAGAGGTTTTCCGCCGAAACGGTCGCCCGTTCGTTCCCGGACGTCATCTATATCTATAACGGAATCTGGGTAAAACCGTGATCGGCCAGAGTCGCCCGCATTTCTGACGTCGCTAAGGTTTGTCTGGGCGGCGCGAACTCGTGAGAACCCAGGCGGTGGCGCCGTTAGCGTCCCGGTTAGTAGCCTAAACTTGTTATCGGCTCCCCAGTTCTTTTAATGCCTCCCTCAAATAACTCTGGTCTATGTACTTCGCCGGAGCTGGCAGCGTTCCCTTTATCTGCCCCTGCTCGCCGTAAATTTGTATGAGTGTCTTAACTCCCTCGACATTGATATCTGTATCCGGGTGCCAGATCCGATTCTCTGTATAGTATTCCCATCCCCGACGGGCATGGGCGGGCTTAAGCTTCATCTCCTTAGTCAAGAATTCGACGGCCGGCTCCTTGTTCTCATACAGCCAGCGCATCGCCAGAACCATGCCTTTCACGAAGCGGATCAGAAGCGGCCGGTTGGCT
The DNA here is from genome assembly GCA_016210115.1 of Deltaproteobacteria bacterium. Classification (GTDB taxonomy): domain Bacteria; phylum Desulfobacterota; class Binatia; order UBA9968; family UBA9968; genus JACQUW01. The sequence goes on along the minus strand of JACQUW010000295.1, from coordinate 19,098 downwards.
TCTGCCCAGGAGCGTCTCACTGTTAACGCGGTGAGTTGATAGTTAGGCAATACGTCTCTATACCATCCAATCACGTTAAATCCCGCTTCTTCAGCCGCAAAATTAAGTGGTATGGCAAGAGGCGCAGCGGCAATCTGCCCGCTGGATAGAGCCGCGAAGAGGTCGGCAGTTCCCCCCACGTTGACCAGCTTGTAATCGCGCGGATATTCAAGTCCCTTGGATTTGAGCACCTGCTTCAAGGGGAAGGTGATGCCTGACGTTAGACTCTGACCGCCAATCGTCGCTCCGCGCAGGGCCTCATAGTTTTTATAGTTTTTCCCTCCCATGATCGCGTGAGTGAGCCCGTTGATCACGCCCTCGACCATCACCAGATCAAGTCCACGCTCCGTTACCTCTATAACGGCATCCGGGCTGGCGCCGGCAACATAAAGAGAGCCGGCAACAAGCGCCTGAACCGCCGGAGGCGTACCGCGAAGGAGAACCAATTGCGCGTCCAGTCCCTGCTGGTCGAAAAAACCTTGTTTCGAGGCGACCCAAAGAGGACTGTACCCCAAGGTCTTACTGGACGCACCGACCGGGAATCTCACTTTGTCCTGGGAGAAACAGGGGAAAGACGAGAGCACTAAGAGTGGGACAATAATGCTCAAAGAAACCATAAGCTGGCATCTCTTCATGTGGCACCCTCCCTCCTAGAAACGATTTAGAGCGAAGTCCTTTGTTCACCTAAAAACAGACCGTTCACTAATACGACGCGGAGCATATTTGACCAGCCAATCAGAAGTCAAGGCATCGTATCGCAGGGAATGTCACGCGATTAGCTCCGAGGTTCTGGATGACTCAAGGCGACCTTGACACGGACAGATGCCGTGTAGTATCCCCAGCTAAAATGCGTGCGAATAGCGGGAAGCCGTCCTAGGCCAAGGAGGGAAACATGGCAAACCTTAGCGGAAAGTATGCCATCGTTGGAGTGGGTGAGACCGTGGTCGGGAAACGGCCGGAGGCCAGCACCAACTCGCTTCACCTAGAGGCTATTGGAAAGTGTCTGAAGGATGCTGGCCTCAAAGCTTCTCAGGTTGACGGCCTGTTAACCAACCAGCCACTTAATGACGCGCATCGAAGCTACGCCGTGCGCCTTGCGCATATGGCAGGCATCGATCCCAGCTATGCCACCGATCTGGCACTTGGCGGCGCAACACCCATTGCGTTGGTCCAGCACGCGGTCATGGCGATCGACGCAGGCCTGGCGAACACCGTCATGTGTGTCCACGCCCGGAAGCGCTCCACTCCTGATCCCTCTCCCGGCTACCCTATCCGGACCGGAGATGAGCACTGGGAGCAGCCCTGGGGCCATTTCGCGGCGGTGGCAACCCATGCCTTTGCGGCACAGCGTCACATGTATGAGTACGGCACGCGAAGCGAGGACCTGGCAGAGATCGCGGTATCCACGCGCAAGCACGCTTGCCTGAATAGTAACGCAACAATGCGAAAGCCGATCACCATCTCGGATCACCAGCAGTCGCGCATGATCGTCGATCCACTCCGGTTACTGGATTGTTCCCTGGAATCAGATGGCGGAGGGGCTGTTCTGGTGACGCGCGCTGAAAGGGCCAGGGATTTTCCGAAGCCGCCGGTCTTGATCTTGGGAATGGGCCAGCACCATCCCCATTTCAGCCTGATGGATGCGCGCAGCCTCACGACGCTCGGCGGTAAGAAGTCCTCGGAAACGGCCTATCGGATGGCCGGGCTATCACCCAAAGAGATGGACTTTGCCGAGATCTACGATTGCTTTACGATCACGACACTGATCACCCTGGAAGATTACGGTTTTTGCGCCAAGGGAGAAGGCAAAGACTTCGTCAAAGGCGGCCGGATAGAGGTCGGGGGAGAATTGCCGGTGAATACCCATGGCGGCCTGTTGTCGCAAGCTCATCTGGAAGGAATGCTTCATGTCACAGAGGCCGTCAAGCAACTTCGCGGCAAAGAGGTTGAGGATGCGCGTCAGGTCCCGAATGCCAGCGTTGGTATTGTAAGTGGCCATGGCGGCAACCTCTGCATGCACTCTACTCTAATCGTGGGGGCTCTATGAGCGAGACGCAAGACAAAAGAGGCAGGCCTGCCGCGAAGGATCGACCCTTTTTGGATGAGTTTGAGGCCAAGCCATTCTGGGCCAATCTGAGAGAACATAAATTGACCTCCCAGCGCTGCTCTGCATGCGGGAAATTTTTTGGATTTCCACCCCAGCTCCTCTGTCCTCATTGCCTTGCGTCGGAGCACAAGTGGGTACCTCTGAGCGGGAAAGGCAAGGTTTATTCCTTCGTGACGTACCATCGAGCCTGGCATCCGGCCTATCAAGACAAAGTTCCCTATAATGTCTCCTTAATCGAAACGGATGAGGGGGTGCGAATGGTGAGCAACGTGATTGACTGCCCTCCTGAAGCGGTCAAGATCGGGATGCCGGTGGAGGTGGTCTATGAAGATTTCGAGGAGTATACGTTACCGAAATTCCGCCCGGTGAGGCCAGCGTAAGATCCTCGATTCCGTTGCAAAGAGCTTTTGTCTCACATTCGGTCAAAATGGTAAATTACTGTTAATCGTGCAAAAGTGCGGGAGCGAGCGCCCCAATGTTGGCCCCTGAAACCTGTCCATTCGTCGAAAACCGCCTTGAAGCGAACGGAAGCTTGTCCCAATGGTCAATATTGAAGTGCAAGACCACAGCCAAAATGGATCAACTCAGCGCCGGATTTACGAAATACCTTGCTCTGTTTTTGGCGCTCGGTGCCATGCTCACAACAAGCAGCGCTTGCGAAATGGCCCCGGCCGCTGAGGTAAAGGGAGAGAGTATGTCGCCGCAGGCAGCCGAAGGACCGGCCGCGAGGGCGGCAAAAATGGATCTTGCCAAGCGCATAGGCGTGGATGAGGATAAGATCAAAGTTGTGCGCTACGAAGAGGTTACGTGGCGGGACGGGAGCCTCGGATGCCCCAGGCCGGGAATGGCCTATACGCAAGCCCTGGTCAATGGCACGCTGATAGAGTTGGAGGCCTCAGGCCGGCTTTACCGCTATCACAGCGGCGGCAGGCGGCCTCCTTTCCTTTGTGAAAACCCTTCCGACCCGTTGCCGCCCTCATCATCAGGTGGCGGTCGTGGCGACAGATAAAGCGTCAACGGCTCTGGCAGCGCCAGAGCTCTTAAGGCATACGGCGCACTGCCATTCGGCTGTAGACGTTATATTGCCCGGTTTTCTCACGCCAGGTGAGTGAGCCAAATCGCCATTCGCCGGCGGGCGCGCCATTAGGCGTGATCAAAATTTCATAGGTTGCCGACTGCCCTTTCTTGAGCTGAATGCTCGCGGGAGAAACCTCCACGTTGAAGCCCGGAGGCGGATTTACCCACACGTCATAAGTACGCCAGCCGTTTTCTTCTGCCACACTTGTAACTCTGCGGCGCACCACCGTTGGTCCTGTGACATTGGCCACTCCTATTGAAGCGAGATTCAGATCCGTCGCCGTGGTGGGCACCCCGATTGCGTCGAGAGAGGAGCAGGTAGCTGCTGGATCAGAAAAGACATCCGGCTTCGCATCGCATAAAAAACCCAGGTAATCGAGAAGCCCAGCGTCATAAACCAGACCAGGCTGAAAGACCGAACCCTTAATTGCCTTGCCTCCCGGAGCGATGTGGCCGGCGCCCATATCAAACGGATCCGCCGGCGTTGATCCATCTTCTTTGACTACATTCTGACGGGCTGTGGTCATCAAAGCGGATTTTACCATGGCCGGGCTCCAACCCGGGTGGGCCTGTTTTATCAAAGCGAACGTGCCGGCCACATGCGGACTGGACATTGAAGTTCCGGCGATAGCCTGAAAGAGCTGCCCCGGCGCGCTGAAGAGGGGTGTTGGGGTATTTCCCGCTAGAATCTGAACCCCCGGCGCAGTCACATCGGGCTTGATGATGTCCGGCGCCACCGGGTTGGGACCGCGCGAAGAGAAAGCCGCCATGACCGAGCCCGGCGAGGGGATGCTTTTCCCGCCCTCAATGATCGCAGTGGCGCTGGCGCCCGCAGTCGAGATGTATGTCTTTATGGCCGCCCCGGCGGTGTCGTTAACATGGACTGTCGGCACGAAGTGATTGTCGGTGAGCAGATCTTCCGTAGCACTGGTATTGTACAGGATCATACCAATACCGCCGGCTTCCGCCACTGCCCGGCTCTTATCGACGCGTGCGACAACACCACGCCGGCACAGAACGATTTTCCCCGTGACGGTCGTAAGCGTCCCGGGAATGCAGAACTCACCACCATGAAACTCTGCGTCCACCAACGGAGCGGGCCCGACACCCGGCGTGATCGAAGCGCCGAAAAATTTCTGCCCGTCACCGAGCATCACAGCGCCCTGGAAGGTTCTGTTGTGCGTATTGGCTCCAACCGCGGTGAGCCAGGGCACCGAGGCGGGTCCGCCAATCGTATTTGGGCCGGGACCGCTGTTCCCCGCCGAGGCAGCCACGAAGACACCGGCATCCGCCGCAAAGAGGAAGGCGAGATCGTCGGGTCCAGTGAGACTGGCGGCGCCGCCTATCGAATAGTTGATCACGTCAACCCCGTCCGCTACGGCCTGGTCTATCGCCGCTACCAGGTCGGAGGCAAAGCAACCATCCTCAATCGGGCTCGTCCAGCATGCCTTGTACATCGAAATACGCGCGCGTGGCGCGATGCCGCTCACTTTCCCCAGAGACATCCCGAGTATTTCCGCTGAAACGCCGGCGTTTCCGGCAGCGGTCGATGACGTGTGGCTTCCGTGACCCTCCTCGTCGCGGGCCGAGTCATAGGTGCCGGGAGTGAAAGCGCTGCCATTTGCGGTAAGAAAATCTTTGAAGGCCTCGTTGTATTTCTTTGCAGCCAAAAGTTTGTTGTTGCAAGTGAAAGGGTCGTCGTCCGGGTTGAAAGCCGTATTGCCGAAGTCACACCCGGTTCCAGTGAAGGAGGCTGGGGGCGGTCCATAGCTGCCGTCGTCGGCAAAACTCGGGTGCTCGGGCCAAATCCCAGTATCGATTACGCCGACAACCACTCCCTCACCGGTGAATCCTTTGGACCACGGCCCGGCAGGGTCCGTCAGGCCCAAGAACTTCGGAGAGGCGTCAGTGTGGAGTTTCCTCAGTTGATCAGGAACGACCATGCGCACACCGGCCTGGGCGCGCAGCGCCGCGGCCTCGGCTTCAGAGAGCCGCGCGGCAAAGCCACTCACCGCGTAGTAGTAGTCATAAGTCACTTTCGAAGCTGGAACTCCCGCGCTGCTCAACGCATTGTTGTGCTTCGTCTTTAGATAACCGGCATATTTCTTTGCGTGGGCGCTGTTAGGGTTGATCTTCTTGCCGCGGCCAGGCTTGGTCGCTTCGTAGCCGGGTACATCGCCCTCATAGACGATGACCGGATCGTCATGCATGATCACGATGTAGCTACGCTCCCCCGCTCCCACGCTTTGAGCCAGCGCCTGAAACGGCCGGTCCGCGACAGTCGCGAAAGTAAAAACACCAACAAACAGCAGTACCGTGAATAAAAGAAACCGTGGCACTGTTTGACGTCTCATTTTATTCCGCTCCGTTTCTAGCAGTTCCGATTGCTCCGCTTTGAATTCAAACTTTGATCAATTGGGAGAAAGCGGCTAGGCATGGCGCAAAACACGTACCAGGGAAACCCTTGAGGCGATAACCGGTTGATTTGGCAAGGATTATGTGAAGAGAGGGCTGGCCGCCGGGCACTTAAGATCTGTAAAGTTTTCCGCCGCCTCGCCGGCTTCTTAACGCCCGCTTGAAGCAAGAAAAGAAGTCAGAACGAGGAGTTAGGAGAGATTCACTGCGGAAATAAAGGCTGTAAAGTTTCCCGACAAAAAAACAGCCAAACTACTGATCCTTGCTCCTAAGCCGCGGCTGGTTAGTCGTCTGAATCAGGCGTGTCCTCTTCCTCCTCCGGTCCAATGTCGAAGGTGTTTTTCTCACCGGTTGGGCGCCGGTCTTCGATCTCATTCGAAGGCGCGCCGTCAAGAACCTCGGCGAGATCCTCCATCACTTCGGGCGTGCTCCGATAGGCGGAATGCGATTGAATCAACGTGCTGCAGTCAATCTGAAAGGCGTTCTTGGGCAAACGGCTTGGCCGTTCGGCGCCACCCAATCCCAGGCGGCCATCGTGGTTGATCAATTGTGAAAGCCCCAGGACCGGGTCTTTATAGGAAAGATAGGAGGTCAGCCGGCGAGCTTCGGCCACGGCGTGGCTTCCGTCCTCGCCTTTCTCCAAAATTTCATTGCTCACATCGGCGGCAAAAAAGGTCATCTCGTCGACGAGAAATTTGCCGGGTTGGGGATCGGCAATGGCGTCAATCCGCGAATAACTCGCGAGAGCGCGGATTAATAGATGGGCGCCCATGCTGTGCGTGTTTACATGAAATCGGCGCTCTCCCAGCAACGGCCGAAACCTGAGAAGAAAGTTGAGAAACCCGATGGAGGCGTACTCGACTGCTCCCTGTCTCCGAAATACTGGAACCACTCCCCATAGCTCGGCCAGGTAAAGCCGATAACGCTCCCTTTGAATCCGAGCTGGCGAACTCGTTTATCGAAAGAGAGATACGCCGACGTTACCTGATCGAAATCATTATTGAAGCCATGAATGAGAAGCAGCGTGTCCCTGTTGGTTGGAATATGGTCGAATGTTTTCTCTCTGGCCTCTTTCCCGTCGGAAACCTTAGAAACCTCGTAAACGGCATACTCTCCCTTGGGCAGCCGATCATGCCCGAAGCTCTTATTGGGATTGCGTTTGCGGGTGTTGATGAGAAACATCGCGTTTCTACTCCTTCTCAAATCCCTGACTCGTGAACTTCAGTGTCCGTGCGTTCTCCGTCACCGTCCTCACCACGTTGTCCGGCGCGCCGTTGGGAATTTCCGCTTCGATTTCGAGTGTCACGGTGACGTTTGCACCGACGAGGCCGGAGAGATGTGGGATCACTTCGTCGGCGATGCGGCTGGCATCGCGGCCCACTCGTTCCGGATCGAGAGACACGGTGCCGTGGAAGCGTTTCGGCTTGGGTGATTCAGTAGGTTTGTCTACCGGCTGATCCGATCTAGCTTCGGTTGTAACTGGTTCGGTTCCGTCGTCGGTACGTATCGGTTTTGGCTTTGTCTCAGCATCGAGCTGCTTGCGCGCGATCTCTGATTTTACAAGCAAACCTGGCACATCCGCGTCGGCAATCGATACTTGTTGCCCGCCACGGAGACCGCGGAACCGATGCTCAGCTTCGTCGTAGCCGTCCGCATATGCAAATGAGTCTTTCTCCCAGGTCAGAAGACCGAGTCCGTCCCTCACGGCTCCCAGCAAAACGGAGGAGTCCGCGAGTCTCGGCAGGTAGAGATAGCGCGGGAAGTCGTCCGCAAGCTGTTTGATAGCGACGTACTCTCCGCGCCAAAGCGGTACCCGATCCAACTCCATTTTGAGCCGGGTTCCGGCGAAGCTCGTAACCAGCAGTTCATCGTTGCGAAGCTTCTTACTGGCTCTGACGGCAAGAGAGTCTTGCCCCGAGAGGCGGAAACTTTGCCACTCCACGGCCGATTGGGGGGTTTGTTGCCCGGGCACAAGCAGCCATTGGTAGGCTTCAGGAATTCGTCCCGTCACCGCGCTGTCGGCTGACGTTTTCTGCGTCTCGGCTTGCCTTACCTGATGTGGCGACAAATCAAGGGTCTCTTTCTGATTAAGGATTGACTCCCAAGCGAGATACCGGCGCACGGCATCGTCGAGATCTTGTAAACGTGTCTTATCGACGGCGAGAGAAACTAGCGTATTCTTGTACAATCGCGGCGCGTTGCCGCGAAATTCTAAAACTTTCTTTGCGAATGTCTCCGCCTCGTTATTCGGTTCCCTGCTGTACGGATGATCTACTCCGATGACAACCAGTCGCGCGTCAAGATCATCCGGAACGTCCTGACCCGATTGCGGCAGCGGATGGATTCGGTCAAAGTCGCCGGTCTTGCGGAGATCCGCACGCAGACGCTTGTCAAGTTCTTGAACTACCTTGTCGGGATCGCGCTTCAACTGCTCGGCAAGATCATCCGCAAGCTTTGTGACTGTCGGCTGCGTTGAATACCAGTACCTCGGTCCGTCCTGGTAAAGATAGGTGGCAGCGCCGGCAAGACGCCGTAGCGCATCGCCAAAAACCGCGGCCGATTCACCCGGCATCACGCAGCCCAGCTTAATCCAACGGTCCTCAAGGCCGCGATTCGCCGCGTTCGCCGTAGGTGCAGATCCCAGATAGATCGCTCGTGCGACCCGCCGGCTAGCGGCAAATTTACCAAGGTTTGGAACCTCGCGGTCAATGCGCATGGGCAATGAATTGGGCCCATCTATATCTTTCTCCATGACGGGCACCCAGTTGTCGGAGAGATAGCGGGTCAACTCAAAGGCAACTCGCGGTTCGTCGATGGAAATGTTCGATGGCATGATCAGCGGATTGCGGTCACCCTTTTCCCAGAGGCTATGGATTACCGCAGCCATCAACCGCAGCACGCCACGAGTGCGCTGGAACTTAACCAGCGTAGACCAGTCGTTGTAAAGACGGTCAAATACCTCTGGATGAATCGGATAGGCCGCTTTCAAGCGTTCTTCGTACTCGCTCCTGCGGCACTCAGGCGGAAACTCCTGTTGTTGCGTTTTATACAAATCGGAAAACGCCCTCGCCACGGTATCGCGGGCAACAAACTGCGACCGATCAACGAGCGGCTCGAAGAGTCTTCGCCGAACGATTTCAAATCCCTCTTCTGCGGAAGCTGGGCGCCACGATGACTCCAGCCGTCCTATCACATTCCGTAGTCGATCCAGCGCTTCGCGTCCACGTTGGCCGCCCACCTCAGTATCGTCTGCCTGCGCGTGCGGCGAACCGGTCGTGTCGGAAGCCGGCAAGCTGATCACGAGGAGACATTGCTTCGCCAGACGTGCGGATTCCGTTAAAACCTGGGCGAAAGAGAACTGTGTCTCGAACGTTCCAGCCGGTAGCTCGCTTTGGTCATGCAACTGGCGGGCATAGGCCACCCACTCGTCGATAAGTATCAGGCTCGGACCATATTCGTTGAACAGCTCGCGAATCACATCGCCAGGGCTGGTTGCCTTTTCGTCGTCGGCGCGAATGCGAGTAAAGGCCTTCTTCGCTTCTTTTACGCCACCCGCCGCGTACCCTAGCTGCCAGGCGAGTTCGCCCCAGAGTGTACGCACAACAGTACCGTCTCCTTTAGTGACGGGGTTGCCGGGAGAAATCTTGTTTCCCACCAGCACTACCCGCTTTACTTTTGGCAGCGTCGATACCCCGGCTTCTTTGAGAACGGCGTCGATACCTAACAACTCACCGGGTTTAGTGCCGGAAAACAAATGATAAAGAGCGAGCATCGAGTGCGTCTTACCGCCACCGAAATTCGTCTGAAGCTGCACCACGGGATCGCCCCCCGCGCCGGCGAGACGTTGAACGGCGCCGATGAGAAGTTGTTTCAGACTGTCGGTGAGAAACGTGCGGCGAAAGAATTCGGCGGGATGCCGATACTCGTCCGTGCCTTCACCCAAATGCACCTGCCAAAGGTCGGCTGCGAACTCCGCCTGTTGATATTTGCCGCTCGCGACATCCTTGTGTGGGTTAACCACCTCCCTCCAAGGCTTTAGTTCTCCGGTCACCTGACTCTCAATGGCCGTGCTTGCGGTCTTGCGTTTTTCGGTCCTGACCTGCTCGTCGAAGCGGACTCGCAGCAGCTCCATTTTCATTTTTTCGATTTCCGCGGATTCGGGAGCCGAAACGGCGGTCAAAAGCCGCGCTACGCTGTCCAGAGCCCGGTAAGCATCGTCGGAAGTAAACGGCGCTTGATGAGCCCACTTGTTGCGGACGTCGCGAAGCTCGCTGACCAACGTGCGCTCCGCCTGCCCAAGAGTTTTTCGAAACACGTCGTTCCACTGGTTCCACATGACGGCAAGTACCGTCGCTATTTCCCACTTCGGGTCGTTAGCACTGCCGGCGAATGTGAGTTGCTGAGGCGACAAGACGCTTTTAACTTCATCAAACCACTTCTGTTGATACTGTGAGTTCAGTTCACGCTCGACGAAAGGACGAAGTCCATCCTTCAGAATCTCCATCGCCTTACCGACGCGCTCGTGATTAGTGATCGCCATAGTTCACCTTTCGTAAATTACAGCACTGCGCCGACCGCAACTCCGAACAAGAACCGCTCTAAACCGGAATTTCCGTCTGTTCGTGTCTCGGCCTGCCCTTTTCACTTGCTAGCCGAAGGAGCTCAGGCCAGCTTTGCACCAGACTGTTATAGCTCAGCGCTTCCTGCGTTCGTTTCTTGCGTTCACAAATTGTATAGAGTCGATACGCCAGCTCACGCGCAGTTTCAGCCTTGCTACCAAGCTTCGCTACTAGTTCGGCAGCGGCTGTTTCACCTTTTTCGAGTGCTCGCACGAGCTGGTGCACCATCTCCCATACGGTCAGGCGCTCGTCATCTTCCGGATCCCAATTCTTCGGTAACTCAGAAGGTTTTAGCAATCGCACCTTTCCGCCCTTCGATTGAACAATGTCCGCCTCGACCATGCCTTCAACGCTGGTGTTCTTAGCTTTGGACAACGTCTCGGCGACACCGTATTGTCCCTCGGAGAAACCATTCTGCTCGAACCACGCCAACGCCCAACGGCTGTCCGCGTCGAAGTCGCCCTCCTGCTCGGCCAGGGCCTCGTCGAGGGTCTGGTTAATAAGCGCAAGCGCCCCTCGCACAGAGAGAGGCTTGCCCTCGGCGTCAAGCACTTTCGCGTAGCGAGTGTAGACCGCCATGCCCGGGCCGATGGCCGCCTGCGCGAGGTCCACCGGTGCGATGTTACCGCGCTGCAAGTGAGAAAGCGCTACGGGCAGCTCGGCCTTTAGCGCGGTGACGAACTCGCGGCGCGTAGCCGTGAGGGCACGGACTGAGAGCGGGCGACAAACGAGGAGGATGCTGGAGGCGAGGGCGTTGCTGCCAATGCCTCGACTGCGAGCCCCGCGCTCCGTTCGCATTGGCCACGTACCGGTGATAGCGAAGCCGGCACGGATCACCGCTTCGAGAAAGGTGTCCCACCCGGTGCTAACGGTGCCGCCTTCTCCGCCGCTCTCGGTCTCCGACTGCTTGAAGGCGTAGTAGATCGTGACCGGAAAGCCCGGGTGGGCCTGCTCCGCGAGGCGGTGCATAGCATGGGTCATACCGTCGAGGAAAAAAGCCTCGGCTTTGTCTTTGCTGCCGTGGCGGGAGGGGGTGGCGACCAGCTCTTCGGTCTTAGGCACAGTTAGCGTGGCGAAGAGGTCGGGGAAGACCAACTTCAGGGAGCGACGCAGCCAGACGTAGAAGAAGTCCGACAAATCGGCGTAACCGATGTTGTCGTAGTACGGCGGATCAGTTGAGACGACTTTGCCGAATGACACGTTCTGGTTTGCTGCGTCAGCTTCGCTGGCAAAGCTAGACTGCTCGGGTGCCAGGCTCGCCGATGCCTCAACCGATGACTCAACCGTGGAAAACCATGAACCGACCTTAGAAAACGGCGATAGCTCGACGAAGTCCCAGTTCATTGGAATCGCCTGCCGAGCGAAGAGTGCTCTCACGTTCTCGTTAGTGTTATTCCAACTACACAACGAGTTCGAGAGATCGCTCCAGCGGGAAGTGGCAAGTCCCAGATAGACCCCGACAGCATCAGCGTAGGCTGTAGCGCCGGTGCCGCTGGCGGCGAGGGGCTTGCTGTCGTCGGGCAGGCCCGCGGCCAGCGCGACGCGCTTCACCCGCTCGCGCACCTCCGGCACAAGGTCGGAGAACGTCGTCAGCGCCACGAGCTGGCGGGGGGTGAAAAGGTCGCTCCACTTTGTCATGCCGTAGTTGCCGATGCGAAAGCCGAGCGCCTGCTGGAAGAACTCGACATCCGGCTTCCACTCCGGGTTCGCCTGGCGCGCGACCGCCTCCATCGCCGCGGTCGCGCAGGTAGATCCGTCCGCGCTCCCCCTCGGCGACGACGGCCATCAACCGCGCGCCAATGTGCCCAGCTTTGCCTTCGGCCTTGATGTAGTCACCCGCGATCGGCGTTCCCGACATCAGACAGAAAAAATTGGCTCCAGCGAGCTTAGTGCCGCACTTGGCCGCCTCGGCATCCTTGGGCCTGCCCATTCTCACCGTGAAGCGGTAGCTATCGCCGTCGATCACCGGCTCCACGTAAGCCTCCTTACTCACCTTCGTGGAGAGCATGAAGGTGGACGCCAGCGGCACATCCACTTGCGCAAAGGCCGGGTTCTGGCTCTTCACCGTGCGCGCCCAGAGCCAGGCGATCACGGAGCGCTTTTTACCGGCGTAGGGTTTTAGATCCGGACGGTCTTTCGCCATCTCTGCTGTTATTTCGACCTTCGGATAAAGATAACCAATACGCTTCTCGGCCTCATCGCGCATCCACTGGCCGTAGTAGCGCACGTCTTCAGCGAGACCTTGCACGCCGCGCCAACCTGTTTGCGAGCCAATCTTTTTCCGCGACTCAGGATTTATCGGCGGCTTGCCGGCAAATTTCGGCGGGATCTCGATCATCGCTTTGTTAATCAACACCGCGACTGGGTTGAGATCACTCGCATAGGCTTCAAGGCCAAGCCTTTGCGCCTCTAATGGCATCGATCCACCTCCGGCGAATGGATCGTGAAAGGCTGGAAGTTTGTAACGGTCGAACAATTCTTTAGCCCGCGGATGATCTGCGTTTTCAGCACAAGTCGCGCGCCAGCTTTGCCAAATTTCGTCACGCGCGTGCTGAAGAACCTCTTCGTTAGTCGTGTTCTCCCACAGCACGAGATCCTCGATGATCTTGAAACGCCGTTGTCGCTCTTTCTCCTGCGCCTTCTCGGTCTTGAAAATATCCGGATGCGCCGACGGATCGTCCACCATCTGCGCAAAGATCACCGCCCGCGCCGCCGCCAGCGGCCGTCGCGCCCACCAAATGTGAATTGAGCGTGGATGTCTTCGCGTGAAAGGCTGCTTTTCTAACGCAGAGGCCTTGTTGATCGCCTCCAGAGGCAGAGCAACTTCAATGAGTTTTTTCTTGTAGTTCATGCTTGTAGTTCATGCTGTTCTGAAACACGTCACTCGGAGGGCCATTCGGTTTTTGGTAATATTAGCTTTAAGTACGATTCGGTAACATTAGAACGGCAGTTCCTCCTCAAAAACCGCCTCCGGCATCCATGGATACTTGTCAGTGGCTGCTATGAAATCCCCCCAACCGTAAAAACGCAAGCTTCCCCAATACTCCGGAGGGTCAGTTTCAATTACAGGCGTGTGAAGCCGATAGAAGTACCATTCCCAACGGCCCCCTTGCTCTTCTTTACGGTACGACGCACTGACGGGGACCGAATGTACAAGCTCGCCACGAGCCAAATGATCCTGCTGAATTAACTCCGTTTCGTTGGAAACGGTCAAAAGCAACTCTTCCAGTGATTTCTTGAGGCTTTCGTGCTGAGCTACGAGCATTGATCGACTCAGTACGAATGAGAGTGTTTTAGTGAATTTAGCATCCTGCTCCTTAAGCATAATAGGATATGAAGGAGATTCCGACAGATAACAAACATCTTTGGCGATCTCGGGATATTTCGTGAGGACTGCCGAAGAGCGAATTGTCAGAACTGTGTAGCTCATATACGGCCGCAATTGCCCCTCCTTCTTGATCACGGGGCAAGCATACTCCATAGAAATTCTAGCCCACTGCTCATCAGTCGACTGCTGGAACGAAAAGACGCACTGGTCAGTACCGAGGGTTTTCAGATTCTTGTACCACTCATCGGCAGTGTTCGTCGGAATCACGTCGCTCTGGTTCAGAACCTGATTCAGAAACTGCTCGATTCCGAGAAGAACGTGCTTTGAATTCTGTTTGATGACATCGACATCATCGGCTCTGATAGGTCGAAAATGCGCGAGCGAGTTACGAATGGAGCCGATCTCGTCCAACTTGCTCTTGATTATCTCCTTGCTGCCAAGAAAATATGGTTTGAATAGCTTCCAATACCCCTCTGACACAATAAGTCGTGTCAGTTCACCGCTATTAAGATGCATGACAGGAGAGGCGATGCTGTGTCCCAGATAGCCGAAAGTCTGAGCTTGCCCCATTCGCTTTTTGGCAAGAGACGAAATTGTCCCTTGCTCATCATCCCCGACCACTTGTGCTTCCGCCCATTTGTCCCTTAACTCGTTTTTGAGCACGATATAGACGAACACGCGTAAGGCGTTTTCGATCCTGAACAGGAGGTTAAACGCCTCATAGTACCTGAGGTACACCCAGCGGGGAGGGATGCTAAATCCTCCTTCAATTGGTGAAGCCTGTTTCCATTCCATATCGTGTCTCCTTCATCGAGTACCCTGGTCAGAATCGGTAAATTGATCGGCGGATTCGCTAAGCACGGCGGAACCAACTGAATCAGCAAACTGTTAAAAAAGGAGTCGGAAAACTGTCCTGCCCCAGGGCGAACCCTCGCCCTGGCCGGCCAGAGCGTACGACGGCGCGACGTAACGGAATTGGGTTGCAATTGGGTTTTAATTCGGTCGAATTGGGTTTTTGGCCTGCTAGAAAAGTCTTTGTCAGTCAGGCATTTAACGCCCGCATTGCATCGGAATTGCGTCTTCATTGCGTCGAATTGCGTTTTAGGTTCGGAGGGAACCAGCGCGCCGCCTTTGTGATTCCGGGCGGAGCTGATTCGTCTGAATGACTCCGGGCGCGATGTCGCGATCATAAGTGTCTGTCCATCCGCTACTCGCAGGAAAATTTTCACCGGTAAAGGGTCGCGAGAGAGCACTTTGGAAGCAGACAATATCATATGCTCCCCTTTTGGCTTCTCCATTTCCGGTCTGTGAAGCAAACCGATGGCGGGTGCAATTCTCTGAAATCACTGGCGTTTCTGCCATTTTGCTTCGCTTTATTTGCTTCACTTTTGCTTCATTTTGCCCGTACCGGTCGCGGGCAACCCCCTGGCGGCTTTGTGGCCAACAACTGGTCTTATCCGAGTTTCCTACCGTTTCAGACGCGGCAATCTCTCCTTTGGAAACATCAACTTCACAAACTCACGCGCCTCTTTCAGGTCCCTTCTAATGTCTGCTGAGGAGAGCTCAAGCGCACTGAGTGGCGGATAACGCTCCGCCAGATAATAACCCGAGACACGCTCGCACAAATCCCTAAAATTCTCTAACTCTGGCTGGTATCTCGCCGCTTCGTCCAATAACGCGTCCAGTTCGTGAATCTTCCGAAGCTTCCAGTTGTGATTCATGAGAAAGGCCTTGAGGTACTTTTCCAAGGATTGTTGAAGGAAAAAACCCGCAGCTTCGGTGTCCCGGTCCCTAAGATTCCTTTGGGCACGCGCCCAGTCCTTGCGTGCGATCTGCACCCACTCCTCGGCGACGGAAGCGCCAGGGTCAGCGCTCACAGAGAAACTCCCGTCTCTAAAATCTCCAGCACAAAGGGGTCTCCGACTCGCTTTCTTTTCGCCAGCTCCGCTGGGGTCAAGACTATGGGAGAAACAGGAAGACCGTCTCGCAACTCCCTGATGAGACGCCGGACGCTGGCTATTCTTTCGAAAAACCGCTCCTTGGTGGGCGCGACCACGAGTAGGTCCACGTCGCTGTCTCGGGTTGCATCCCCCCTAGCATAAGAGCCAAAGAGAATAACCCTCTCCGCACGGTATTCCTTTCTAATTTTGTTTCCGATGGCCCGAAGTCGCTTATTCAGTCCCTGCTTCATTCTGTACCCCCTCGTGATCTTCAGTCGTCTCCTTTCTTCTCACAAAGCCTAGTATACCGAATTGCCTTTAGGCTCCGCCACGCGATCATCGCGGCGCCTCTGCTCGCGCCAGCAATTCCGCGAAACTGTAGTTCACGCTGGTTACGCCGAAATCTGGCTCGCGCTGAAAGGGCCTGCGCAGATAGTGGACGCGATGCGATCCGTCCCCCATGAATTCCACGATCCCCAAAATGAAATCATCGGGCTTGTTAAATGAATAAAGAATTTCATTCTTTGTGACAGTGAGAGTGGTTTCCCCGGACGCCCGGCCTTTAACCTCGATAAAACGTAGGGTTCCCTTTCCGGGGACTTTGCTTTCGATGTCATAGCCGAGCTTTTCTAACTCGCGATCCACCGGATCAAACCCGAGGCTACGCTCAACCTCCATAATGATGGCGCGGGCATGGGCGGCGACGGCTTGTTTGTCGGTAGTCCGGGCGGATGCCGGACGGGATCGACCACTCATTTTGGCTATCAGTCCCCCTGGAACAACGACAAAACCGCCGAGAACCACTGGCGGCAATGCGGAGATTTGACCTTCGAGGTCGAGCTGCTCCAGTCTCTTTTGGAGCCGCCCTTGAAGTTCATCGGCCCGGCGACGGGCTTCCTGGGAATTGAGTCGGGCATTCGGTCTGCCGGCTTGTTCTTGCAGCTTTAGCTCCTCAGCCCGATGATCCCAATAAGTGATCTCTTTCGTTAGCCGATCTTTGACCGCGGCGCGGGTTTTGTCGATCCATTCGAGGCGGCGGCCGCGAACTTCCTGCAGATGTTCTGGAACAACCTGCGCGATGGCGTGGGTTTGTGCCTTCTGTTCCAACTCACGGGTAATCCAAGCGCACTCAGGCCGATCGAGTATGGCTTCTAGCAACGGCTCATCAGATTTAAGCGGCCGGTAGTCGAGGTACGGTGCATACTGGAGATGGCGCGCGTTGCCAGCGGAGTCCAGCTCCACATACAGCATGCGCCGGGAGATAACGCGCCGTTCACCAGACCGCGTAACACTCGCATCCTGAACGGCGTGCTCCAGGTAAAAGAGCACCCGCGGTTTTTCGCTTTGATCGCTTTCGTCAACGAGTACCGTGCCACGGCGCAACAGATCCCGGTGACGTTCGAGCGTAAGGTCGAGAACTGAATCGAGCAGTGGGTGGCCCGGGCATATGAAAGCGGCCAAAGCTTGGCCTTGTGGCCCGATGAGTGACTTTTCAAAGGCGATGCGCTCATAGCGGAGTTGTACAGGCGCGCTTATGCCAATCAGCCGATCGCGATTGCGGATGGGCGCCGGGACATGCGTGACTTCATAGCGCCGTGGCTCACGTTGCTTCGCAGAACCGCCGAGGTTTTTGAATGCCTCTAGAAAGAACGACTCGATATAGTGCGGCTGCAGGCGGCGCGCCTCAGCCCGTTCCATATCCTCACGCACCCGCCGCACACGGCTGGCGTCCATCGCATCGTGCGCCAGTGCGCGCTCTTCAAGCAACTCTTCCATCTGCCTACGATCGACGGCTTGAGAAACAGCTTGAAATAGCCGTGCGCGCACCTCAGGGCTTTCACCATAACGGATTGCTTCGATAAGGAGGTCCCGCAGCGGCTTGCCATCAAATTGCAATTTGCCGAGCACATCGAATACCTGACCGCCCAGAGCCTTGCGGGCCTCTTCAAGTTTTTCCAGTAAAGTCCGATACACGTCACCCTCACGAGTCTCGTCTGCCACCAGGTTCCACAGATGGCACACCTCGGTCTGGCCGATACGGTGGATACGGCCAAAGCGCTGCTCGATGCGGTTTGGATTCCACGGCAAGTCATAATTAACCATGAGGTGGGCGCGCTGAAGATTGATGCCTTCCCCGGCCGCATCGGTGGCGGCAAGAACCTGGACTTCGGGATCATGGAGGAAGGCTTCTTGCGCTTTTTTCCGCTCCTCCCGGCCCAGACCCCCATGAATGATAACGACGGCTTCCTTACGTCCAAGAACGGTCGTGATCTGTTGCTCCAGATAATTCAGGGTGTCTCGGTGTTCAGTGAAAATGACCAGCTTTTGTTTAGGCGACGGCACGGGCTTGGGAAGTTCTCCGGAACCATAAGGCGCCGCCTCGTCAGCCACGCGATCGCCGACGGCCGCGCGCGTAAAGATATGCGCCAATAGGTTCGCAAGCTCGCGCCACTTGCGATCCTCGCCGCTGCGTCGCACCGAAAGCGCCAGAGCCTCCAAACGTTGAAGCGTTGCGATTTCCGCTTTAAGTTCCTCAATGGTCCGCGCGGCCGTGGCCTGGTCGAGGACCTCCTCCTCGACGGCTTTGACTTCGTTGTCCGGAGCGTCGTCCATATCCTCGAGGTCATCTTCATCGAGGACCGGTTGCTCGGCGGCCAATGCCGCAGCCATGGCTCCGCGCTGGAGAAGCTCTAGTTCGCGGAGGCGCCTTTCCAGGCGCTCACGGCGGCGACGTAGCGATTGATAGATTGCCTCCGGCGAGGAAGCCAACCGGCGCTGGAGGATTGTTAGCGCAAAGCCGACGGTGCCGGCGCGTTTATCGTTCTGCAAAGCCTCTGCCCGATTGAACTCCTCGCGCACGTAATCGGTGACTTCCTTATAGAGGCGCGCTTCGGCATCGGAAAGTTTGTAGGGAACTGTGTAGGCGATGCGTTCCGGAAAAAGAGGCGTACCGTCGAACTTGAGAAGCTTCTCCTTCACCATACGGCGCATAAGATCGGAGACATCAGCCGTGTGAACGCCGTCACGGAATCGGCCTTCGAAACGGTCGCCGTCAATCAGTGCCATGAAAAGCTGAAACTCCACCTCTTTTCCATTGTGCGGCGTCGCTGTCATCAAGAGAAAATGTCGTGTCAGTGGAGACAACAGCTGGCCGAGCCGGTGACGCTTGGTGTATTTGATCTCGCCACCGAAGAATGTGGCCGACATCTTGTGCGCTTCGTCACATACAATTAGGTCCCAGCGGCAGTCAGGCGCTTGAAGCTTTTGCTGGACGTTTTCATCCCGAGACAACTTATCGAGACGCGCGATCACTAGATTATTCTCCACAAACCAGTTGCCAGTACGCGCCGCTTCCAGCTTGTCGTTTGTCAGAATATCGAATGGGAGCTGAAAACGTTGGTAAAGCTCATCCTGCCACTGCTCAGCCAGACTGCCGGGACAAACCACTAGGCATCGCTGAAGGTCTCCGCGAACGATTAATTCCTTAATGAGGAGCCCCGCCATAATCGTCTTACGAGCCGTTGTCAATAGGTGTGTAAACGGTTAGGCGGCGTCCCTGTTCTTTTGGATTTC
>JACQUW010000294.1 GCA_016210115.1 Deltaproteobacteria bacterium | reverse complement strand
GCCCATGGATATGCGCACATTGATCGGTATAATTTAAGAGGGCGGGCCAAAAAGGAACGATTGACGCTGAGTTTTGGCGAAGCGCTTACCAGGGCGGAGCGGGACATCAAGCAAAACTGGGCAGTCTACCGGGAGCGATTTTTAAAAGGAGAGTGGCCATGAGAGCAGCGGAAAAGAACCTGATTGAAAGGAATCTGGATCTGATATTTGAATTTGAAAAGTATGTTTTGGAGCATCCGGAAATTTCCGAAAAGATTCCAAGAGACGCGGTCGTGTTCATGAAGGTGACCGGGGACCAGAAGTTCAATCGTTGGAGCGAGCGCCAGGCGAAGAAGCAGGCGAAGAACGGAGCCCCGCTTGTCTCGGTCACGGTGACAAAAATGGGACCCGTTCATTCGCGTATCGAGGGGCTCGCACTAGAGTACGCCGCTTAACAAGCGCGACACCAGTAAACTGTCAAAGCTTTAGAAACAATTGTACGCTCGTCGATCAGGCTTCTCTAAGTTTGTCATTGCGACGTCTCGGAAATTCTCGAAAGTGGAAGTTCCCACAATCACGGCTCACGGTTGTCGGACCGGCGGCAAAAACGCAGGACATCAAAATCTTTACGTAGAGCTTTGTTTCGACGCTAGACCCGACCCCCCTCCGCGCATCCGCGGTGAGTGCTCGAATCCTTTTTCGCTACAGAAAGAGTTTGCAGGAGCTATGTCATTTGAACCCTTTATGGTAGAAATGGTCGATCATGCCGTCGTACCCGGTATCGTCCGACAAAGAAAAGCAACTTGCCGAGCGCATGCAGGCTCTCAGCGTGCGGGAGCAGGACATCGACGAGCAGTTTGTCCGCTCATCGGGCGCGGGCGGCCAGAACGTCAACAAAGTCGCGTCCTGCGTGGTGCTCCACCATCGTCCTTCCGGTATCCGGGTGAAATGCCAGCGGGAGCGCTCGCAAGCGCTCAACCGTTTTCTAGCGCGAAGAATCTTGCTGGATAAGATCGAGGCGAACCAGAAAGGCAGCGTCGCAGCCGAAGAGCAAAGGATCGCCAAAATCCGCCGCCAGAAGCGCAAACGCTCCCGGCGTGCTAAATTGCGGATGCTGGATGAGAAGCATCGCCAGACGGAAAAAAAACAGCGGCGCTTCGCAGTCCGGCCCGAGCATAACGACACCTGAGCATGCGCTGCTGGATGTCGCGCTATCAGTCGGTAGATATATCTATTTCCAACGACTTACTAATGGGATGACCCTCTGCGACGCTCTGTTCGATATAGGGCTTGTATGTCTACAGGCCCTATTCTTCGCGTGGAAAAGCCCACTCCCCACTTTCCCGCAAGAGTCCGCGTCCTATCAGCGTTCGCTCAATTTTTGCATGATAGAGTTTCATCAACTGAGCCCCCACCAAAACCCCTTCAATAATCCCAAGACCATGAGCTATGGCCTGTAAGGTAGCCATCCCTTCGGGTCTACTTTGGGCGCGCAGCTGAAACGCAAAGTTGTTCGCCGTGCTGATCTTCACCCTTGGTACGTCTTTTAGCTCACGATGACGGGAATGAATTTTCCTCGCCTGTCGCCAGGTTCCGTCGGGAACGATGAGTTGGATAGGCCTCCGGTCTTGCGCCACCAGTTCCTTATTCAATTCGACTGCATCGTCGGTGGGGTAAAACAAAAACGTCCGATACTGAGGGGTCAAGAGATCTTTCAGGTCGAGAGTTTCTCTTCCTTCACCTCGTATCCGCATTTCGCTATTCACCAATGCTCTGAGCGCGAGCAGACCCGTATTGCTGCGTCGCGTCAGTTCTCTGCGATGAATGACCAGACAAATCTTAGTGTTTAATTCAATTCTCGGCACCGCGTCACACAGACACAGCATCCGCGACGCCGCACACATCGGACATTGATCTTTTATTTTTCGGGTACGCCGCAACGTTAGATTCCCCTGGCTTAAAACACCGCCCTGCCAACCGAAAGAGTCTCAACCTACCTGCTAAATTCCAACCATAGATCCTGATTCAATCAAAACGAAAGCGCAAAGTTTTCACTTCACCTCTATCGAAACTTCCGTAGTTGAGCCTTTGGCTGCAAATTTAGCGTTTTCCCATTTCGGTGGCCCGAAAGTTGCCCTCACATTATTTGAAAATCCGTATGGCTCTAGAGGCATGCCCAAAACATTGTTATCCATCTTGCCGTTGCTGTTTTCGTCATGAAAGACCGCAACACCGTAATCCGCATAGGGAACATCGTTGATCTTACATGTGACCGATCCGTTAACGTTAATCGTCGAGGAGTATACCGGTTGTTCGCCCAGCCATTTCTCGGACGAATTGAATACGGCGATTTTCACCTGTCCTTTCTCAGAGCGAAGCCCGGTGACCTGCCATACTCTTTTAAGCGCCCGGCTTTTCCAGCCCGGCGATAGTGGCCGTCAGAGATCACGTGAAAGCGTTCACGGGGGACGTTCAGTTTATCCCGGATGGACTTCACCTGAAACTCCCATACGTTTACTCCTCAAGCTCCGCCTCATCGGTAACTTCCCCGCTAGTTGTTTTTTCTTGCAGGCTCTCTTCGATAATGGCGACTTCTTCGCCCGTGAGGCCGTAAGGCGAATAGACAAGCTGGTCGATCTCGGCCTCTTCATTGTCAAGAAAACAAGGTCGGACCCGATGCTTGGCTCTTCGCCTTGAGGCTGAGGTCACTGTTGCAGCGCAAGACCCGACCATGCGCCTCAGACCCTCGATTGCTCCCTGAATAAGTCAATACGCATGCCAGACCCCAACACCCTTCCCAGTATAACGACCGCTGCAACCGCAAGCCGGGCGGCCTCTGGCCCTTACCGCCGCGTGGGGCTTCTCTCAACTAAGCGGGGAGTCACCCTATGGATCACGACGGCAATTCATCTGGACGCACTAAGAGCCAAGAGCGGATTTGACCCCTTGGTCTCTACTTTAAGAGCGAAAAGCGGACTTGACCCCTTTATCTTGCCCACGGCTCCAGGGTATCGGATCTATTTAAGGATCTCTCCTACAT
>JACQUW010000292.1 GCA_016210115.1 Deltaproteobacteria bacterium | reverse complement strand
CACAGGCGCCTTGCTGCACTGTTCACCTTTAACTCGGCTAAATCTCAACCACTACATCTTGGGGTACCCACTGAAAAGCCGGAAGGATCCAACAAGTTAATAAGGGAACCTGTTTTGTTGTCGGCGCTGATGGGGCGATCCTTACGAGCCATCATGTGATTAGCACGGCCGATTCCATCATTGTATATCTGATGAATGGCCAGTCAGTTGATGCTACAGTCGAACAATCTGCAGCAACAACCGATTTGGCCCTCCTTCGGGTTTCCGTGCCAACCCCCTCTTATCTTTCTCTCGCTTCTCCGCGATCTGCCAAGGTGGGCCAGGCTGTGTTCACCCTAGGATTTCCGGTGACCTCTGTTCTGGGTATGGAACCGAAATTTACCGATGGATCGATCAGCGCGCTTTCGGGCGCTCAAGGGGAGGCAAGTCTGTTGCAGATTACAGTTCCCGTTCAGCCGGGTAATTCTGGCGGTCCGCTCCTAAATGATCAAGGACACGTGGTTGGGATCGTTACATCAACGGCCGCCATTTTGCCCTTTGCGGCGGCGACCGGTGCCCTACCACAGAACGTGAATTGGGCTGTCAAGGCTGACTATGCCCGTCCACTCTTTAATGCTCCTGAGGGGCTACCTCCGGCTAAAACCCGTGACGACGCCATAGATCAGTCGCGCCGCGCGCTGTGCCGTGTAGAAGCAGCCAAGAAATAGATCGCTCTCTCAGCAAGAGCTTTTTTACTATGGTCAGTTTTCGTCAACGGCAGCTACCTACTCTTTGCCTTCATAGCTGTCCCGGATATTTGCTCCCCCCTTATCCCTCGATACCCGTTGGCGTGCGGCGGCCTCTACGATAGCGGTAAGGCTGTTTATATTTTGGGTCGAGAGTCCCTCCAAAAGCCGTCTTTGCTGAAACGTCCGGTCCACAAGCGCGATCGTCTCGATCATTTTCGAATCCCCTTTGTCCACCAACTCATGGAGCCTTTTCCGGCCTTTCGCGCCGAGAAGATAAAGATCCTCGATTTCTTTCTCCCTGATACGTTCCACCATTTTGCTGATGGTCGGGTCGTTGTAAACATCGCTGTCGAGGTACTTTAAGACCGTGTTGTGACTCTTTCCCATCCGCTTGGCGATCGCCGTAGGGCTTTGGCCCAAATCGCTCATAGCTTTCATTCTTGCCAACTCGCGCTTGTTTGGTTTTCTTCCCGGCATTGTCGCAACTCCTTTTTGTTTCACATACGCGTCAAAGGCCACCTGATTGCGTCTACGGTTTTGATTTCCCCCCGTACCCCCCCCCGAATCGTGGCAAAGGAGGGCGCCGGGCTTCCACTTCAGCGAATGATGGGGTCGGCCCTTCCCGAAAATGCCGGTGGCCAAATCTGCTACCGTTTTGCTACCGCATTGAGCCGAAACAGCGCATACCGGGATGAAGAGTAGGCTTGAAAGACGCTGAGATATGCTGCCTCTTTTCCATCCCGGTATGTGTGCTTCTGCCTTCATAGCGTCCTACGGATCTCAGGGTTGGGGGTTCAAATCCCTCCGGGCGCGCCAGTAATTCCAGTGAGTTACAATTAATCCGATTCCCTCTCCAGTCCGCCTCTAACCGTTCTGTTCATCACGACTATCTTCTCTCTTTCGCCGAGGGGCGTTCTAAAGAACCACCAACTGGCCGGAGCGGACCAGCAAAGTCAACGCTCTGGCTGCTTGCATCGCCGGCAGCGATGAAGGACCATGAGTTAAACACAGATCGGGGAGGTAGAAAATTATGCCGGAACAGATTTCGAAATATCCTGAGGTGACGCTTGAGGTACTGAAGGGCGCTGGCGCTGTTTGCGGTCAAGGGGCTCAGCAGAAGATCCTTAAAAAATGTCCCGCAGATCGGTTCTGTTCCCTTCCGACGGGTGAAATATGCGTCTATGGGATTAAACAGATCCCGCAGATGACCCAGATTACACGGCAGGAACTGGCCCAAGTGGTTTGTCCAAAAGGTGAAAAGGCTGCTGTAATTTCACCGGCGCTTGCGGGAGTGGATGGGCTCATGCTAGGCGCTCTCTTCCTTGCCGGTCTCGCGGTCGGAACGACGTGGCAGAAATTACGGACAGGCGCCCCTCGCCCACACGTGAATGCGGATGGTCAACGGGAGAAGCGAGAAGGAGAATGAACTGTACCGGAGAACAAGAGTCACTCAGCGTCCCTCCCGCCTGACATCCAGCGGATCTTTATCATCTCTCAATCCGACAAACGTGGCCTGTCTCAGGTGGCCGTCAGGCGTCCACTCGGTAAACTCCACCTGAGCGACGAGGTCGGGCCTCAGCCAGAGGCACTTTTTCATTTCCTCGTTTGTCAACGCCCATGGCGTGCGCCTTTTTTCAGGAAGGTTGGCGAATGGGCAGGTTTCTATCTCCAGGCCTTTCAATCGGCGGTAAACCTCCCGGCGGACAAGCGGGACAAAGCCATTTCTCACCTTGGCCACATAATAAAGCTTGGCGTCTTCATAGTAGCCGACGATCAGCGCGTCAAAGGGATTTCCCGGGGTATACCCACCGATCACGAACTCCTGACCCTGATTGATCTTGTACTTCATCCATGCGCCGCTTCGCTTCCCTGGCTCATAAAGCGAGTCTTTTCGCTTGGCGATAATCCCCTCAAAGCCCAACTGTTTGGCAGCATGGATCAGATCGGCTGCGTTTGCCTCAAGAGTTTCCAACAAACGAATTGGACTGGTGGCCGCGCGTAGAGCGTCAACGAGCAGTTCGCGCCGGCGTTCCAGCCGTAAGTTAAGCAGACTTCGGCCGCGGTAAATCAGAAGGTCAAAAGCGTAGAACTGTAATGCCTGTGCTTTTGAGCGGCGATGTTGCAGCAGGTTGAACGAAACGCGTCCAGCCTCATCCAGGGCGATGATCTCACCGTCAATCAACGTGCCGGGATCAAGTTTTTCACACGCTCCGGCAATATTTGGAAAATCCGCGAGAAATGAGTTTCCTCTTCGCGACCAGAGTACAGGTCCACTTGCATCCCTACCGGCGAGACAGCGATAACCGTCTAATTTGATTTCGTAGAGCCACTCGTTACCCTCCGGCAGTTCATTAACGGGCAAAGCATACATAGGCTCAATGAAACTTAACCGTGGCTTTGCGAGCGGTAACCTGTTGAGGGTTATTGCTTTCATGGAATTTACTCCTGACGCTGAGTCGCTATCCCTCATTCTACCCTTCCGGTCAAGGCCCCTCCAAGAGTTCCGGCGGTGTTTTCCAGCAAAACCAATGGTTGACAGTTCTCGCGAGAACGAGCGATATTCCATGCGGTTCTGGCCTAAACCTACGACAGAGCTTTCGGGACCGGTGCAGCACAGCTGGTTGGCCGGATACTCTGATGATACTGCTTCTAAAGAATCTGCTGTTTACGCTCATCATGCCCGGCACGGTGGCGGTTTACGTGCCGTTGCTCATTGCGCGCAGCCGCATTCCCGCGTCCGGTCTGTTGTTAGCTGTCGGGCTTGCTCTTCTTTGTTTAGGCGGTGCCATCTACGCCTGGTGTGTGTGGGACTTCGCCGCATATGGACGGGGCACGCCGGCGCCGATCGCCGCGCCCAAGAAGCTCATCATCCGGGGGCTTTACCGCTACACGCGCAATCCGATGTACGTGGCCGTGCTTACGGTGATCCTGGGTTGGGCGGTGCTTTTCCGAGCCATGGCTTTGGTCGTCTACGCGCTCATTGTCGGCGCTTGTTTTCATCTGTTCGTCATCCTCTATGAAGAGCCGCATCTTAAGAAGGAGTTCGGACGCGAATATCATAACTACCGGGCCCGCGTAAGGCGCTGGCTGCCGGACCTTCGCCGCAAAGGAAACTGTTAGCACGCCGGAGATTCTCAGCCGGTGGCCTAACCCGGCGGCCGGGACTGACAATTTAGAACCGGAATCGAAAGAGACTCCGGCGGACGGGGTTGGACATCCCCCTGGTTTTGGAGTATTTGGGGGTGGAATCGTCAACAGAGCCACCAGAGGAGCACCTCCTATGATTCCTTCATCGGCTCGAGTCACAATCCTCGCCCTGGCATTCTTCATCTTAACTGGCGCGGCGGCTAAACTCCCTCCAAAGAGTGGCGTCGCGCCGCTCGAACTTTACGTCTTGCCAGACCGCACGTTTGCTCTCTACAAGCCTCCCGGGTGGCAGGTCAGCACGCAAGACTATCCAAACGGCCGCACCGTGATGGTTGTCGCGCCGCGCGAGCACGCATTCGCGCAGATGACGTTTCTCAAAACCGATGACCGCGGCAACGATTCGGTCTAGTTCGCCACCAACACGCTCAAGAACGTTCGCGCGCGGATCCCCGGGATTCGGATCACCTGGGTCCGCAGCACTAAAGACCGGCGACGTACCGTCGTGGAAATCGAGTACGAAAACCCGGAGGGGAAAGCGATTCGAGGCCGGCAATACTTTAGCCTGAGCTACCCCGAAGCGCGGGTCTTCGGCTACGAGACCGAAGCCGCGAAATTCTCCAGCATGCAACCCGCGCTCCTTTCGGTGCTTTCGAACTTCACGTTCCTCGATCCAGCACAGTGGAAGGTCGCTGCGAGCCGCTCCCGCGCGGCGGCCCCACTCGACTTGGCGCTTGAGCAGCGCACCCTCGCTGACGGCTCAGGATCGCTGCTTATGCCCCGCAACTGGCAACTCCTGGGCGCCAAAGGGGCTTTCCTCGCCAAGAGTCCGGACAGCAACCTCGGCCTTGCTTTCTCAACCGCCGAATTCTGGGGACCGTCGAGCCTTCCCTACTTTGACAGCTCCCGAATCCCGAACGTTATCCACGCGCCATATATGGCGCCGGTAGATGCTCTGATCGCCCTCATGCAGCGGTTTGGATCGAGCAACATCCGCGTGGTTGAGCGCGCGCGCGATCCGTCTCGCGCTTCGGCCGCAGCGGCCGCGCTCAATCGCCGCGTCGATGCCGAAACCGCCATCCTCACCTTCACAAACGAAAACGGCGCGCGCTGCAGAGGCTCCTACGACGTGCTCGGCCTGAGCCCTCTCCCATCGGGACAGTGGGCCATCATCTTCTTCGCGGTTTGGGCTCCGGAGGCGCAGCTCGATCGCTACCTTCCCTCGCTCGTGAAGATGTCATCGACCTTTCAGATCAACGAGCGGTGGGCGGCCGATTACATCGCGCGCGGCGTCGAGAACTTGAAACGCCAGATGGCGAAGACGTCACGTATGATGGCCGACACCGCGCAAGCGGCGCGGGAATCGTCGCTCGCCGCCTTTCAGGAGCGGGCGCGTAGCAGCGACTACATCGACTACAAGCGCACTTCGACAATTCGCGGGGAGCAGGAATGGGTCTCCCAGGTAGAAGGGGGAGCGCTTTACAAATCCGACCACTGGGGCTTGAGCCGCGAAGGTGAGCGCGTCGTCGAAGGACAGTCATTCAATTACTACAACTATCAGGGCCAGAACCCCCGCTACAACGAGTCCATGACGCCAGTGGACGCCTCGCGCGAGGTGTATGAACGCGTGTACGGCGCGAGGCGATAGCAACAAGAAATAAAGTTGGCAAATCAGTAAACGAATTCTCTGATGTCATAGAGCGCGATCTTGGGTTTGTCATTCGCCGTGAACTGCAGGCCGGAGCGGATCGCCCTTAACTGGGTTTCTTTTTCCTGATCTGCCAATGGCCGGATTCCAGCGTCCGCCGAGCGCCGGGCGTACTCCGACACCGGCGACTCCACCATGGGTGAGAAGTAAAGGATGTCTCCGCGGCCCAGTTTGAGACTGTTGAGGAGCGCAACAGTCTCCGCCACATGCGACTCCGTGTACTCTTCCCCGCCTACCCCAATCAGGATGATGACGCCAACGCTGAGATCAGCCTGCTTCACGGTTGCAACGAGATCCCTGACCTGCCCCGCGGTCGCCGGCTTGTTCAGAAACTTCAGGAGCCGGTCGCATCCTGTCTCCGCGCCGATGTAAACCCGCCGGAGATTCCGGGCTTTTAGCTCGCGAAAATCCGCTACAGATTTCCTATCGCCCGTGAAGGCATCGATGAAAGAATAGATTCCCGTGAAGACGGGGTTGTCGCTGACTACCCGGTTACGCCGTGAACTCAGGATCCGAAACTCCTGATTGACGCGCTCAAAGATTTTCAACAATCGATTCTGAGGAATCACCAGAGCATTGGCATCACCGAGAAAAATCGATCGCCTCAACCGGATTCCCTCGCCGAAGAAATCCTTGACGGCTCTGACGTGGTCGCTGAACTCTTTGTGAGACTTTATGCGGAATCGAGTATGGCGATAAAAGTGGCAAAACGTGCAGCGGTTCCAGTGACAACCTTCAGTCGCCTGGAGCACGACCGCGAGATACTGATCCGGCGGCAGAATGGTGACCGGGGTATAGATCGCGCGAAACCTCTCCCCCTGCCCTTCCAGGCGCGCATAATCCCATTGAGTGATTTTCGCCGGCCATTCTCCGGCACGGCGCGCAGAGTCGCCCTCCGTCTCCCCGTTGCAAGTCAATCTTATTTTTCCCCGTTGCAGTTGTTCATAAACACCATCAATCCGAATTCTTGCTTGGTCGAGTACGCGCTTCGCCTCTTCCGCCTCGAGTTCCTGGATCAACTTCCAAGCTTTTCCATGGAGGGGATCGCGCCACTTTTTAATGACGCGATTATCCAGGGTTCTGACAAATGTCTGGTTGCTGAGCCACGCCGTAAGCAGCCTTCCCTCGCAGTCGTAGGAATAGACTTCGGAGTCACCGAGGCCCAAGGAGATAGAGTCCTTCTTGATGCTAAGAGAGCCGAAGAGTTGCCTATCCTCGTTGTACAGTTCTAAGAGCATTCTCTTGTTTCTGTTTCGTGGTAGGCTGCCCCGGAAAATTGCCGCAGAACGAACCGGCCTCTTTTTCGGCATCCTCGCCTCGCTCCCTTGCGTGAAGGGAGAGTCATTAAGAGGGCTCGTACTGGGTTTTGCGGCTCGCCGGTGTTGGGCGAAACTCGGCAGGCGTTAGGTTCGGTAAGCGGAGTTAATGCGAACGTATGTATGACTCAGATCCGAAGTCCAGATGGACGTGGCGGCTTTTCCCTGGTGTAACTGAATACGGACTTTGAATGAGGGACGCTTTAGAACCCTGGCCGCCTGCTTTTCCCTGGAACTCAGCCCTACGCCGTTTCTCACGACTGTGACCCGGTCGAATGACACATCGATGGCTTCAGGTCGAACTGGCACGCCCGCATATCCTACAGCGGCCATAACGCGGCCGAAGTTCGGGTCTTCGCCAAAGAATGCAGTCTTCACCAGTTTAGAATTTCCAACGACAAAGGCTATCTTTCGAGCATCAGCTCCAGAGCGTGCCCCCTCAACCCGGATCTCGACCAGCTTGGTCGTTCCTTCGCCATCTTCGACCAGCTTGATGGAAAGCTTCTTCATAACCTGGCTTACCGCCCGCAACAGCCCCGCTGCTTCTCTACTGCCCCGCTCGATCGGCCGGTTTCCCACGGCACCATTTGCCAGGAGCAGAACTGTATCGTTGGTGCTCATATCTCCGTCCACCGTAACGCGGTGAAAGCTCTCCTCCGCCGAGCGGCGCAGGATTGAATTCACGCAATCGGCGTCCGCTGCCGCATCCGTAAACACGTATGCCAGCATCGTCGCCATGTTTGGGGCGATCATTCCCGCCCCCTTAGCCATCCCGGCCACGCGCACTCGTTTGCCTCCCAGGACCAAGGATGTCGAGGACACTTTCATAAACCGGTCCGTGGTCATGATGGCTTCCGCTGCGTGAGAAAAAGAATCCGCCGACAGGGCGGCGGCGGCTTTTGTGATGCCCCTTTTGATCCGGTCCATCGGCAAGGGGACACCGATAACGCCCGTGGACGAAGGGAAGACAAGACCCGCGGCGATTCCCAGCCGGCTACCGACCAGTTCGCACATAGCCTCCGCATCCGAAACACCGCGCTTTCCGGTGCAGGCATTGGCGATTCCGCTATTGACAACTACCGCCTGGATTTTGCTCCTGCGAAGACGCTCCATCCCGACCAGAACAGGGGCGGCTTTGACTCGATTGGTCGTGAACAGCGCAGCGGCCACAGCCGGCGTTTCAGAAAATATCAGCGCCAGATCCTTTTTCTTGCTCTTTTTGATCCCGCACGCCACCCCGGAAAAACGAAACCCTCGAACCGTGATAGATTCCCTCACTTTCCACAACACCTCTTGAACTTTTTTCCACTGCCGCAGGGGCAGGGGTCATTTCTTCCCACCTTACCGGCTGGCCGCCTTACGGGAACCGCTGGCCCTGGTTCGCCAACGGCGTCACCGTGACTCAGAACCATCCTTTGAGGGCGCCGCTGAACCTCCAGCTCTTCGACGACCCCTTCGCGAGCCACCTCTACCGTAAACAGCTTCTGGACGACGTCCTCCTGAATCCGGTGGACCATCTCTTCAAACATCTCAAACCCTTCCTTCTGGTATTCCTGCAAAGGGTTCTTTTGGCCATAACCACGCAGGCCGATTCCCTCCTTAAGATGGTCCATATTCAGGAGGTGATCCTTCCACAGGCTGTCGATGGTCTGGAGCATGATGATCTTCTCCAGCTGCCGCAGCATGGGAGCGCCGAGTTGCTCTTCTTTCTTTTCGTAGGCCTGTGTCACCCTCTCTATGACGAGCTCCTGAAGTTTTTCCGGAGTTATCCGCTCCCGATCCTCAGGAGTGAGATCCAGACGGAAGTTGTACAGATGCTGTAAAGCCGTGCCGAGGCCGTTGAGGTCCCATTCCTCGGGATCCAGATCCTTCTCCACATAACGGCCCACGACCCCTTTGACCAGTCCCTGGGCCATCTCCAGGACCTCTTCCTTGAGGTTCTCCCCAGCGAGGACTTCTCTCCTTTGATGATAGATCACCTCACGTTGCTTGTTCATGACATCATCGTATTCCAGGAGATGTTTCCGGATATCAAAATTGTGAGCTTCGACCTTCTTCTGCGCATTCTCAATGGCCCGGGTCACGAGCCGGTGCTCGATGGGAATCCCCTCCTCCATCCCCAGCCGGTTCATAATCCCCTGAATTCTGTCGGCTCCAAAGATCCGCATCAGATCGTCTTCCAGTGAAAGGAAAAACCGCGACGAGCCGGGATCTCCCTGCCGTCCGGAACGGCCCCGCAACTGATTGTCGATTCTGCGGCTCTCGTGTCGTTCCGTCCCCACGATGTGCAGCCCCCCGGCCGCAATGACCTTCTCTCTCTCTTCAGCGCAGGTGTTTCTGTATCCCTCCAGGATCTCCTCATATCTCTGGCGGTAAGTATCCGGCGCTTTGTCGAGCTCTTCCCGGATTTCCTCTACGATGCGGGTGTATTCCTGCCGTTTGGTCTCGTAGCTCCGCTGAGCCTCCCGGAGCGCCTCTTCGTAAGGTTTGCGAACCTCCTCGCACAAAGCCTCGGCCTCCTCAAAGGCTTTGCGCGCCTCCTCGTATTCCGCCACGATCGCGCCATGCTCTGCCTGGGAGAGGACTGCGCTCGTCACCGAAAACTCATAGTCGTTCAGGTGCTCCTCGTAATTCCGCCGGGTCTCATCCAATCCTTCCGCCAGTTCTCTCCTGTCGCCGTCACGCTCATGCCATCGCTCGATATATTCGTTGAAATGGCGCCGGGCATCCTCGAAGGTGCGCCGCGTATCGAGATCCGCTGGCTTATCGGCCAGCGCAGTCTCCAGCTCCTCCTTCGCCTGCAGAAACCCCTCTGGAATGACGCGGCCCTCGTGAAGCGCCTCGATGAGTTCAGTGGTCGAGATTTCTTCGTATTGCTGCCTGAGTTTTTGAAAAGGCGACAGATCGCGAAGTTCCCGCCTCAGCTCGGTTGTGCGCTTCAAGGCGTCCCCCCTCCGCCGCTCGAATTCCTCCCCCTGCTTTCTGTAGCGGGCCTCCGCCTTCTGCACTTCCTCCTCGTATTTCTCCCGGAGCTCCCTCAACGCGTCCTCGTAGCGTGTGGCGCCGTGCAGTGGCAGCTTGGAGGCCCGGCTGATCCATTCGTTTTCCATGTCCGAGCGAGCCAAGAACTCCGGATTACCGCCGAGAAGGATATCCGTGCCCCGCCCCGCCATGTTCGTGGCGATCGTCACGGTGCCGAACCTGCCCGCCTGGGCGATAATGGTCGCCTCCGCCTCGTGATTGACGGCGTTGAGAACGTTGTGCCGCACGGCCTTTTTTTTCAGCATCCGGGACAACCGTTCCGATTTGGCCACGGACGTGGTCCCGACCAGAACCGGTTGTCCTCTGGTATGGGCAGCAGCGATTTCCTCGACCACGGCGTCGAATTTTTCCCGCTCGCTCCGATAAACCACGTCGGCCTTGTCCGCACGGATCATTTTCCGGTGGGTGGGAACCACGATCACGTCGAGCTTGTAAATTTTCTTGAACTCGGTTGCCTCGGTATCGGCGGTGCCCGTCATGCCGGCCAGCTTCTTATACATCCGGAAGTAGTTTTGGATGGTGATCGTCGCCAGCGTCTGGTTCTCTTCGCGAATGTGCACGCCTTCTCTGGCTTCGATTGCCTGATGGAGACCGTCCGACCAGCGGCGCCCCGGCATGAGGCGGCCCGTGAACTCATCGACAATGATTACTTCACCGTCCTTCACGACGTAGTCGACGTCACGCTTGAAAATCGCATGGGCCTTGAGAGCCTGAAGCACATGATGGAGCGTTTCGATCTGTCGCGGATCATAGAGGTTGTGTATGTTTAAAAGCCGCTCCACCTTCGCCACGCCGGTCTCCGTGAGCGTGACGGTTTTGCTTTTTTCGTCAACCGTGTAATCCCCCTGGGCCTCAATAGCCGCCCGCTTTTCCATAGAGGGATCGCCCTGAATCGTTGCGCCGCGCTGCAGTTTCGGGATGATTCTGTCAATGATGTAGTACTTGTCGGTGGACTCCTCCGCCGGACCCGAAATAATCAAAGGAGTTCTGGCCTCGTCGATGAGGATGTTGTCCACCTCATCCACGATGGCGTAATTGAGCTCCCGCTGGACATAGTCGTCCAGATGAAACTTCATGTTGTCCCTAAGATAGTCAAAGCCGAACTCGTTGTTGGTCCCATAGGTGATGTCAGCGAGGTAAGCCTGCTTGCGGGATATGGGACGCAGGCTGAGAAAGCGATAATCCTTGGTGATATAAGACGGATCGAACAAATAGCTCGTCTCATGCACGATAGAAGCAACCGTAAGTCCCAGAAGATGGTAAATCGGCCCCATCCACTGGACGTCGCGTCGCGCCAGATAATCATTGACGGTGACGAGATGGGCGCCACGACCGGTCAAAGCGTTAAGATAGAGAGCGAGCGTCGCAACCAGCGTTTTTCCCTCGCCGGTCTTCATTTCGGCGATTGTACCCTTGTGCAGGACCATACCGCCTAAAAGCTGGACGTCAAAATGCCGCATCTCGGTCGTGCGCCGGGAAGACTCCCTGACCGCGGCAAAAGCCTCAGGGAGTATCTCAGCCAGAATGTCGTTCTCCGCTTCCCGCAATTCCTTTTCCAGGTCCTCGGCCTCCGCTTTGAGATCCTCCCTTCTCTCGCCGCTTTCAGCTGCAGCCCGCGCTTCAGCCTCCACCAAAGAAGCGCGCAAGGAAGCCGTCCCCTCGCTAATCCGTTTTTTGAAATCTTCCGTTTTGAGCTTGAGTTCCGCGTTCGTGAGCCGCTCATACTCCGGCTCCAGACTATTGATGCGCTCCACGAGTGGTTGGAGGCGCCCGATCTCGCGCTCATTTTTTGTGCCAACGATCTTTTTGATAATATTCAACATAAATGTTTCAGCTTTCGGCAACCAGGCCCTCAGCCCAGAAGCCGTCAGCAGCCGGCCATCGGCGGTCTTTGTTGCGACGTTTGATTTTTAGAATACACGATCTGAGACGCCGGACACAAGACAGGCGCAACGCAATTTGCGATCTTGGCTTGCCTTCCGTCACTCCCCATTACCGCTCTATTCTGACCGCGGAATCCACCTGCTCGCCCAGAAAACGGTGACCCACTTTGATAAAGCGCTCAGGCGCATCAGTCACAAAAAAACTATGATTTCCCCGTCCCCTTTCGCGCGCCAGAGACCTCTGCTTGAGGACAGCCCTGACCTCTTTGGCTGTCTCCTCCGCAGAATCGACCAGGGCTACGTTCCGGCCCATAAAGTCGCCGATTGCCTTCTTAAGAAGCGGATAATGGGTGCATCCCAGAATCAGGCTATCGATGCCGCTTCGCTTGAGGCTGCCCAGATACGCCTCTGCGGTCGTCTCGGCCACCACGTTATCCACCCAGCCTTCTTCCACGAGAGGAACAAATAAGGGGCAGGAGCGACTGTATACCTCGATTTTGGCGTCATGCATTTTCAACGCCCGGGTATAAGCCCCACTCTGGATCGTCGCTTCGGTGCCTATCACGCCGATCTTTCTGTTCCTGGTCGCTTCAAGAGCTCTTCGAACTCCGGGTTCGATAACCCCGATCACCGGGACCGAAAGATTTTCTGCGAGGGCTTCCAGAGCCACGGCCGTCGAAGTATTACAGGCAACCACCACGAGCTTGACGCCTTTTTCCAGCAAAAACTCGGCGTTTTCAAACGAATACCGCAATACGGTCTCAACCGACTTCGTGCCATAAGGAGAGCGGGCGGTATCTCCAAGATAAATCGTATTCTCTCTGGGCAGGGCTTCAATGATCCTCTGCAAAACCGTAAGGCCGCCGATACCGGAATCGAAAACACCTATGGCGCTTTCCCGGCTCGCAAGCTCGTGCGTCAAAGCGCGTCCGTCGACGCGTGCCGTACTCTTTGCTCTGCTCATGCGTGATGGCTCATGAAATTTGGTTCACGTTTATTCCAAAACCATTTGCCTGCCCAGTTCTTTCTCGCAGCTCGGGAAAAAACCGAACACTTGGTTCCAGACGTCTTTCGATTCCATGCAAAGATAGACGAACACCGTTGGCGAGGCCGCGCGAATCCACCCGAGCATTTTCCGATACATGCTCACGCGCAACGGTTGGAAATAGCGCATCTTGCCATCCGGGCAAAGGATCTGTTCCCCGCATATGAGTCTCGATGACGGAAATCTTTGCCGCATGATTCTTTTCAGAGCGGGCGTATTGCGGAGGACACCCATGCTCACCCAGGCTACCCTGCGGTGGTCGATGACCGCAAAGATAGTTTCCACCATCGTCCGGTAATCCTCTTCCCAACCAGGATACTCTACGATCGGGTCAAAGTGGAACCCCAACTTGTAACCCGTCTCCTGGCAGCGGCGCGCCGCCGCAAGCCGCTCCTCGAAAGAGGCGGTCAGATGCTCCTCTTGCTCTATGACTCCAGGCGGGTTCATGGACCAGGAAACTACCACGCGTCCCTTCGGGTCCAGCGCCAGAAGGCCCTCCACTCGGTCACTCTTTGTCTTCAGCTCCAGCAGCGCATTGGGCTGCTCCGCAAAGAACGGGATCAAATCGGCGCTGGTGCCGACGTAAGGATCGAGAGCGAGGCTGTCCGTAATCTCACCGGTGCCGATGCGAAAGAACGATTTACGGTGGCGGCTGAGAAGCGCCTGCGCCTCATCGATGAGATCGCCCACGTTGCTGAACAATTTAAGCGCGGGATTACTGGCCAGATAGTCCTGGAGGTAACAATAGCTGCATTCCATCGGACAGTTGCTCGCGAAATTAATCACAAAATAATTGCAGCAGACCTGTCCGTCGCTGCCCGGACACTTTTTCAAGAATTCCCCTTTGTGGCGCATGAGCACAAGGCGCTTTTTTCCCTCTCCCAAGGGATCGTCGAAAGAGGAAAATAGAAACCCGGCCACCCGTTCCGGTTCTACCAGGACAAAAGGGACCTCAGGAAAAGCCCGCCAGAGATTTTTAAAGGCAGGGCTCTCTTCGGAGCCCCGCTCAACGATGATTTCGAGCGGCTTAAATTCCCGCATCTCCCTCACCTCTGAGAAGCGTAAAGATCTCTTTCGTGGCTTCCTTCTCCACAATCTCCTCCAATTCCCGTATCCGCCGCCTCAGCTCGTCGAGCGTGACAGCCTTGAATTGAATCGTGACATCGCTTCCTTCAAGAGAAGCCGAAACCGAAATCTGGAGTTTCGGATTGAGCTTCAGCTCCCGGATGCGTTTTTGAATTTCGTCCTGAATGCGGGCCAGGCGGGGAAAGCGCCGGCGGCGCACCTCTTCCTTCACGCGCTTTAATTTATCGTTTCGGCCGAGACGGGGATCCGTCCTTATGCTCGCAATGGGCTCTGCCTGCAGGACTTCGCGCAGGCTTTTGCCGTCTCGGAGCGCAATTTCCTCGAGCCAATCCATAAAATCCCGGAAATGATTCTCGCCGAGCTTAAATTCGCGGGCGAGCTCCAGCAGTGCCTGAGCCTCATCCTCTTTTAAACGCACCCACCGGTCCAATGTCTCTTGTCGAAAACCCTTCTCTCCGGCGTATTCCCGTATAGCCCGTTCCAGCATATCAGATTTTCAGTCCGCCCTTTCGCCGGGAGCGACAAAATCGCTCCGCGGTTCCGCAAGCGCCTCATAACTCCTGGCTTCCGCCTCTCTGCCGCGTCTTCTCGCCCCCTGAGCGAGAACTGCGACTTTTCTGCCTAAAGCTTCAAGCACCCAGCGTCTTTTTTCGCCTGCCAGGCCCGAATCGAGCAACTTGCGAAGGGCCAGCGCTCGAAAGCGATCAAACCCCCAGGTGGACCGGGAGAGCTGATCTTCGTGGCCTCCCCTTTTGATGACAAGGGGCATGGGGATGAGCAGAACCGGCGTATCCACTGCGATTCGCAGCCAGAGATCATAGTCCTCGCATACTGGCAGGGTCTCGTCGAAACCGCCGGCTCTCGCGAACAGCTCGCGGGCTATCATGACGGCCGAGGGACTGACCAGGCATAGATCCAGGCTGGCCCGAAAAATGTCTCCCGAGGGTTTGCGGTGTTTTAACTTGGGATTGACTCGAATCCCTCTGCGTATCCAAATCTCGTCTGTCTGGCAAATCTGAATCTCCCGATGCGCCTGCATGAAATCGAGCTGAATCTCCAGCTTTCGCCTTTTCCATAGGTCATCCGAGTCGAGGAAAGCGAGATATTCGCCGGCGGAAGCGCGAACACCCACGTTCCGGGCCGCGGCAACACCCCGCCTCGGCTGAAAAATCACACGCAGCCGCGAGCCATATTGGCGAAGATTCATAGCGGTTCCATCTTCTGAGCCATCATCTACCACAATGAGCTCGAATCGCTTGAAGCTCTGCCCCAGCACAGACTCTACGGCCTCGGCCACCATAGGCCAGCGGTTGCAGGTGGGGATGATCACACTTACCAGGGGCGCCATCGCTCTCTTTCCTAGCGTTTAGGTCTAACGGAATCAAGGGCTCTATACGGATCGGCGACTGGCTCCGCGAAGCGATTCCGCTGATAGAGGCGACGTTTACCCGGGTTATAGGATTGAATCAGCGCCAGTGACATGCTAACCATTCAACGTGCAGGGCAAAATCAAGCAAGGTACAGACTTGAAAGAGGCCGTCGAAAAGGCCAAACATGACGGCAAGCGCGTTGTTTTCACGAACGGCTGCTTTGACGTGCTTCACCGGGGGCACCTGCACCTTCTGGAGGAGGCAAAAAAGCTCGGGGATCTACTGGTTGTCGCTCTCAACAGCGACAACTCAGTGCGGAAGATCAAGGGATCCGACCGCCCCATCTTTCCAGAAACAGACCGCGCCAGTTTGATTGCGGCGCTGGAAATGGTAGACTGCGTCACCGTCTTTGACGAGACCGATCCATATAATCTGATCAAAGCCGTAAGGCCGGATGTGCTCGTCAAGGGCGGCGACTGGGACAGGAACAGAATCGTAGGCGCCGATATCGTCAGAGGCGACGGGGGCGTCGTGGCGACGATTCCCTATCTCGAAGGTTACTCGACTACTCAGATTATCGAAAGGATGCGCGGGAAGTCATCATGGCAAGAATGTGTTCAATCTGTGGAAAAAAGCGTTCGGTAGGGCACAACATCAGTCACGCCAATAACAAAACCAAAAGAACCTGGCAACCCAATTTGCAAAAGGTGCGGGCCAGAGTCGAGGGGAGCGTAAGACGGGTTCTCGTTTGCACCGATTGCATCCACTCCGGCCGTATCGAAAAAGTCGCGTGAGGCGCCACAGCTTTTAGAGATTCAGGCCAGCGTATTCCGCGAGCCAGTTCCCCTCTGTTTTTACCCCTTTGCTCTCATGGCTTTATAGACCCCTTTGACGCGAGAGACATTCCTCAAGACTTTCTTGAGTTGATCTGAATTGGTAATCATCACTTCAAATGTGTTGAGGGCCTTCTGATCCGGAAAGGTCCGGACCTGGGCCCGGGCGATGTTGACATCGGCGCTGGTGATGGCCGCGCTGATCGCCGCCAGGAGTCCCGGGCGGTCGATGCAGGAAACTTCGATTTTGATCGGCCTGGGGGCCTGTCCGTTATCCTGCCAACTCACGTCAACCTTTCGCTGCGGATCGCTTTCCAGGACCGTAGCGCAACTACTCACGTGAACGGTAACTCCTCTCCCCCGCGTGATGAAGCCAATGATGTTCTCACCCGGAAGAGGATGGCAGCAACGGGCGAAGCGGACCAGGACATCCTCGACTCCGTTCACCTTGACGCTCAAATCCCGCTTTTGGCCGGAGACCAGGCGAAAAATGCGCTCCAGCGCTCCTTCTGCCGGCTTCTTTTCACCGTCAAGCTTTTCCGGGGGCACGAGTTTGGATAAAACCTGGCGCGGCGTAATTTTTCCGTAGCCGATGCTCGCGAGCAGCGTCTCTTCGTCCTTCATCCCCAGTTCTTTGGCGATCGCCTCGATCTTCTCCTGGCGGTGAAGCGTCGGGTAATCGAGATGATAGCGACCCAGGTCGCCTTCCAGGATCTCTCGCCCGAGAGCCACGCTTCTCTCTCTCTGCTGGGATTTGATCCAGTTGCGGATCTTTGATTTGGCCCGCGGCGTCTTGGCCAGCTTAAGCCAATCGCGGCTTGGAGTCTGCTGGCGGGTCGTAATGATTTCGACCGTATCGCCGCTGCGCAGGAGATATTTCAAGGGCAACAACTGGCCATTGACGCGGGCGCCGGTGCAGTGGTGGCCCACTTCCGAATGAATTCGATAGGCGAAATCAATAATGGTCGAGCCTTTCGGGAAGCTCAGCAGATCGCCCTTCGGCGTAAAAACGTAAACCTCGTCGGAAAAAAGATCCTCCTTGATGCTATGAAGAAATTCCTGCGGGTCCTTGAGATTCTGCTGCCACTCCAGAAGCTGGCGCAACCAGGCGAACCTCTGGATATCATTGAATTGAAAGTCCTTGCCGTCTTTGTATCGCCAGTGCGCCGCAATGCCCTCCTCCGCAACCCGATGCATCTCCTGCGTCCGGATCTGTATTTCCATCCGCTCGCCGTAAGGGCCGATTACAGTGGTGTGAAGAGACTGGTACATATTAGGTTTGGGTAAAGCGATATAGTCCTTGAATCGGCCGGGAACCGGCTTCCAGTGAGCATGCACGACCCCCAGAGCCTCGTAACACTCACGCATGGTGTCCACCAGGATGCGAAAAGCCACCAGGTCATAAATCTGGTCATAAAGAAGATTCTGGCTCTCCATCTTTTGATAGATGCTGAAAAAGTGCTTGGGCCGACCCGTCACATCGGCATCGATGCCCTCCTCCTCAAGCTTCTTGCTGATAATGGAAATGACCTCATTGATGTATTTTTCCCGGTCAACTTTTCTCTTGGCGACGTTCCTCTTGAGCTGGTAGTAGATCTCAGGATGAAGGTACTTGAGCGCCAAGTCCTCCAACTCGCACTTGATCCACGCGATCCCCAGCCGGTGGGATAAGGGAGCATAAATATCCAATGTCTCTTGAGCCGTAAGGATCTGCTTGTCTATGGGAAGATGAGCCAGGGTTCGCATGTTGTGGACACGGTCAGCCAGTTTGATCAGAATCACGCGAATATCCTTGGCCATCGCCAAAATCATCTTCCGGAAGTTCTCCGCCTGTTTCTCCTCACGGCTTCTGAAGTTGACCTGGCTCAGTTTGGTCACCCCGTCCACGAGGGATGCGATTTCGCCGCCGAAGAGATTCTTCACTTCGTCGAGAGTCGTGAGCGTATCCTCGACGGTATCGTGCAAGAGGCCGCCGACGATGCTTGGCACATCGAGCTTGAGGTCGGCAATCACGTCGGCCACCGCCATAGGATGGATCAAATAGGGCTCTCCGGATGCCCTTTTTTGTCCCTTGTGGACTTTGGCGGAGAACTCGTAGGCGCGCCGGATTAGCTCGACATCCGCCGACGGATAATAGGACTGCACCTTTTCGGTCAGCTCATTGATTCTGGGCTCTCTACTCATGCATTTTGGCCGATCCCAGCTCTAGCTTTCGCAGAGAGGGAACCCGCCACTCCTTGACGCGGGAAATCTTCAACCGCTCCGCCACCACAATCGCCTTCAAAGAGGCCAGCGCCTCCTGGACTTCGCGATTGACTACGTAATAATCATACCTCACGATCTCGCGCATTTCACGCCGGGCGTTCGCCAACCGCTGGCGAATCGCTTCGCGGCCATCGGTCCCCCGAAGAGCCAGGCGCGTTTCCAGGTCTTTCCAGGTCGGAGGAATCAGGAAGATCGAGACTGCCTGCCTGTATTGCGGCTTGATCTTTTTCGCTCCCTGAACGTCGATATCCAGGAGAACGTCTGTCCCTTTCTTAATCTTTCGCTCGAGGGGCGCGCGGGGCGTGCCGTAGAGAAACCCGTGCACGTTGGCCCATTCGGCAAAATCTCCTCGGGCCTGCATTTCAGTAAACGCGCTTTGGCTCACAAATCGGTAGTCCTGTCCAGAGACTTCCCCAGGCCTGCGCGGTCGCGTCGTGCAGGAGACCGAAAGCGCGATCTCCGGAAAAATCTGCATGAGACCGCGAGTCAGCGTCGTCTTCCCGGCCCCCGAAGGAGCGGACAGGATAAAAATGATCCCTTCACGCTTCGTAGGCGCTTGGCTCGGTGTCATTACTCTATATTCTGCGCCTGTTCCCTGATCTTTTCGACGCTCTCCTTCCCCGCCAGCACCAGGCGCACGATTTCGAGCTGTGGGGCTTTGGAGCTTATCGTGTTAAGTTCGCGCTGCACTTCCTGGAGAAGGAAATCGATTCTTTTTCCGGTGGGGACACGCTCCCGGCTTAGACGCGCCAACTCCTTGACATGGCTTTCCAGGCGCACCAATTCCTCATTGACGTCTCCCTTGAAAATTCGGACCCCCGTTTCGCCCTCTCCCGGCGAGGTCTCCAATGAATTTCCCCGCTCCGCAAAAATCAGAGATTCTTTGGCCTGACGGGCAACTTTGCGGGTCTCTGCGTGTAAACGGGAAGAGATTTTTTTCAGCTGTCCGACCTGGCGCTCGATATCAATTTTGAGTTGCCGCCCCTCCCGTTCTCTGGATGCTTCGAGATTCTTGAGAGCCGCGCCTAACATCCGAAGGACCAAGCCTTTTTCTTCGCCCTCTTTCGGTTCTCCCTCCCGGACGTGAAAGAGCTCGGGAAGACTGCAGAGGAGCGAGATCTCAACCTCCCCTTTTAAACCAAATCGTTTTCTCGCTGACCGCAGCGAGCGCAAGTATTGCCGCAGCAGCCGTTCATCCAGCTCGAGCTTGCGATCCTGGGTCTGGGCCAGAGCCGAGCGGTTGATAAACAGCTCGACCCGGCCTCGCGAGATTCTCTGGCGGATCATTTTCCGAAAGTCTTCTTCTATCGAAAGATATTCCCGCGGAACCCTCAGCTGGATATCCAGATGGCGGTGGTTCAACGTGCGCACCTGGACGGCGATTTTCGCCCTTGCTCCATGAGCCTCAGCCTCCCCATAACCGGTCATGCTTTTCATCGTCGTTCTCGAATCGCTTCTTTGAGTTGGTCCGCGGGAACGGCAACGGTCCCCACTTCGTCGCCGACCAGCCCCGCCGCAAGGTTGGCCATTACCGCAGCCTCGTCATAACTGGCGCCACTGGCCAGGGCAAGAGCACAAACGGCGACGACCGTGTCTCCCGCGCCCGTAACGTCGAACAGGTCGCGGGCCTCTGTGGAGAAATGGCTGACCTCCCGGCCGGGCCGGAAAAGACTCATACCATCGGGGCCCCTGGTAATCAGCACCGCCTTGGCTCTCCACATCTGAAGGAGCCGTCTTCCCGCCTCTTTCAGTGTTTCCTCATCCCGGATCTCTACACCCGAAGCCTGGCTCGCCTCCTCTTTATTGGGCGTGAGCAACGTGACGTTCCGGTATCTCTGATAATTCTTTTTTTTTGGGTCGGCCACGCAGAGGATGTTTTGGCGCTCAGCCAGCTCAGAGACCGTCTCGAGAAGTTCGGGGTGAATAACTCCTTTTCCGTAATCGGAGATAACAACGCCGTCACACTTCACGGCGAATCGCGCCACATAGCGACGGATGTCCTGCAACACTTTCCTGTCGATCTCTTCGTGGTTCTCTCGATCCAGCCGCACGATCTGCTGATGCCGGGGCCGGGCAATAATGCGGCTCTTCTGCGTTGTCTGGAATCCCCTTTGAAGAAAAACGCCAGACGTCGAGATCCCGATCCGTCGGAGCTGCTGCAGCAGTCTCCTTCCGGATTCGTCCTTCCCTATAACACCGCACGCGGTTACGGCGCCACCCAGAGATCTGATGTTGTGGATGACGTTGGCGGCGCCGCCCAGCCGGTAACTTTCCGACGTCACTCTGAGCACCGGCACCGGCGCCTCCGGCGAGATCCGCTCCACATCGCCCCAAATAAACCG
This sequence comes from Deltaproteobacteria bacterium, assembly GCA_016210115.1. Taxonomy (GTDB): domain Bacteria; phylum Desulfobacterota; class Binatia; order UBA9968; family UBA9968; genus JACQUW01. The sequence goes on along the minus strand of JACQUW010000292.1, from coordinate 55,455 downwards.
ATCCAGCATCAAATCGCCGACGACCAGAAGGTGCCTGCGTCGGAATTTCCCGGTGAGCGCCAGAAATCGTTTCAATGTACCCGATGGCAATAACCTTCACCCCTCTTTACAACGAATTATCCTGCAACAAATCATAGTAATAAGCTTCATTCTTTCTCGCCATGGCCTCCATTGTGAAATTGCGCTCAACGATCTCCCGACCCTTCCGGCCCATTTCCCTTCCCTGGTCTGCCCGCTTGAGAAGGCAAGAAATAGCGTCCGCGAGTGACCGCGGGTCTTCAGGCGGGATCAGAAGCCCTGTGATCCCATCAAGAACCAGCTCCGGAATACCTCCGACTTGAGTCGCTATGACCGGTTTCCCGGCCGCCATAGCCTCAAGAACCGCCACCCCCAAACCCTCCTTGATCGAAGGCAGCACGAAAATATCCACAGTGGAAAGGAACGTCGGGATATCTGCGACAAACCCGGTTAAAACCACATCGTCCGCCAACCCCATGCGCTTGATCATCTGCTCCAACCGGCCTCTTTGAGAACCATCTCCGGCAAAACGATAAATTGGATGATGGCCCCGCTCCTTCAGAAGGTGAGCCGCCTCAAGCAAAAAATGGTGGCCCTTTCTTTCTTCCAGAACGGCCACAGTGCCAATCACCGGCGGGCCGTCCTTTACCTCGAGGGGCGAACCCGTTTGAAAGCGAGCCAAGTCCACGCCGCTGTGGATGACACGGATCTTCTCGCGCCGCACGCCGCCTTCCACCAGCAAACGCGCGATTATTTCAGAGATCGCGACCACTCCGTCCACTCTCCGATTATAGAGACGATCGTTATACCAGTTTCGATTCAGCCGATAGTCCATCCTCCGGGTCACCACATATCGAGTTCCGGGGCGCCTCCGGCCCAACCAGAGAGCGAGTGCATGAGCTCTCTTGGTATGGAAATGAACCACATCATACGTCTCCCGGCGTATCCTTTCTCTTAGCGAACAAACCGGTCTCAGATCCAGCTCGTTTCGAATCGGCATCGGAAACGGGGCCAGTCCTCTCTTCACGGTCTCTTCAAACAACCGCCCTTCGGGATCGCAACCGATATCGTTGTGATGTCCCCAAGAGAAAAGATGGTCCACCAGCCCGACAACCTGACTCTCTCCACCCCCCCATCCCTTTTCCGGATCGATATGCAGGATCTTGAGGCGCCGTTTATCACGCACGTCCTTCTTGCTCCCGCTCTCTTAGCTCCAGCTCGCGGAGCTTCACATACTTGAGAAAGACGTACACCGCACCTGTCACGGCGACAAAGAAACCCGGAAACCCCTCGAGAAAACCTCTCTTCCAGAGATAAGACCTGAAAAAGCGGAAAGGCGGCCTGAGCAGATTATCGGACCACCGCCATCGCCTTCCCTGGAGCTTCAGCTCTTTGGATGAAACGGTGGTAAAGTGATTGATCCGCTCGATATGGTCCCGAATATTTCTGTAGGAAAAGTGATGCAGCGGATGGCTCAAGCGTCGAATTTCTCCATCCACCAGGATTTTTTCGTGGGGATCCAGGCCTCCCCATCGGGCGCGATCGCGACGGAACAAACGGATGTCGTAATCCGGGTACCACCCGCCTCTCCACCACCACCGGCCTAAATAGTAGACGAGACGCGGCACAGAGAAGGCGGCCACCCGGTTCCCGAACCGGCTTAGCGCAGCCTGAATTTCAGCTCTGAGCTCGCGCGTCACACGCTCATCCGCATCCACCAGGAAAACCCAATCCTTCGTTGCCTGCGAATGCGCAAAAGATTTTTGATCACGATAGCCCGCCCACGGTCGCTGGAACACCCGATCCGTATAGCGCCGGCAAATTTCCAAGGTCCGGTCGGTGCTGAAGGAGTCCACGACCACGATTTCGTTGCACCACTTCAGGCTCTCCAGACACTCCCGGATGTTATCTTCTTCGTTGAAGCAAACCACGATCGCGGAGATTTCCGATTTCGCCGGAAGTTCGAGACTCTTCGTCAACGCCTTACCCTATCGCCATCTGCGTAACAAACCCGTCGGAGAACACCTCGACTCATTATCATTTCACGCCCTCGACAATCAAACTTCTAGAAGTCAGCATATCGAAGCGGTTGATTTGTTCCAGCAAGGGCCGGTTTTCCTCAAACAACGAACGGTTTTTTTGCTTCATGTGCCAGAGAAAGCTCCAATGAGCCGGCAAAATAATCCCATACAGGAATAGCGCCCACAAGACTCCCGACCTTTTCCGTTTGTCAAAGTGGACTCGCACCTCTCTGAATCCGCAACGATAAAACATATACGCAAGATAGTAAAATCCGATGGGATGGATGTGCCCGGAAAGCCGAACCGGATCTTTCGTGCGCAGGGGAAGAGGATTGTACAGGAGGCCAAAACCCGAGTGCATGAATCGAATTCTCGAATTGACGTTCATAATGTTAGGCGTCGTTACGATCACCTTTCCGCCTGGCCTGGCGATCCGGTAAAGTTCCCTGATCAGACGGAACTGGTCCTCTATGTGTTCGATCACTTCTATGGAGCAGACGGAATCGAAGATGTTATCTTCATAGGGCAGATTCATTGCCAGATCGATGCGATCGCAGGGAACCTCTCGATACTTGAAATGCTCCGGATACAGGTCGCACGCTCTCAATACATCGGCCGGCCGGATGGCGTAGGTCTCCTTCAAATACTCACCCAAGATCCCGGTGAAATATCCCTCGCCGGCGCCGACGTCCACGATTTTCTGGCGCGCCAGGTCACCGCTGGCCAGAAGCCGGAAAATCTTCTGGTTGGTAGTTCGGTGCGAGTAGGACCTGATCTCTTCCACAACTTTTCTCAGAATCGCAGGGGGTGCCCGACACTTGCGACCCCGTTACAGCCCCCTGGAGCGAATGGTGGTCAAACGATCCCTCTGGAGTTGGCGCCGCTCGATCGCTTTTTTCCAGCCCAGTTCCACTCGTTCGAGATCCATCTTTAGCTCGGGATAGCGATTGGCATAGGCGCTCAAGAACAGAAGACGCTCAGCCGGCGATAAAGCCTCTCCGAGCGTGATGCCGATCTGAGCGAGATTTTTCATCCGCCGCCTCCGCGAGAGAGATCGCAAAAACAAGAGGCCGTCGCAATCCACGATATAGAACCGGTGGTCATCGCCGCACTGACGAACCAGGACGTTCGTGTCTTTAAAGTCCTTTGGGTATACTCCACGATCGTGCAGTCCGCAAAGAAAGTCGCTGAGCCGCTTGATAAGGACACGTCGCGCCGCCTCATGACCCGGAACCGGAAGCTGTTCCATAAAAAAAAGCGTGAGAGTCTTGGCCGGAGACAAGGAGAGCGTCACGAGCCCGCTGCAGCCGCCTGTCCTCTCCACATCCCGCAGAATCACTGCCAGGATAGGCGCCGTCTTGATTCCCAGAACGTTCAGCCGACAGGCATTGGCGTAGGCGCGCAAAACACGCCTTCGCGCCGAGCCGCGGATCCAGCGAGACGGGCCGCGCGCGGTGTAGAACTTCAAAAAGAGCCTTTGGGAGCCAAGAGAAATGAGCCGCACCAAGGTTTTTTGCCCCGTTTTCGCGATGCAATTGTCTGCCTCTTCGCGGAAAGCCTCCGCGACGGTCGAAACGTCAATTTGAAGTTGATCCATTAAAGACCGATTCAAATAGGCGAATTCGAGATCGCAAACGGTTTCAGAGAGGCTCATAAGAAGGCGAGCCGCTCGAAACTTCGCGCAGAGCCCACTCGACTTGGTTGAGATATTTTTCCCACGAAAATTTTTCCGCTATCCGCCTCGCCTCCCGGGAAAGGAAAGGCCACTGGCTAGGGTCGAGCAGCTTCAGGATTGTTCCCCTTAACTCCTCCGGGTTCTCAGAATCTTTGAGAATACCCTCTCTTAGGGGCCCATCCATCTGATCGGTCGCTCCTACTCCCCGGATCGTAACTATGGGAAGGCCCGATGCAAGCGCCTCCAACACGACATTTCCAAAAGCTTCCTGAACAGAGGGCAGGACGAGCAGGTCCGCTGCGGCATAATAGTCTTCCACCCGAGATTGCGCTCCCAGGAAAAGGATTTCTTTACGTCCCCACCGATGGCGGTAACGAGGAAGGTGGGCATCATTGCCGACAACCCACAGATAAGTTTCCCGAAAGTCATCCCGGTCCCAGAGAGAGAGAAGCCGGTCCAGCCCTTTGCGACGGAAACCGGTCCCGACAAACAAGACGACGGGCCGGCCGGGAAGCATTCCCAAATCATCCCGCAGTTTTGTCCCAATCTCACAGCGGCGCTTAGGGTGAAACCGTTCAAGGTCCACCCCGTTATGGATAACCCTAATCTTCTCATCGGACAGGCCGTAAGCCTCCATCAAGTCCCGCTTCACCTGGTCGCAAACAGCAATAATCTTTCGAGTTCCGGCTGGTCCGAGTTGTCTCCTTTCGATGCGGAGAACGGAGCGATGGTAGGGGCTCAACCGATACCCGAGTGCCCGCCACCAACTGCTTTGTTTCTTCATCTTCTCCAGGAAGAGTCGATGAGGTCCTCCGCCACTGCGAAAAACATCCTGCCGCGCCATCTTGTCAAAACTCATCACCACGTCGCAGGAATGGCGGGCAATGATCTTTGGAGCCCACAGAGCAAAACTCAGCAGGCGCGCGGTTCGCGGCCACGGCAGATAAGGAACCTCATGGGCGATAACTCCTGCCGGCGGCGGCAGGCGGAATTCTCCGCAAAAGAGGTGCACCTCGTGACCCCGGTCCCTGAGACCTTCCGCCGTACGAAAGAGAACCCTTTCCGTACCTCCCCTAAGGTCGAGGCGCTTATGGGCCAAGGCAATTTTCATGTCCTCTTTTCCGCCACCACCATCATTCTCTTGCCAAAAAGCAATGCTGGAGAAAAAACGTGCGTCAAGATCTCTTTAAAAGGCGGTTTGTAGGCATAGAATTTCCGCTTTTTACGATCCTTTGTCATTGACATCCTCACGGACAGCAGCGCAGCCGTGAACAGAAGCGGCACCAACCAAAGAAAGATTATGGACGACAGGCTGTACCGGTCGGTATAGACCTCTATGCCGTCAAATCCTGAGAGCCGTAACAAGTAGCGCAAACGAAAGTAATCAATCAGAAAAGCGTGACCATGGTAGATCTTGCCGTTGTCGATTTTCCTGACGGTCTGCACCTCATTAATCAGCCCCCGTTTGAGTATCCTCTGGCCCGTAAGCAGCCAGCTCACGCGGCCATTCAGGTGAAGCACGTTCGGAGTCGTAAGAACCAGTTTTCCTCCCGTCTTGAGCACCCGGGCGCACTCCCTCAGAAACTGCGCCTGGTTTTCCAGGTGCTCGATTCCTTCTCTGGAGAGAACATAATCAAAGGCCACGGCCCGGAAGGGAAAAACAGTGTTGCCATCGGCGAGAACGTACTCCGGTCGCGCATTCTCTTTTGGCCGAAAAAGATCCGCGGCAATTACCCGGAAGCCCATTTCAAGTAGATCGTTAGACTCCTTTCCCTCCCCGGCGGGAAAATCCAAAATCTTGCCGGGCGTCATAAACGAAAATAGGTCAACGCGCTTGCCGCCCTGTTTAATCATCAATGCCACTGGATCAACCTGTTATCCTTTTGCGGCGCCGACCCGCTGAACGGGCCGTTCCACCGCATTAACTCTCTGAAACTCACCTGAGCCTGGATGCGTTCACATTCCTGCCGTCGCTTACGCGTCTTCCATTCCAGCCAGCGGATCAGCCGGCGGTCCCGTTTCTCCCAGGACTTTTTCCCGAGATAACACTTAAGAAACCACATCCGGTCCTGCAGGGAGATTCCCGGTAAAACCATACGGTTCAACTGGACCAGATTTCTCTTCCACAGCTGGTGGGGAACCCAACGCGGATAGCGGCGAGTGCGGTCGTGATCGATGATGTAAAAGATAAATCTCCCAGCGTCAGTTTGCACCATAATATTGCTTGGAATCAAATCGCCATGAACAAAGCCGTCCTGGTGGAGGCGACGAACTTCCAGCGCAAGCTTTTTGACGCGCTCCCTCTTGATTCGCATCCCGATCACTCGGGCCGGCATGCACGCCTGCTCCCGCAGAAAATCAGGCAGCGGCAATGCCTTTACGGCGCGGGTCAACAAAAAAGCTTTTTGAAGCCACCCGAATTGCCTCTTCTCCCCTGCAGCAACGGCGAGTGGAACATCAAATCCTCGACATCTCAAAGCCTCGCCCTGCTTCAACGCACGCAAGGCTTTGGAGTCTCGGAGCGCGTCCTTGAGACCCGTCCAGAGGTCCAAGTCATGATAGACCTTGAGGTAATATTCCTCGGCGGAGACGACCTGATCAAGCCGGAATCGCGTCGTTTGCGGATGGCCGGAGGGGGCAATTCTTTTGATTTGACTGAGGACTTCCTCCCAAAGATCCTGACTCCAGCTTTCCGGAGAGACCAGGAGATTCCATGACCCTTCCCGCCGGAACTCAAACCTGCTTCTGGCTCCCATAGACTCTAGTTTTCTGAAAGAGGATTTTTTCGACTTTCGTCGCCACCTCGTCTATCCCGATCGATTGCATACAGATCCGGCCAATAGGACAATCCCGAAGGTAACACGGGGAGCAATCAGCCTTTCCCCGTATCGCGTACTGTTCGTTGCCATAAGGGCCTGTACGGACGGGGCTGGTCGCGCCCCACAAGGACACGACAGGCGTTCCCACGGCCGCGGAAAGATGCATGAGACCGGTATCGGGTCCTACGGCGAGCTCCGCTCGTCGAAGAACCCCGATGGCTTCGCGGAGGGAGGTTCGCCCAACAAGGTTTCGAAGCCCCGCGGAGACAAAACCCGCTACTTCGCCGGCAAAACTCACATCTCCTTCTCCACCCAGAAGAACAATGTCCAACCCAAAGCGGTCATGAAGCAGCGCGGCGGTTTTGGCGGTCTGCCCGGGAAACCATTGTTTGCTCTTCCAACTGCTTCCGACGAAAATCGCAGCGAACGGAGCGTTCACTCCCCGCAAAAGGCCCCGCACGCTCTTCTCCTCTTCGATCGTCAACTCAAATCCCCATTCGATCGGCCGCGGCTCAATGTCCAGAAACGCCGCAAATCTCAAGTAGTGGTCAAACTTTGAGATCTCATGATCGGACGCCGGAATATGGAGGTTGTTGAAGAGCCAGTTGAATTCCTTCGCATCCCGGCGATGAAAACCCAAACGATAAGGGGCCCCTGAGCACCAACTGACGAGACCGCTCTTGAAATGTCTTTGCAGGTCGAGGACCATTTCAAAACCCTTTGAACGGATCTCACGCAAGAAAGGGATTGCACTCCTCCACCAGCAGCGCCGGTCAAACAGGATGATCTCGTCTATAGCCGGGAGATTCTGGAGAAGCGGAAACGCCAATGGCTCTACAGCCCATGCCAGAACGGCCTTTGGGTAAGCGCGCTTGATCAAATTCGCCAAAGGAATGGCCCGCGTCACATCCCCGATAGAGCCATGAAGGACGATGAGGATTTTGCTGGGCTTAATCTTCATCTCCACGGGCTTCCTGATAGAACCGGAAAAAACGATCCCATTCCGAGGGGCCGAAAAAACGGCTCTCGGGATCCAGTTTATGGGCCGAACGCTGCAGCCGCCTCAGGTTGTGACGGGCCTTTGATGCCGGGATTTCCCCGGGGAAAAGCCTCGCTTTATCGAAATCGATCAAGTAGCTTCTGATCCGGTCTTCTTCCCAACGCACGAGAATGTTCTTAAGATTCAGGTCCCGATGATAGATCCCCTTGCGATGCATGGCGCAAACACTTTGGGCCACTGCTTTCAAGACAGGATCCATCGCCGGCAGGGCAAACCCGCTCTGCACCGCGGCCCAGAGATCTCTGGCTCCCGTGAGCTCTCGGGTAAAGAGCCAGCCCTGGTAAAGAGGCCCCCATAATCTTTGCACACCCGCCCCCAAAACCTCCACCGTCGATACCCCTCGATGACGCGCCTCCTCGGTAATAGCCAATTCCCTGAAAGGCCGCGGCGGCCACGTAAAAAAAAGGTCGCCGGTGAGATGGCGCAAGACGCCTCCATGATGATACGCGCGCGCCAGAGCCGTCTCGCCATTGCCAAGCCGGAGAAATGAGAGGCGACTTCGCCCGTGAAACGGACTCGCCGGTTGAGCTGTTTCTCTCTGGCTTATAAGAGCTTCTAAGTCCAGGTAGCCCTCCAGTCCTCGCCTGACCACCATTAGCCGTTTCGAACCGGCGCAGACCCTCTCAAAACCCGCCGGCGTTTCACCCCAAACACAGCTAACCCACATTATTCACCGACCGAGGAAAAGCCGTAACGGTGAAGCCTGAGGGTAAGCCTTGAAGAGAGAGGGCACAGGCCTGTCCTGAGCAGCAGAGTCGAAGGGACCGTGCAGCTTCGATGACTTCTCTGGTACTTGGCCATTTCTCTCAAGCGTTCGCTCCAGATCTGAAGCTACGAAGACCGCTTCAAGGCAAAGGCCTTTTGCTCTCGACCGGAAAGGCTCGCCTCTCAGGCGCCGGGCGCCGTGAATAACGCGGTTAGGGCAGCTAGAGATCACAGCCGCGATCCTTGTGGTCTTTCCCCTCCTTGCCTTTTTGCGCCTCCCACAGTTTGGCCATGCTCAAGAAGGTCGCGTAGGCAGCCAGCGTGGCAACGGTCAAGCCCGCTATTCCGTTTGACAAAGCGCGGTTCCGGAACACAAGTCGAAAGAATGTGCGGAGGGGAGAACCGATCATCGCGAATGAGCCGGGACTCCGGCCTTGCGACAGCCTTGCCCAAAGATCCGACACGTTTTGAATCTGCCGCAGTCCATAATCAAGCTCGGATAAGGTGTGGTCGCAAATCGACCCTCGTCCCAGCAGAGGGATCCTCCTTTTGCCGTTGCCCAACCCGCTGCGCCAGCCGGCCGGAAAAAGGCTGAACTGGCGGCCCAGACGAGTCGCAGGGCTGGGTTCCCACACACTACCGTCCACCCACCGGCCCATCAACAAGGAACGAATGGGAATTCGATACGAATCCAGGTCCCTCTGGACTGGCTTCCGGCAAAGAGCTGCCAGTTCATCCCTGAGCGCCGCATCGACCGTCTCCTCGCCCCAAAGATTCAAAATCCAGTCTGTGTTCATTTCTTGAGGCAGCCCATCGAGGGTTTCTGTGGATCCAACCCGGCGATAAACAAGACAAGAGCATTCTCCCGCAAGTATGGCGGGGGCGCCGTCTCCGACGTGCAGCACCATGATTCGATCTGCCCACTTGACGCTTTCCACGCACTGCGCAACGTGCTTCATTCCATTCAAAGTTAGAATGACAACGCCAAGGGTGGGCATGGAGACTGGCTAGAGAACGAGGAATTCCGGCAGCCGGGATTCTTTTTGAGCGCCTCTCCTGCTTCCGTTCAAAAGCCGATCAACGGCTTTAAGCACATCCTCCGCCTTTATTAAACGCATGCAATCCCCCGTGCCGAGGGGGCAACGACGTCCTCCATGCGAACTGCATGGACGGCAGGGCAGATTTTTTTCGACGACAACAGCCGCGGAAGAGTAAGGATAAAATCCCAGAGACGGTGTAGTCGCGCAAAAAATAGCGACCACCGGGACCTGCCTGGCGACAGCGATGTGCATAGGTCCGCTGTCGTTGGTGATAAGGAGATCACATTTCTCGAAGGCGCAGGCGAGTTCGGCGAGAGACAACTTGCCCGCCAGATTGATCCCGAGATTACCGGAAAGCCGTTGTATTCTATCCGTGATTTCCTGATCACCCGGACCACCAAAAAGACAGAGGTCACAGGAATATTTCCGTTTCAAAGAGACCATCAACTCCGCGTAACCTTCCGGAAGCCATCTTTTCGTGGGCCACACGGAGCCGGGATTCAAGCCGAAAGTGATCCGGCCGTCTCCGATTCCCAGAGAAGCGAACAGACGATCCACACTTTCGCGCGCGCCTGGAAGCACCTCGACTCGGAGCGCTCCATGACAGGACTGCGTTCCCACACCGAGCGGCTTCAAGATCGAGAGATTTCGTTCGACATCGTGCAGATCCGGATCCCGTTCGGCCAACGAATGATATAAAAACCAACCTGCGCTTTGGCGAAACCCGACGCGGAACGGAATCCGCGCCGCGAAAAGAAGCAAAGCCGTCCGAAACGATTTGTGGGGAGAAAGAGCCACCGAAAAACCGCGCTGCCTGAGATCTGCGGCCTTCCGCCAGAGTCCTCTCAGTCCCTTCGCGGTCCCTCTCTTGTCATCAACGATGATTTCATTGATGTCGGGATTCCCCTCCAGCAAAGGTTTGGCTTCCGGCTTGCAGAGAACAGCCAGCCATGCTTTTGGAAAACGACTTCGGATCTCCGAGAAAACGGGCGTCGTCAAAACCACGTCCCCCAGAAAGCTCGTCTGAACCACGAGGATCTTTTCCCCTGCAAAAAATTGGGGCATCAGGATTCCGGCCTTAGCTCCTCCCGTTCGGCTGGCCGCTGGCAAGCCGCTTCCTGCACGATCCTATATTTTGATCGCCTCGTCGATTAACATGATGGGAATGTCATCCCGGATCGGATACATTAAGTGACACGCATCGCAAATGAGTCCGTCGCCACCTTCGTTGAGATGGATGTCTCCTTTGCATTTGGGACAAGCCAAAATATCCAATAAGTCCTGACTCAGGGCCATCGTTTCACCTCCGCTACAAGCAGGCACTTGAACTTATTCTTTCATCGGACGAAATAGCCTATTCTATCCCGGATTGTTCACGGCTGACAGTTCCCTCGGGCAAGCCTTTTTAAACGGTCGTAGGCGGGTAGAGAGCCGTTAGAAATCGATCAGAACCCGAAAGGGTTCAGGGAATCCCTTCCGCGCCTGTAGTTTCGCTGAATTTGGGTCGGCTCTCGATTGATCAGAAAACGACGGTACATCGGATGACGCAGGCTCCTCACCTCGTGCTCTAAAATGAGCAGCGTTTCTTCGCTTCGTGGATCCAGCACCTCCTGAAACCTAAACTGATGCCGCCTGACCTCCGTAATCTTCGCGCGCCGCTTAAGGAAACCGTATGGACCGGAAAAATCAGCGATGTATATTGCAATATGATGCCCGTCGTATGGCGGTATTTCGCCATGCCATTCACGGAACGAGAGCCACTGGTTGCATCCAACGGAGACCCGAGCCACACGCGCGCCGCCTTCAGAATAAACCGTCGCAGGGGCTTTCAGGGCTTCCAGGTAGAAACGCGCAATGCCATCAGCGCTCCCCGGTCTCACGCGAAGCTCCACGTACGGAATTCCCAAAATCGCGCTCCCGAATTCGGGACTCGGCTCATAACACCGCAGTTGGTTTCCCCAGGGACATGAGATTTCCAGGTGGTCTGCCTTTACGGTCCAGCCGAAACCGGTTCCTGAGAGTCGCTCCCGCACGGACTCGAGTCGGGCCTCCAGGAGTTTGAGGCTGGGAACCACCACTCCAATATGGCCCGGAACCACCTGCGCGGCCCGGGTTGGAAGATGAAATTGCTGCTCCCCTGCGTTGATCCACATGTTCTCGACACTCACCGACAGATACGGGTCGCGGGTTAGGCCGAGGCCGACGACATAAAAAAGAGTTGCAGTACCCTGGTCGGGAACTCCGAGGTTGACGTGCTCCAACAGGAGGATATTCCCCACATCCTCTTCAGAGTATTCCTGCAAAACCATGTCCTGAGCCTCCTCGACGGGCGGTTCCTCAGGGCGGGAGTTTTCGGGCCGTGGCCGAGCGGATGATGAGTATTCGTGCGGGCTGCTCGTCATGAGTGACTACTTTCTCTTCTGCCGCTGCTGGAGACCCTTGAGCAGCCGCTCCGCCTGTTGAATATTCCGCTGCGCCGCCCCGTGCGCGGGATCATACTCCAGAACCATCCTCCATTGCTCAATGGCGGCCTCGAGCTTTTCGTCCCGGTACAGCCGGATTCCCTGATTGTAGTGATCCTGGATCAAACGCGTCCGCGCCTGACCCATGAGTGAACCGGCATCCTGATAATTAGGGGCGAGCTTTGCCAGTTGACTGAGAGCGCGGTAGGATTGCGCGTAGTTTTTTTCCTTTAGAAACAGCCGACCCTGCTGGTAAAGAACCGCCTTTTTTAGGTCCACCCCTTCAGCATTGCGCGGATCGGTCGCGAGAAATCTATCCACGTCGGCCAGAGCAATCGCAAATTCTCCTCTTTCAAGCGCCTCTTTTGCCTCGACAAGGGTGGGATTGGCGTAGATCTGCTCCTCCTTCCCGTCTTCTGCTTTGGAGACAGGCGGCGGAGTTTCTCGCGCTCGCGTCTCTCGAGAAACATCGGGACGGAGGAAAGGCACTCCCGGAATTTCCGGTATCTTAAGCACCGAACCCGCCGCCAGCCGTGGATTCGGCGGGAGTTGATTGGTCTCCCAAATCACCTCCGAGCGCGAGCGCTCGCCATAATAAAACTCGGCGATGGAGGCCAGCGTTTCTCCCTTGCGCACTTTATGATTAACAAACCGGACTTCTCTCGTTTCGCTCCGCAGGGCTTGAAACGCTGCATCGTTTGCTGGATCCACGGCAAGGACGGCCAGAAAATGGCGCCGCGCTTCCGGGTGGTTGCCGCGTCCCAACGCGTCTCTTCCTTGCTTGAGACGATCCGCAATGACTTGCTCGATCCGACGCTCCAGTTTCGTCTTCTCGGCCAGCGCCACTGGGTCTCCGGGATGAATGGTGAGGGCGACCTTCCATTCGTTAAGCGCTCCCCTGAGATGACCCTCCCGCTCCAGCGCTTCGGCTTTTTCTCTGTGCGGCGCGACCAGAGGCTCGAACGGAGACACGACAGGCGCTCGCACGGATGGCTTTGATAAGGGAGGACCGACCTCAGGCGCCGGCACTGTGGCGCAAGCCGACAGCCACAACGCCATAGAGGCCGGGAGCCCGTAGTATTGCGTGCGCCAGCTCATTTCAGGTCTTCCCGGCTGAAGAGAGTAAGATTCCTGAGGAAGTCATCGAGGCTCATGTCGGAATAGATCTGGCTGCGGTGGATGCGAAAAGGGTCCACGAAAGAAGCATTGCCCTGACGACGGACCGTAAAGGCCGCCGAATATCCCGTGTCTCTAACACGGCGCGCGACCTCGTCGTCTTGCGCCCCAAACGGATAGGCAAGCATCCGCGGAACGCTTCCCAGGTTTCGCTCAAAGAGACTCCTGGGCTGGTCCAGTTCGGCCTTCATCCTGCGGAGATAGTCGTTCTCCGATTCTCCCGAGGCTCGCCTGAGATCAGAGTGGCTTTTCGTGTGAGCCTCGATCTGAAACCCCTCTTGGGCAAGTTTTTTTAGCTCGGGCCAGCTCAGCGCGTTTCGCCCCGTTCCAACGTAATCCGTATAGACAAAAAGGGTCGCCGTAAAGCCAAATTCTTTGAGGATGGGGTAAGCATATTGAAGAAAAGATTTGTAGCCGTCATCGAAGGTGAGGAGTACGGCTCTTTGCGGGAGCTGCCTCTTGAGAGATAAAAACTCGTAAAATTCAGCAAAGTTCAAAACGCGATATCCCTCGTTTTTGAGATACCGCATCTGCTCTTCGAAAGTCTTGACGGCGATCGTTAACCGCCCCTTCGCCTGGGGCGCGATGTTATGATAACAGAGAACAGGAACCAGTTGGTACCCAGTGGGGTCAACGCCGGCCAGCTTCCAGTAGCGCCTGGGGATCACAACCTGCTGACCAGGCGAGAAGCTTGCGGCTCCATTATACTCTTCGATCATCCAGCTTTTTCCCGCAGCACCCAGGAATCTGGCGGCGAGGCTCTGCGGGTTGTCCCCGGGCTTTGCCATCACGACGATAAATTCTTCCGATTCGAACACATCCGGCACCGCGGGGGGCTTTACGGCCTGTGAAAGCTCCTCGGACGTCGGACTCATAGGCGCCGTAGTCGCGCAGCCGGCGATCACGGTCGACAAAAATAATACGCTCAGAAGACGTGCCAGCACAGTTTCCCTCGAACGATCGTCATGGAACGAGCCCCAGAACCTCATAGACCTCCACGTTCTCTTCCTTGCCTTTTACTCTCACGGTGCCGAGTGATCGCACATCCACTTGCGATGCTACCTTATCGTACGTCCACTGGCTGATCAATATCTGACCGGCGGCCGCGTTTGACTCCAATCGCGCGGCCAGATTCACTCTGTCGCCGATGACCGTATACTCCATTCGATTCTCAGTCCCCACGGTTCCCGCGATCGCCTCTCCTGCGCTGACGCCGATCCCGACGGCTATGGGCTCCTTGCCTTGCTCCACTCTCTTTCGACTCAGTTGCTCGATGCCGGTTTTCATTGCGACGGCCGTCCGGATTGCCCTCATGGAATGGTCCGGGTACGCGATAGGAGCCCCGAAAATAGCCATGACGGCATCACCGAGGAATTTGTCCAGTGTTCCTTCATTGGCGAACGTTGTGTCGATCATGAGTGTATAGAATTCATTAAGGAGGTGCAAAACCTCTTCCGGCGGAAGGCGCTCGCATAGCGGCGTAAAACCGCGCATATCGCAAAACAGGACAGTGACATCCCTTCTCTCTCCGGTAAGAGCGGTGTGCTCGGGATTCTTGAGGATCTCATCCACGACCTCTCGCGCCACGTACCGGCTGAACGCCAGTTTGATCATTTCTTTTTCCCTAAGACTCTTCGCCATCTGATTGAAAGAGGCCGTCAGATCGCCGATTTCATCCCTCGACGGGATCGAGAGAGCGACCTGAAAATTGCCCCTGCCGATGGCCTGGGTCCCCTCCAGAAGCCGAAGAATAGGCCGCGAGAGGAACGCGGAAAGGCCCACCGCGCCTCCAATTCCGACGAGAATCATCGCCAAGGTAATCAGAATCGTCTGATTCCTCGACCGGGAGAGCTTTCGCTCGATTGATTTCTGGCTGAACCCCAGATAGATCGCGCCAAGACGAACTTTCCTGAACTCGAGGGGAACGCCGAAATCGATAAGCTTGCCCTCCTTGGGATCGGTGTACGTTTGCACGACAGTGGTGGAATTGACGGGCTTAAGTTCTTTCGCTCGCTCGAGCGGCCTCCCGATCAGGGTGACGTCTCGATGCGCGAGAATCTTCTCATCCTGATCCGTGATCACGACGTAGGCCACATCCTCATCCTTCATGCTATCCTGAACCAGAAGGTTCAGGGTAAGCTCGTCATTGGTCAGGAGAGGATTCTTGGCGCTGGCCGCCATATCCTGGGCAATGGTAAGGCCACGCTTGATCATTTCGGCTGTCAGGCTGCTCTGCTGCTGGCGCAGAAGAAAAGCGCTCACCAATAGCACCGTGAGCACGAGCAGGGACGTAATCAACAGACTGAGTTTGACTTTAAGCGAAAGACGCATATTCAACGAACTTTTCAGACACGAGGTCAGGGATGAGTTTAAACAAGCGATGGGGGGCGGTCAAGGGTGGGGTCTCCAGGGCGCCAACTCAACGCAAAGACCGGCCGGCCGTGAAACTCGACCCTGGCCAGCTCTGAAAATCCGATCTTCAAATAAAACTTGACAGGGCGCTCGCCGCAGTAGAGATGAACACCGGCAACCCCCACGGATTTCAGGTTTTCCCGAAAGTGATCCACCAACCGCTTACCGATTCCCAGCCCGCGCCACTCCGCTTGCACATTGATATGAAGATGCGCCGGGTAGAAGCGCTTGAGTTCGGAACGAAACCGCCGCGGGAAACCCCGCTCCGTCTCCCTATCAAGATAGAAAAACTGCCTCAGAAACCTGCCCGCGTCTTTATTATCGGGATAAGCACCCCGGGCGATATTCCAGAGCAGCGGAAAAGTGAACCGCCAAAGTTTCTTCCTGGCAAAAGCCCGGGTATCCGGGCACCCCGTCAGATACCCGACAATGGCCCCGTCGCCTTCAGCAATGTAGGTCCATCCCGGACAAATCTTTTCATAAGGCTCAATCCACAGCCTTGCGAAAAAATTCCAGCGCTCGCCCGCAACCGGCTTTCCGTCATTTCCGGTCCGGCAACAAATTTCACGCACGGCGGTCCATTCAGCGGGCTGGTCCGCCGGTTGCGGACCCAGCCGCCTCACATGAATAACCTTGCCTTCAATGGAGCTGGCCGGGGAAAGCAAAATATAGCGCCGCCTCGAAATTCCGCCTACACCGCCTTCAGGGTTCTTTCGAGATCTCCAATGATCCATTGAGCCGCCTCCCATAGATCTTTGACCACCGGGATAGCGCCCTTCGTCTCTCGATCATTCGAATCAGCTTGCATTTTGTCAATGCGAATCCCCTTCGCGCCTACCCTTTCCGCAACTTCCATATCGATTGCCTGGTCGCCCACCATGTAGGACCGCGCGGGATCCAGCTCCAACTCCAGAGCGGCGCGTTCGATTAGTCCCACTTTCGGTTTTCGGCATTCACAGGAGATCCGATAAGACTCCGCGCCTTCAGTGGGATGGTGCGGGCAGTAATAGATCCCATCCACAGAGCCCCCCTGTCTCCCGAGTTGTTCCTTCAGATGATCGTGAATCTCTTGCAACTCTCTCTCGCTCAGAAATCCCCGCGCAACGGCCGACTGATTGGTAATGACCGCCACCTTCAGCCTATGGCGATGCAAAAGCTGAAGGGCTTCCGGAACCCGGGGAAGCACCTCTAGTTGTTCCACGCGCCTCAAATAGCCGACGTCTCGGATTAAGGTCCCGTCTCTATCGACGAAAACCCCGGGCATTCTAGTTCTTATGTCGATAGCGGCCTTCTCAGGCCCGGGGGGCTTTTTTTTGAATCGCATCTTCAATCGCTCGGATCAACAAGTCTCCGTTTTCG
This sequence comes from Deltaproteobacteria bacterium, assembly GCA_016210115.1. Taxonomy (GTDB): domain Bacteria; phylum Desulfobacterota; class Binatia; order UBA9968; family UBA9968; genus JACQUW01. Next base: position 38,708 of record JACQUW010000292.1, on the reverse strand, counting down.
ATTACCATTTCTACTCGCAGAACCAGGAGCTTGTCGCGCGCAAATGGAAATTGCACCAGCTTCACGATATCTTTTTCCGTCGTAACGATAAAATCCACGTCACGACCCGCCCGATTGATTCTCTGCCAGTCCTTGACCGAATAGGTGTAATGATCGGGAAACTCAATGGCGCGGACAATCTCCCCTCCCCAATCGTGAATGAGGCGATAGAAGCGCCGCGGGTTCGCAATGGCGGAAACTGCCAGAATCTTGCTTCTATCCAGGATGCTGAGAGGAGATTCCTTCCATTGATTGCCGTCCAGGCTGAGCAGGCATCTGGGCTCGAGGGCGCCGATAAAAACCGTCTCCTGCGAAAAGTGCCCCAAATAGGACGCCCACTTTTTACGCGCCCCGGTGATCAAAAAATACTGTGCCCGCCGGAGCGAGCGCCTCGGTTCACGGAATGGCCCGGCGGGGAGCAACCACCCCTCCCAATCTGAGCCCAGAAGGACAAGATCCAGGTCGCGGTTTAATTGCCGGTGCTGAAAACCGTCATCCAGAAGAAAGACATCCGCCTCATTTTTGCGCAGCAGAAGGCTCCCAGTCTGGTAGCGGTTTCGCCCCACTCCAACCCGCACGTTGAAAAGTCCGGCCATCATCGCCGGCTCGTCCCCTGCCTCCAGACAGGCGCCGTTCTTTGCCACCAAATCCATTGCGAATGCCGGTTGCAAGACAGCAGGTCCGTTTCGAACGCCCTTATAACCTCGACTGAGAACCGCCACTTTGTGACCGCGCTTCGCCAGCTCTCGCGCGAGCCACAAAGTCGTCGGGGTTTTCCCGGTTCCTCCGACCACTAGATTTCCTACGCTGACGACCGGCACCGGAAGGCTCCTTCTCGGCAGCCAGCGCCGGGCATAGAGGAGATTGCGGACGAGAACACCGCCGCAATAGAGGAAAGACAGAGGTAAAGTCAAAGTCCAGACAAGGCGCGCACAAAAACCGCCTCTTTTCCAGACCCTGCGAATCAAAAATTCGTTCATTAAGCGTTAGCGAGAAGGCCCTGTCGCCAAGAAAGCGGCCAGGGTCGATGGACCGGAAGGGAAGGCTCGATCGTGACCGAAACGCTATGGCTGCAAATAAAGCGAAACAAGATCCATCGTTCGCTGCACCGCGGGTCGGTCTCCCTCAACAACCCCGTGTGCCATCTCCCCCATCCTCTCGGCCTTTTCCCGGTCGCTCAGGAGTCCTCTGATCTCTCGAACCAGATCCTCCTTGCCATGCACCTCGATTCCGCCGCCTCTTTGTTTCATTGCTTTTGCCACAGCGGCGCAATTTTCCACGTAAGGCCCGAAAAGGACCGGCTTCCGAAAACGAGCCGGCTCAACAAGATTATGTCCCCCGGCATCCACAAGGCTCCCCCCCACAAAGGCGACGTCCGCCATCGAATAAAAGAGCGAGAGATCTCCCATCGTGTCCAGCAAAATCACATCGGTTTGCCCTGCCACCCGGCCATTCATCTGACTCTTTTTCTCGTAGCGGAATTTCCTTTTCTTGACCAGCCTTTCCACTTCAGAAAAGCGTTGCGGATGCCGCGGCGCGAGCACCATCAAGAGCTCCGGAAAAGGCGTCTTGAGCAACTCAAGAACATCCAGTAGAACTTCTTCCTCTCCCCTGTGACTGCTCCCCACCACAACAACAGGTCTTCTCTTTTTTCCGTGGTCTGCGATGCTGCGCTCCAGGGTCGATTTGGCTCCGGAATCGGAGGCTCCTGCCAGCGCGTACTTCAGGTTTCCGGTAAGCGAGATCTTTTCCGGCGCCGCGCCCAGGCGCATCAGCCTCTCGGCGTCCTCCCGGCTTTGCATGCCAATCGCAGTAAAGTGGCGCAGGACTCGAGAGAAAAAGACGCGAAAAAAACGGTAATGGCGAAAAGCTTTTGCCGAAAGACGGCCGCTCAGCAAGAGTGTGGGGACACCCCTGCGGTGCGCCACTTGCAACAAATTAGGCCAAATCTCGGTTTCAACGAACAGCAACAAGCACGGATCAAAAAACCGCAACGCGCGCCGCACAACCCAAAAGAAGTCCAGCGGCAAAAAAATGCACGCGTCGGCCGTCTCAATGGTGCGCCGCGCCATGTCCAATCCTGTCGAGGTGAAAGTGGATACGATGATTTTGCGTTCGCGGAAGCGCTCTTTGATGCTCCCGGCCAGCACCCTTGCAGCCAGAACTTCACCCACTGAGGCCGCATGAATCCAGACGGGACGGGATCCTCCCACGATTTTCCTGATGTTACGCGGGTAGAAACCCAGCCGCTGGAAAAAGCCTTCCCGAAAGCGCTTGGACAAAAACGGAAAAATGGGGAGGAGCGGAAGGCTGACGACCACGAATAAAACGAGAACGCAATTGTAAATCCAGTACAGCATGTGCGGCTGATGACACTCAGTGTAAAGTCTTTCCCCGGGCGCTCCCAACGCCCTCAAGAAGTTGCAACGTGTAAAGCCGGCTGTATTCCGCTTTTCGCGCCAGCAACTCTTCGTGCGTGCCCTCTTCGACGATGGATCCACCGACCACCACCACGATCCGGTGGGCCTTGCGGATTGTTGACAGGCGATGCGCGATCACCAGCGTCGTCCGCTTCATCATCAGACGTTCCAGTGCCTCCTGCACGAGGCGCTCGGAATCCGCATCCAAAGATGACGTTGCTTCGTCCAGGATGAGAATCGGAGCGTTCTTCAACAAGGCCCGGGCAATGGCCAACCTCTGACGCTGGCCGCCCGAAAGCTTCATCCCCATCTCGCCAACCATCGTATCATAGCCCTGGGGCATAGCGAGAATAAAATCATGAGCGTGGGCCGCCTTCGCGGCTTCCACCACCCGGCCCATGTCCTGGGACGGATCTCCATACGCGATGTTGTTCTTCACCGTATCGTTAAATAAAAAGGTGTGCTGGGTGACGATGCCGATTTGCGACCGCAGCGACTCCACCGTCACGTCCCTGATATCCACATCATCGATCGTGATTTTTCCAGAAGTGACGTCATAAAATCTTGGAATCAAATCGGCGAGAGTGCTCTTACCGACGCCGCTTACGCCCACCAGAGCCACTACCTCTCCGGCCCTGATCTTAAGGCCGATATCTTTCAAAACCAATCTGTGGCCATAACCGAAGCTGACATTGTGAAACTCAATCGCCCGGGAAAACGCGGGCGCCGGCACTGCGCCTGGACGATCCCTGATTTCCGGCTCTGTGTCCAAGATTTCGAAGATCCGTTCCGCCCCGGCCATGCCCTGATGAAGCATCGTATAGGTCTTAGCCAACTGTCTGAAAGGCTGGTACATGAGAAACATGGCCGCCATGAACGCCATAAATTCGCCCTGCGTGCGCCCTCCTTCGATAACAGCGGAGCCGCCATACCAGACAACGGCCCCGATCGCCAGAGAAGACAAAAGTTCCATCGCCGGGGTGACCAACGCCCGCATGCGGGTCGCCCGGATCGATTGTTTGAAAAGTCTCTGGTTTTCGTGAGCGAATCTCTCGCCTTCGTATTTTTCCATGCCGAAGGCCTTGACGATCCGGTTGCCTTGAATGCTTTCCTGCAGCAGGCTGGTGAGCGTGCCCGTTGTTACCTGCCCTCTCTTTGTAAATCGTTTTACTCTTCGACTCATCCGGGTCACCGGCAAAACCGATGCGGGAAAAACGAGAAAAGCGATGGTCGCCAGGACCCAATCTTTCGCAAAGGCAACCGCAATCAAGGCGATCAACGAGGTAGTGTCGCGCATCAGAGAGGCCACGGAATCCGTCAGAGCGGAGCGAACCAATGTCACGTCGCTACTAACACGGGAAATCAGGGTTCCTGTTGGATGCCTCTGAAAAAATGAAAGCGAGAGATACTGGAGATGCCGGTTCAAAGCATTTCGGATATCATTGATGATCCGAAGCCCGACATAATCCGTGAAATAGGTTTGCCCGAAATTCGTAAGGCCGCGAAACCCAAAAACCGCCACGATGACCACGGGAAGATAGACGAGGATCTCCCGGTCCTTCCGGGCGAAAACGTCGTCGAAGATGCTTTGCACGAGAAATGGAATCGCGCCGCTCGTGGCGCTGTAACCAAGCATGCAGAGCATCCCTAACGAAAAATATGGCCAGATATACGGCCTAAGAAATTGGAGCAGACGTCGATAGAGCTTCAACCCTTTTTTCCTCAGTCCGAGATTCTATCTCATCATCGCCAGAGCGATGTCCGCGACCCGGCCGGCCGCGCCGGGGAGACCCAGCTTGTCCCGAACCAGCGACAGCTTTTCCACCATGCGGCGGCGCCTGTTTGGCTCCCGCAGAATCCGCTCGCTCTCGGAAACGATTCTGCCGGGAGTCACCTGGGACTGAATCAATTCCGGGACTACCCTCTCCCCGGCGATAATGTTCACTATCCCGATGTGACTCACCCTCACCAAAAGTCTCGCGAGCCCATAGGTCAACCATGCCAGACGATAGACAATCACCATGGGACGCAACAATAGAGCCGTTTCCAGGGTCGCCGTTCCGGAGGCAGTCCATACCAGCTCGCAGGCGTTGATCACATTATAAGCGTTCCCGTCCGAAATCGGGATCCGCAACGCGGCCTGCGCAAGCGTCTTTTCCAGCAGGAGACGGTCCACCGTGGTGGCGCGAACCAGCACAAACTGAAACCCGCCGGAGAGCTGCAGGCGGCGCGCCGCCTCTAACATGGCCCCAAGATGATAATGAACCTCCCGCTCCCGGCTGCCTGGCAGGAGGGCGATCGTCTGCTTGGATGGATCCAGACCCAACTGCATCAAAGCGGTTTCGCGCGGCAACGTCGCACGGACCACATCCAACAAAGGATGGCCGACGAAAGTCACCCTCAGCTTCGCTTTCTCGTAGAGTTGGGCTTCAAAAGGAAAAACCACGGCCATATGATCAACCCGTTGAGCGATCTTTCGAATGCGCCGCTTTCGCCATGCCCAAACTTGAGGGCTAATGTAGTAAAGTACCGGGATCCGCATGTTCTTGGCTGAACGGGCCAGGCGCAGGTTAAATTCAGGGAAATCGATCAGAATCAGCAGATCCGGCCTCTGTTCACGCAAGACGCTTTGCAGCAGCCGGTAGGCGCTCCACAGAGCTCTTACGTTACCGGCCAGCTCCGCCAATCCCATTCCGGTCAGCGAGCTCACCTCCAGCACGACTCGGATCCCGGCCTCTTTGAGGTGTTCTCCTGCGACCCCGAATAGCTCGAGCGTTGGATCCCTTTCGTAAAGCGATCTGACGAGGTGCGCTCCGTGCAGGTCTCCGGAGGCCTCGCCGACAACAAGCATGATCCGTCTGGCTCCGCCCCTGCGATCTCCTGGAATCTGCCTCACACTGGTCACAATTGGTCGCTGATCATCGCCGCAATTTCCAGCGCTCTCAGCCCATCCTCGCCGCTTACAAGAGGACGGCTGCGCTGCTGAACGGCTGTCAAGAACGACTCTATTTCGTCAGAAAGCGCGTCTCCCTCCGGGATCTCAATTGTTTCTCCTCGAATCTGTTCCCACTTTGCGCCTTTTTCCGGCCTGCGATAGATCTGAGCGCTCCTCCGGTCGTAGTCAATCGAGATGTAGGCATCAGGCTGAAAGATCCGAATTTTACGCTCGCGCTTCATTGAGACCCGACTCGACGTTATGTTGGCGATGCAGCCGTTCGAAAATGCGATGCGAGCGTTCGCAATATCCGGCTTGTCGGTTAAAACGGCAACCCCCACGGCTTCGACTCTCTGGACCGGGGAACGAACCAGGCTGCCGATGACGTCGAGATCATGGATCATAAGATCGAAAACGACGTCAACGTCCGTCCCTCGCTCTATAAACGGAGCCAGACGGTGACACTCGACGAATTTCGGCTCTCGAACCACTCCTTCCAGTCTCCGAATGGCCGGATTAAATCTCTCCAGGTGCCCGATCTGCAGGATGAGATTTTTTTCGCTCGCCACCGCGGCCAATTCCCTGGCTTCTTCCAGCGTCGCCGCCATCGGCTTTTCCACGAGAACGTCCAGCCCCGCCGTTAGAAAATCCCTGGCGACCTGGTAGTGAAGCCGCGTCGGAACGGCAACGCTCACGCATTGAACCCGCCCATACAGCTCCCGGTAATCGGTGAAGGCGCCCACGCCCAACCGCCCGCCGACTTCCGTTGCGCGACTTTGGTCAATATCCGCGACAGCGACCAAACGAGCGTTGTGGGAGGCGGCATATTTTTCCGCATGAAACCGCCCCACGTAGCCGACGCCGACGACGGCGACCGAAACTCTTTCTCGAACTCCCATTTTGCTTTCCTGCTGTTCTCTCACGCGCTGATTCCAGTTACCACGATGCCCCAGCGGTCCGCCTCTTCAAGCAGTTGTTCTTTCTCCAGCAGAATCGTTTTTCCCGCCTCAACCGCGACTCCAGCACCCCTCAATTCATGCAACAGCCGAATGGTATCGACCCCGATGGCCGGCACGTCAAAGCGCAAGTCTTGCTGCGGCTTGCTCACCTTAACCACAAGAAAACCTTGTTTTCCCAGGTCGCCGCCCCGGCGAATCGCCGCGTCCGTTCCCTCTACCGCTTCAACAGCGAGAACAACGCCATGCTTAACGACAATGCTCTGCCCGATTCCCAGCCGGCCCATTTCCTTTGCGACGCGAAATCCAAGCCGGATGTCCTCCCACTGAGCGGGCGTTGGCGCGCGCCGGGATAGAACGCCGCCGGGCGCGACAATATGCGAAAGAAAAAGAGTCGATTCCAAAACCCTGATCCCTTCGCGCTCCAACTCTTCGGCCACTCCTCTCAGGAGTTGATCATCCTCTCGACTCTTGACGCGAGCCAAGAAAGCGGCGCCTCGGAAATCCGGCCGGAAATTGGAGAAGAGTTTAGCCTTGCGGATGCCCCCCGCCATCACCGCTTCCTTCACCCCGGCCCGATGAAAGGTCCGAATAATCTTGCCCAACTGACCCACGTAAACCCAGGTCACCGCGTCGAGCCATCGTTCGATCTCTTCTGGAGTCTCGCCGCGATGAGCTACAGCAACCAGGGAGACTCCTTCCCGCCTGGCCTGCTCGGCAAAGATCAATGGAAACTTGCCGTTTCCCGCGATAAGCCCGAGTTTGCGCATTCAACAAATCGCATTCAACAAATAAAGAAGCGTTCAATCGCTTAAACGTTCAAGATGTTCAAGGACGGAGCCTTCGAACCGTTTGAACATTTGAACTGCTTGAACGCTGTGATTGGTTTTACCGGCAGATCCCTCTCTGGCAGTTCTCGATGAACCGTGCCAGATACTGCACCTCCGCGGAGTTGGGAATTTCCCGGCACACTTTTGTGAGCGCTTCTTTGGTCTTTAGACCCGAGCGGAAAATGATCCGGTAAGCTCTTTTGAGCGCGTCGATTTGCTCCCTCGTGAAACCTCTCCTTCTGAGACCTTCAAGGTTGAGTCCCCTGAGCTTGGCTCGATCGCCCGTCGCGTTGCAATAAGGGGGAATATCTTTGGAGACCATGGAGCCCGCGCCCAAAATCGCCCCCGTTCCCACTTTGACGAACTGGTGGATACCGACAAGCCCGCCAACAATAACATAGTCCTCGATCTGGACATGACCTCCGAGGGTCGCCCCGTTGGCGATGATGTTACAGTTACCCAGAATGCAGTCATGGGCGATATGGCAATACATCATCAGGAGATTGTGATTCCCGATTTGGGTCACCATCCCCCCTCCTGCCGTGCCCGGATTGATCGACACAAACTCGCGAATGGTGTTGTGATCGCCGATAATCAATCGACTTTCTTCACCTTTGTATTTCAGGTCTTGCGGACGGGAACCCACACTAGCGAACTGGAACACGACGTTGTCCGCGCCCAACGTGGTATTTCCCTCAATAACCACGTGCGACCTCATTTCCGTCCCTTTACCAATTTTAACCTGGGGGCCGATCACACAGTAGGCCCCGACTGCGACATCGGCATCCAATTCAGCCCGCGGGTCCACCAGCGCTGTTTTATGAATTTTGGCCATTTCAGCGTGTATTCGTCCCTCAGCTCACGGACACTTCCATCGCGGATATTTCGGCCTGGGCAACGAGCTTTCCGTCCACAGTCGCCACCCCTTTCATTTTCCAGAAAGTGCCCCGCCGCCTGAGGGAGGTCAGCTCCAAACGCAACTGATCCCCGGGTTCCACGGGGCGTTTGAACTTCACTCGATCCAGGCCTGTCAAAAGGAAGACCTTTTCGCCGTTCGTCCCGCCTCTGGCACTATATGCGAAAATAGCCCCGACTTGAGCCATAGCTTCGCAGATCAGGACCCCGGGCATAAGCGGCCTGTTAGGAAAATGGCCCTGAAAAAAACTTTCGTTAATGGTGACATTCTTAATTCCGATGATTTTCTGATCGCCGTCGACTTCGAGTATTTTATCAACCAGAAGAAAAGGATAGCGGTGGGGTATGGACTTGAAGATCTCTCTAACGTCAAGCATGATCCTTGACTCCTTTTCCGGCTTTTCGCCTCAGGGTGGAAATTTTTCTTTCGAGAAGCCGCACTTTGCGCCAGATTTTTGGAAGTTGAGGAATCAACGTCATAACTCTGAGCCATTCCCTATGGGGCGCAGCTTCCAGCCCTCCGGAAAGCAAAGAGCCCGGAGACACAGAACGAGCAACCCCGGACTGAGGCCCGATCATGCTCCGGTCGCCGATCTCAATATGGTTGACGATACCAACCTGTCCGGCGAGGACGACCTCTCTGCCGATGCGGGTGCTTCCGGCGATTCCTGCTTGCGCCGCGATAACCGCATGCTCACCCACCACCACGTTGTGAGCAATCTGAACCAGATTGTCTATTTTCGTCCCGCGGCCGATAACGGTTCGGCCCAAGGTGGCGCGGTCCACGGTCGTGTTGGCCCCGATCTCTACATCATCCTCGATTTCCACAATCCCCACCTGAGGTATCTTGATCCGCCCGCCGCCCTCCCCCGCATAGCCGAAGCCGTCCGCGCCAATCACCACGCCCGCGTGAAGAATGACACGCTGGCCGAGCCGGCAACCCTCACGCACCGCAACGTTCGGATGGAGAATGCAATCGTCTCCCACCTGAACCTCGTCCCCCAAAAACACTCCTGGAAATAAAACCGCGCGGGCGCCCACTTTGACCCTCTTCCCGATATAAACATAAGGGAAAACGGTCACCCCGTCTCCCAGAGTTGCGGTCGGATCGACGGTCGCGCGATCGCTCACCACGCCGTCGTAGCGCGGCGGCTCGGTAAGCAACTGCAGTATCTTCGCGAAAGCAAGATAGGGCTGCGCGGCCACGAGAACGCTTCTCCCGGCCTTCATCAGCTCTGCATAGTCTGTTCCAGAGCTGAGAATAACCGCGCTTGCCTTGCAACCCTTGAGAAGAGAATTGTAACGGGGGTGAGCTAAAAAAGTAATGTCGCCGGGGCCCGCCTCATCAATCGAAGCAGCCTTCCAAATCCGCACCCCGCCATCACCAACCACCTCGCCGCCAACGAGATGGGCCAGCTCCGAGAGCGTTCTGGCTGCGGCGGTCACTTTCCCTTGGGTGCCTTTCCCGCGGTCCGGCTATTGTAAAGTTCGATGACTTTGTTGGTGATATCCACGCCCTGATCACTGTAGAGCATCTGGGAGCGCTCGAGAATCAGCGTGAATTTTTCGCTCTTGCCGATTTCGACAACGATTTTTTCCAGATCTTTCAGAATCTCCGCAGTCATCTCGCCTTCTCGCTGGCGCAGCTCTTCCTGGGAGTCGCGCATCGTGCGCTGATAACCCAGGTAGCGCCGTTGAAATTCCTTCTCCATGTTTCTGCGCTCTTCTTCCTTCAAAAGGGCGCTCTTCTTATCAAAATCCGCCTTGAGCCGCTCCACTTCGCTCTTTTCCTTCAGGAGCTCACCTTCCATTTTTTGCACCTGACTCTGAAATCTCTCTTTCGCCTTTTTGCCTGCCTGCGATTCGTTAATGGCTCGCTGAATATCAACAAAGCCGATCTTCACCTTTTCCTGAGCCCAGGAGGGCCAGGCCAGAAAAAGAATGAACAAAGTAAGAATATTCCGTTTCACAGTAACCTCCGACACTGAGTTTAGAAGATGATAGTTCTTGCGTTAAGGCAGATTGCCGACGGAGAAGCCCAGCACGGAGGTATCGTCGCCCGATTTCTTCTTAATCGGAAAACCCAACTCTACTCGAAGGGGACCGAAAGGCGATAACCAGCGTACGCCCAGGCCTGCGGACATACGAAACTCGCTAAACGAGATGTTCTTGAGTTCATCGCTGTTCTGCCCTACGTCGCCGAAAGCCTGGCCCATGTCGAAAAACGTAACGCCGCGCACGCCGTATTTCTCCAGAAGCGGGAACAACAGTTCAGCGTTAAAAACAATCTGCTTATCCCCCCCGACGACATCATCGCCGTCCCGGGGCCCCAAACTACGATCCTTGAAGCCCCTGATAGAGTTGATGCCGCCTGGAAAGTATCTTTCAAAAAGAGGGAGGTGCTTATCGCCGCTTGGTTGGGCACCCAGTGGAACACCATAGCCGAACGCGCCGCCGAGAGCTATCGTATACGTGCCGCCCCAGTTTGGATCCTTGAGCACGGAATAATGCCACCGCGTCCGGAGGTCGGATTTGATGAACTTATTGTCGCCCCCCAAACCGGCAAATTTAAACGCAAGACCGGAAGACGTGCCTCGCGTGGGATTGAAAAAATGATCCCTGCTGTCATAAGTGAAATTCGGCGTCATCGCGCTGGTCCAGGAACTTCCCTCCGAGTTCTTAATCGAATCCGGGGCGCTTTCGTTGATGTCGCTGACTTTTTCCCGAACCAGGTCATATCCTGCTCCCACGCGCGTGTAGGCGATGAAGGGATGATATGCCCAGTCGGGTGTGTCCGAGGCCGGATTGGGAACCGGAGTCCTTAAGAAAGGGAGGCCCAAACGCCTGAGTGGATAACTGGTGCGCAATCCAAAACCCGTTTTGCGGTCGTCAAAATCATTGAACTCGCGCTGCGTATTAAAGGCATCGAATCCGAAGCTTAGAGGTGTATTGTAGAGATAGGGCTCCGTAAAACTCAAGACAAAGTCCTGGCGGCTGCTGCCAAGGGCAAAATTCGCGCTAATGGCTTGGCCAAGACCAAAAAGGTTTTTTTCAGTGATGGAGCTCGTGAAGACAAATTGGTCTCCGCTGCTATACCCGGCTCCAACGCTGAACGCTCCGGTCGGGCCTTCCCGAACGTCGACCAGCAAATCCACGGCATCCGGCTGCTCCGTTTTTTTCGTGGTCAACTGAACGTCCTCGAAATAACCCGTGCGTTGCAGCGCGTCCCGGCTCTGCCGGATTTTGTTGCTGGAAAAGAGCGTCTGCTCGCCCGCCAGAACTTCCCTGCGGATGACCCTGTCCCGCGTCTTTGTGTTTCCCGCAACAAGGACGTGATTGAAAAAAACCGGCGGGCCGCGCGCGATGACCAAGGCGACATCGACGTTTTTATCTTCTTGGTTTACCTTCGTGACCGGCTCAATTTGGGCGAAAGCAAAACCCTTATCGGAATATAAGTCATTCAGCATCGTGATGTCGTTCCGCAACCGGCTGCCCCTAAATATCTGCCCGGTCGTCATCTCGATCTTTTTGAGAAGCGTCCCGCCATCCTCGATCAAGTCACCGCCGATCTCCACCTTTCCTACCCTGAACTGTTCCCCTTCGTGAACCCGAATCACAACCTCGATTCCGTCTCTGCGCTTCACAACCACGGGCTCATCGATCTTGTGGTTGATGTACCCGTGGTCGTAGTAGTGGGCGGATAGAGTGGCGACATCGTTCGTGAGCGTGTCCTGCTCCAAAACTCCTCGGTTCGTGATGAATGACAGGAACCATTGCTCTTTGGTGGACATCAAGCCCTTAAGCTCACTTTCCGAAAAGGCTTTGTTCCCTTTGAAGCTGATCTTCTGGATCAATACACGGGCGCCCTCGGTGATGGAAAGCTGAATTTCCGCCTGATTGTTTTCCATGACGGATAGCGCGTAATCCACCTGGGCGTTGACATATCCCTGCTCGGCGTAAAGCTTTTTCACTTTCTCGACGCCCTCGGAGATCTTGTCGCGGTCCAGAATAGTTCGAGGGCTGATGCCAAAGGCCGTCTGGATTTTCTCTTTGGCAAGCTCTTTGCTGCCCTGAATCTTAACTTCGCGAACATAGGGCTTTTCCTTCACCGTATAGGTCAGAACCCCTTCCGGAGAAAGCTCCGCTTTCACATCATCGAAGAAACCCATGCGATAGATCGATTTCACGTCCTGATCGACCACGCCCGGGTCCAACGGCTCTCCAGCCCGAACCTTGGTATGCAGCTTGATGCCATCGACCTCGACTCTCGCATTGCCCTGGATTTTAATTTCCTTAATGATGACGGGTTGTTGGGCTTGCAGCAGCGAGAAATGGCCCATCAGGAGAGAAACGAGAGTTAACGGGTAAAAAACTCCGGTCAAAAAAAGACCTTTGTATTTCATTGACTTGTTGGCCCTCAGCCAGCCGGCTATTTTTTCTAACAAATCCGCCTTTGCTTGTAAAGCTAAAAAACCGGCTGTTGGAGCGGGTATAGCTTACCCGCCCGAAGCTCCATTTGCCGTCCAAATCTGGCGGCGAAGCGACGATTATGGGTCGCGACCACGAGCGCCACGTTTCTTTCCTCATTCAACTGAAAAAGGAGATTCTGCACCTCCTCTCCCGTACCGGGGTCCAAATCCCCGGTCGGCTCGTCCGCGAGAATTATCCGAGGCTCCAAAATCATCGATCGGGCCACCGCCACGCGTTGCTGCTCACCACCGGAGAGCTTCCCCGGCCGGTGGGCCATTCGATCCTTCAATCCCACCAAAGCCAAGAGCCTCTCGGCCGCCTCCCTTGCCCTCTCCCACTCCCAACCCTGTATCAAGGCGGGAAGTACGACATTTTCGAGAGCACTGAAATCAGGCAGCAGGTAATGAAACTGGAATACAAAGCCGATCTCGCGATTCCGAAATTGGCAGATCTCCTCAGGGGTGAGAGCCAGCAGGTCCTTGCCCTTGTAGGTCATCTGACCGCTGGTGGGCCGGTCGAGGGTTCCCAGAATATGGAGGAGCGTGCTTTTCCCTACCCCCGACTCCCCCACAACGGACAGCCGCTCTCCTTCTGAAAGCTCTAAGCTGAGGCCTTGCAGGACCCGGATCTCGCGGCCTCCCTCATAGAAAGATTTCTGAAGGTCCTCCACCCGCAGGAGATCATTCATAGCGAATGATCTCCACCGGATCCAATTTGGCGGCGTGTCGGGCCGGATAAATACTTGCAACCAAGCAAATCAGAAAAGAAGCCACTGAGACCAGCAGAAAGTTGCCCGGATAGATACGCACAGGGACAGTGGAAATGAGGAATACATCCTTGGGCAGCTCGATGAACTCATAACGCGCTATCAGCAAGCAGATCCCGTAGCCCAGCAACATTCCGAGCGATGTGCCGAGGGCTCCGATAATACAGCCTTTGATCATGAAAATGGCCCGTATGCTCCGGCGTGTGGCGCCCATGGATTGAAGCACCGCAATATCTTTTCTTTTTTCCATGACGACCATGATTAAAGTCGATATGATGTTGAACGCCCCCACCAGCACCATGAGAAGGAGCACCAGGAAATAGACGGTTTTTTCCAGCTTCAATGCGGAAAAAAGATTCGGCCAGAGTCGAGACCAGTCCTCCGCCCAGTACGGTAAACCTACTTCCTGCTGGATCCTTTTGGCAACGTCTCGGGCCTGGTAAACGTCCCGGACCCGAATCTCAATGTTGCTCACCGCGTCGCCCAACTCGAAAAAAAGCTGGGCGTCGGAAATGTTCATGTAAATCAAGGTGTTGTCGTATTCATGCATCCCGGACTCGAAAAGCCCCACAACGATAAATCGCTTGATCCGCGGCAGGACGCCAACCGCCGACGGAGTACCGACGGGCGAGATGATCTGAACCGGGTCGCCGATCGTAGCGCCGAGCTGCGCAGCCAGCCGCATTCCTAGAATGACGCCCGGAAGAGATACGGGCCTCCCTTCAACCTCAATGGCCTGCTGGCTCTTGAGCCCTGCCAAAGTCCCTTCCTTTAGATACCGCTGGATTTCGACTACGCGATTGGCCAGGTCGGGATCGATTCCTCGCACCACCACCCCGGATAGACGCCGCCCGAAAGTGACCATGACTTGTCCATAAACAGACGGTGCCGCCGCTAAAACTCCCTTGTCCCGCATCACCCGCGAGAGCAACGCGCGATATTCTTCGATGTGATCTCCCGGCTTGACCAATGCAATATGAGCATTGAAGCCCAGAAGCCGGTCACGGAGAACTTCCTCAAAACCGGTCATGACAGCCATCACGACGTTAAGCGTCATAACTCCGATCATCACTCCTAAAACGGAGATGACCGTGATCAGAGAAATAAACGTCTCGCGTCGCCGAGATTGAAGGTAGCGCAGCCCGATGAAAAGCTCGTATCTCATAGAATATCCACTGCGGACGACAAGAGGTATGAATGAATAACTTGCGCTAGAGCGGCCTCATCGTTCCGGCCGGAGCAACGGAAAGAGGATCACATCCCTGATGGAGGAGCAGGAGGTGAAAAGCATAACCATCCGGTCGATGCCGATACCCTCCCCGGCTGCGGGCGGCATGCCGTACTCCAGCGCCCGCACAAAGTCTTCATCCATCGGGCTTGCAAGCTCGTCCCCGGCCTTTCTGGCTTCGGCCTGCTGCAGAAACCGCTCCTGTTGATCCATAGGGTCATTCAATTCCGAAAAGGCATTGGCGAGCTCCCGACCCCCGATGTAAAGTTCGAATCGGTCGACCATGCGCGGGTTGGCGTCGTTCTTCCTGGCCAACGGTGAGACTTCCAGAGGATATCCCACGATAAAAGTGGGTTGGATAAGTTGCGGCTCAACGATTTCTTCGAAGACTTCCACCAGAAGGGCGCCGTAAGGTTGTCCCAAATCCACCCCTAAATTCTTCCTCTGAGCGAAGGCGCGAAGCCCCTCAAAGCTCGATAGCTCATTCTTGCTCGCGTCGCCGTAGCGTTCAATTGCTTCTACCAGCGAAAGCCGCCTCCACGGCGATTGCAGATTAATTGTGTGATCGCCCCACGGAACCTCAAGAGTTCCCAGGATTTCCGTCGCAACCGTGACGAAAAGCTCTTCGGTGAGCCCCATGAGATCCTCGTATGTGGCGAAAGCCTGGTAAAACTCGAGCATGGTAAATTCCGGATTATGCCGGACCGAGATGCCCTCATTCCGAAAATTACGATTGAGCTCAAAAACTCTCTCCAGTCCTCCTACCAGAAGCCGCTTCAGAAAAAGCTCAGGCGCTACCCTCAAGTAAAGATCCATGCTCAACGTATTGTGATGCGTGATAAAAGGCCTGGCCGCCGCCCCTCCCGGGATCGGCTGCATCATGGGCGTTTCAACTTCCAGGAAATCGCGCTCCTCGAAAAACCGGCGGATGATTCGAACGATTCGGGATCTTTTTTCGAAGACGTCCCTCACCTCCCGATTAACCATCAAGTCCACGTAGCGCTGCCTGTAGCGCGCCTCGACATCGGCCAGCCCATGCCACTTCTCAGGCAAAGGTCTCAAACATTTGCAGAGGAGCCGGAGTCCTTCCCCTTCCAGGGTGAGCTCGTTAGTTCGGGTTCGGAACAGATGGCCCCACACACCGACTATGTCGCCGAGGTCCAGATCCTTAAAAACGCGATAGGCTTCTTCCCCGAGGACGTCCTGGCGGACATATACCTGCAAGCGTCCCTTCCGATCCTGCAAATGAAAGAAAGCCGCTTTGCCAAAGGACCGAAGCGTCATGATGCGGCCGGCAAGCGAACAGCGGATCGGCTCGGCCTTGAGTTGATCCGCCGCCAGGGCGCCGCAGCCGGCGATGATCTCCGAAGTGAGATGGGTAGGCTTGAAATCGTTTGGATAGAGCGAAACTCCGCTTTCCTGAAGTCGTTGGAGCTTTTGCCGCCGCACCTCCATCTGCTGAGTCACTTCATCCATGATCCATCCTTCGGTGTCGCCTAGAGGGCATATTGCCGATTACCTTACTATCCCCGGTGCGGGATTTCAATGCAATGATAAATCCGCGGAAATGCAAACGGACTCAAGAAGACGCGCGTCTGAAAGGAATACTAAAGCGAGAGATTTTCGAGAATGGCTTTTACGGAATGGCGCTTATTGAGGCAATAAAAATGGATTCCCGGTACGCCGTATTGCAGAAGTTCCTTGCATTGTTCAGTAGCATAGTCGATGCCCACCTGTACGGCTCCCTCCTCGTCATTTTCCACCTTCGCCAGCAGAGACTCCAATCGAGGCGGGATTTTTGCTCCGCAGAGAGACGCAAAACGTCGGACCTGAGGGACCGAAAGCACGGGTAAAATGCCCGGGACGATCGGCACCCGGACGCCCAAATCGCGCAGATCTTTCACGTAGCGATAGAAATCTTCGTTGTCAAAAAAAAGCTGCGTGATCACCACGTCCGCTCCCGCATCCACCTTCTCCTTCAAATAATTTAGATCGTGTTCCCTGCTCAACGCCCTGGGATGCACCTCCGGGAACCCCGCTACGGCAATTGAGAACCACTCGTAACTCACGGCCTCCCTGACCAGTTCCACCGAATGATGAAAACCATCGGGGTGAGGAGTCCAGTCGACAATGCCCTGGGGAGGATCGCCTCCGAGAGCAATGATGTTTTCAATGCCTTTTTGTTTTAGCCTGAGAAGAACGCCTCTGACCTCATCCTTGGATTGCCCAACTACGGTCAGATGACACATCACTTCTAGGCCGCAGTCTCGGTGAAGCCGATCCACCAGCTCCACCGTCTTGTCTCGCGTGCTGCCTGCAGCTCCATAGGTCACCGAACAAAAAGCCGGCTTGAGCGCTTTTAGAAATTCGACCTCACTGAACAGAGTTTCTTCTCCCTTTTCAGTCTTGGGGGGAAAGAACTCGAACGACACTTTCAAACCAGGCCGGGCATAGAGATCACGCAATCTCACAGAAGCAAATCTCCTCTCGATGGACTCCAGGTTGTTTCACTCTCACAACGCCAGCCCCGTGCAACGGGCTTTATGATCTTTTGGACATGTCGTCAACGCGCTCGCGCGCTCTCTGGGGATCGCACTCCGATCCCGCATCTCCCGTAATCAAAGATCTGAGACTCTCCGTATGCTGCATCCAGGCCTCCTGAATCTCCGCGGGTACGTTGTACGCTTTGAGCGTGTCCCGGAGAATCTTTTGCCGGCGGGCAAATTGCCCGCCCATGATGGGATGCCGGGCGTGAGCCTGATCCATGGGACGCCCCGCATAAGTCACATCTGCGCCGAGAAACCGGGCAGTGAATTGATATTCCATCTCCTTAAGCCGCTTTCGATCAGCTTTCCGGAAAAAGAAGCCGATCATCGGATCATCAAATACCCGGTCGATGAAAGAGTCAATAATTTCCCGAAGTCTGGCTTCTCCACCGAGCTGATCGAAAAGTGTCTCGGGCATATCTGCAACCTCAACGTCAACGGTCCGGGAGAAAAGAGAAAGAGAGTTATCGTTGGCGCGACGGGCCTGAAGTAAGTCTGCGTAGCCGGATGACCTCCCATGGTGACTTACCGCAAGTGGAAGGGAAACACTTCCCCGCGGACATCGCAAACTGGCTGAGCAGAAGAAGCCCGAGCTACAACATCCCCAGCTGTAGCTTCGCAGCTTCCGACATTTTGCTCGGGTCCCACGGCGGGTCCCAGACGACCTCGACCTGAACGTCGCTCACTCCTGGAACAGTTCGGGCCTTCGCCTCCACTTCAGAAGGCAGCATTTGCGCCGCCGGACAATGAGGGGTTGTGAGAGTCATCCGGATCTCAGTTGATCCCTTCTCATCCACCTTAACCTCGTAGATCAAACCAAGATCATAAACGTTGACCGGGATCTCCGGATCAAAGCAGGTTCGCAAGGCATCGACCACCTGTGATTCCACAACCAGCGTATCAATTGAGTTCATACGGTTCTTGTTCTCTGCCATGGGCATGGCTCCACTCTACCAGCAAAGCTCTAACGAAAGCTGGACTCGACTGCGCCAATGTAGGACAACGAAGCCTTCGGCGGGGAACTACACGATCCCCAATTCGATCTTCGCCTCGTAGGAGATCCGGCTCTGGTCCCAGGGCGGCTCCCACACGATCTCCACGTCAACCTCCCTGATCCCGGGCACCGCCGCCACTTGATTGCGAATATCCTCCCTCAACACATCTCCCATGCCACACCCGGGCGCGGTCAAAGTAAAGCGCACCTCCGCCCGGTATCCGCCATCTGGCAGCGCGGAGACCTGGCACCGATAAACCAGTCCCAGGTCAACTATGTTCACGGGTATTTCGGGATCGAAGCACGTCTTTAGCTTTTCCCATACGAGGCTTTCCACCGTGCTCAGGTCTTCGTGCGCCGGAGGGGGCCCCGGCGGCATTTCTGGATTCTGAACGCCGAGGGCGTCCGCATCTCTGCCCGAAATCCGCGCCACAGAACCACGATCGGTCATAACCGTGAAACTGCCTCCGAGAGACTGAGTCACCCTCACCCGGCTTCCCGCAGGAAGCCTGACCCGTTCTCCAGTGGGAATGAGTATGGCTTCGCACTCGCGGAAAAGAGCTATCGTGCGGTCACTCTGCTTTACCGACTTGGTCGTGTTCATGAGCGTTTACTCCGTGGTTGTGACGCCCTCCCCATGGAGCGCCGCGTGAAGGGTATGCCAGGAGAGACTCGCGCATTTAACCCGGGCCGGAAAATTACAGACTCCTGACAGCACCTCCAGTTTTCCCAGGTCCCCGGGATTGACTTTCCCGTCCAACTCTCCCTTCAGCATCTTATGAACTTTTTCGAAAAGCGCCTCCGCCTCATCGACGCTTTTTCCCTTCAGGCTGCTCGTCATCATGGACGCCGACGCCTTGGATATCGCGCACCCGGAACCCTGAAACGTGACATCCTTAATCAGATTCCCCTCGAGCTTCAAATAGACGGTGATCTGATCACCGCAGAGAGGATTGTAACCATCCGCGGTTCGGTTGGCGTCCTGCAGTTTCCTGAAGTTCCGCGGGCTGCGATTGTGATCAAGAATAACTTCCTGGTAGAGATCGTCCAGTTCCGACATCAGCCGAATACCTCAATGACCTTATCGATCGCCTCAACCAGCAAATCGATTTCTTCTTGCGTATTGTACATGGCGAATGAAGCCCTGGCCGTCGCCGGCAACGCAAAACGCTGCATCACCGGCATGGCACAGTGATGCCCGGCCCGGATCGCGACGCCCTGTTGATCCAGAATCGTCCCGATGTCGTGGGGATGGGCGCCGTCGAGCACGAAGGAGATAACGCCGGCCTTCTCTTTGGCTGTTCCGATAATCCTCAAACCTTTGATCGCCGAAAGCGCCGTCGTGCCGTAGGCCAGGAGCTCCCTCTCGTGGGCGGCAATCGCGTCCATGCCGATTGCGCGAAGATAATCGATCGCGCTTCCCAGACCAATGCCCCCCGCAATGTGCGGGGTCCCGGCCTCAAACTTAAACGGCAGAACGTTGTAGTGAGTTTTTTCAAAAGTGACCAGGCTGATCATGTCGCCCCCACCCTGGTATGGCGGCATGGCTTCCAACCATCGCTCCTTCCCGTAGAGAATTCCGATCCCCGTCGGACCGTAGAGCTTGTGACCGGAAAAGGCATAAAAATCGCAATCGAGATCCTGGACATCAACCGTCAGGTGGGGCGCTGCCTGCGCGCCGTCGACTAACACGGGAACATTCCAGGCATGCGCGATCTCAATAATCTCTTTGACCGGGTTGATCGTGCCCAGGGCGTTAGAGACGTGGGCCACGGACACCAGTTTCGTTCTCTTGTTCAGGACCGCCTTGTATTCATCCACCAGAAGCTCGCCTTCGGGATTGATCGGGATGACGCGAAGCTTGGCCCCCACCTGCTCACACAGCATCTGCCACGGAACGATATTGGAGTGATGCTCCATAGCGGAGATGACGATTTCATCCCCTTTTCTCACAAACTTTCCGCCATAGCTCTGGGCCACGAGATTGATGCCTTCTGTCGTGCCGCGGACGAAAATAATTTCCCGGGCCTCCTTTGCGTTGATGAAATCGCGCGCCTTGGCGCGAGCGCTCTCATAAGCATTCGTGGCCTGCTCGCTTAAGAAGTGGACTCCCCGATGGATGTTCGAATTCTCCTCCGCGTAATACCGAGTCAAGGCATCGATCACGACTTGAGGCTTCTGGCTGGTGGCCGCGTTGTCGAGATACACCAGCGGCCTGCCATGCACCCGCCGTTTCAAAATCGGGAAATCCTCGCGGATTCTGCGGACGTCAAACCGATTTTCAGTTCGACTCCAGGCATTCTCCAAAACTGTATCGCGCGCAACTTTCATAAACTATCCTGGGACTGTTCTCCTAATCGACTCACGAGCAAACGATCAAGCCGGCATCGAACGGACTCGATCTGGACGCCGCCAATGATATCACTGGCGAAAGCATAGGTCAGCAGCCGGCGGGCATCCTCCAGACCGATCCCGCGGGACCGGAGATAAAATAGGGAATCCTGGTCGAGCTGGCCGATCGTGGAACCATGGGAGCACTTCACATCATCGGCGTGGATTTCCAGCTGAGGCTTGGTATCGATCAGAGCGTCCGGTGAGAGGAGTAGGTTTTTATTGGTTTGCCTGGCATCGGTCTTCTGGGCATCTTTGTGGACGTAGATTTTGCCGTTGAAAACGCCTCTGGCGTGCCCATCCAGAATTCCCTTGTAGAGCTCGCGGCTGTTGCAACGAGGCCGGACATGATCGATTCGCGTATGATTGTCTACATGCTGTCGCCCCGCGATCATGTAGAGGCCGTTAAGGACGCATTCGATCCCTTCTCCGTCCAACACCCCGTTGATTTCGTTTCGCACGAGCGCCCCCCCCAGAGCGATGGAGCAGGACAAAAACGAGCTGTTGCTCGAAAGATGCGCCTGGACCGTGCCGATGTGAAAAGCACCAAGACTCTCCTGTTGCAGCTTATAATGGCGCAGCACGGAGTTTTCTCCCGCAACGATTTCGCTTACGGAATTCGTAAAGTAAACTTCAGAATCCAAAGCCGTGTACCACTCCAGGATGTTCGCCTCACTGGAGCGGTCCGCCACAATGAGATTTCTGGGGAAGGACATGGTCGGGTTCTTGCCAGCGGTCGAGACGAAGAGAAGGACAATCGGCTCTTTCAGAACCAGACCCTCTGGAATGTACAAAAACCCTCCATCCTCCATGAAAGCCGTATTGAGCGCCATGACCGCATGATCCCGGTGCGCCGCATAGCGGGCCAGGTGCGGCCGCAAACTCTCCGGGTCGTTCCCCAAAACCTCTTTAAGGCTTCCCGCCCGGACACCTTTGCCGGAGGAGGCAGCGGCCGAAAGCTCGGGGCAATAGTGGCCATTGATGAAGACCAACCGATGCCCCTGCGGACTTTCCGAAATCGCGCTTGCGATTCGCTCCCGAGTCGCGCCATCAAATTCTGGCGGGCTTGGAAGGAAAGGAATCTTTCTGAGAGACGCCAGGTTGGTAAATCTCCATTCCTCATCCCGAATTGTCGGAAAACCCAGTTCGGAAAAACGATCCATAGCCTCCCGGCGGATGGACTCGAGCCAACGAGCCTGGCTTCCTCTCCGCGCCTTGGCGCACTGGTCAAAAGCCGAAAGATAATGTTTCTTTTCTGCCAGTTCCTGTTCCATGGCCGCTGCTGAGGTCACCTCAAAAGATATTCGGGCATAACTTTGCCGCTGCCGACCGACGGGCTCAACGAACTTACGGTGCTGCCGGCGCGGAAGCCGCAACCTGTTCCTTGACCCAATCGTATCCTCTCGCTTCGAGTTCCAGAGCCAGCTCCCGACCGCCCGATCTCACGATCCTTCCCTCGAAAAGCACGTGAACGAAGTCCGGCACGACATAGTTAAGCAGCCTCTGGTAATGAGTAATTACGATCATGGCGCGCTCGGGACTTCTCAGCGCATTCACGCCGCCAGCGACGATCCTCAGGGCGTCGATATCAAGGCCGGAATCGGTCTCATCTAAAATGGCCAGCGTCGGATCCAGCACGGCCATTTGCAGAATCTCGTTCCGCTTTTTTTCCCCTCCGGAAAAGCCTTCATTCACCGGCCGGTTCAGAAGAGCCTGATCCATTTCCACGAGCTTCATCTTTTCCCTGATCAGCGATAAAAACTCCATGGCATCCAGCTCTTCCATCCCGCGGTGTTTTCTGACAGCGTTGACAGCGGCCTTAAGGAAATATGTGGTGCTTACGCCGGGAATCTCTACCGGATATTGAAAAGCGAGAAAAATCCCCTCGCGCGCCCTTTCTTCGGGAGACATTCCAAGGAGATCCCGGCCGTTATAAATGATCTCTCCGCCGATTATATCATAGCTCTCCCGCCCCGACAGAACATGCGCCAGAGTGCTTTTACCCGAACCGTTCGGACCCATGACCGCATGGACCTCTCCCGCATTCACCTTCAGGTGGATTCCTCGCAGGATCTCCTTCCCGCCGATTCCAGCCCGCAAGTTCTTGATTTCCAGCATCTTCACTCCTTTGGCATTCTCGTTGTGCTTGCCGCCCTCGCCGAAACCGCAAGGCGCCCCAAAATGCTCCTGCCACCCCTCGATTCTTGGCGTTCCCTCACCAGGCGCTCCTGCAGCCCATCGCGGTCGGCAATGTCTCCAATAAAAATGGTTGCGAGGAAATTGGCCAGCACGATTTGCGCCTGTTCCCAAATCGAAATTTGCGTGCAGACCGAGCAATAGGAGCAGTAACTCTTTCCCATCTCCAGACATTCCATGAGCACCAGAGGTCTTTCAACAACTTCGTAAACCTCTTTGATGCTTATTTTGTCCGGAGCCTTCGCCAGAGTGAAGCCTCCTTTGGATCCCACGTGGGACTGGACGAGTCCTCCAGCCACAAGGTCCTTCATAATCTTGGAAAGATAATAGGAAGGTATGCCTTGCTTTTCCTCGATATCCGCCCTGCTCACGATCTTTCCCTGCGGCTGCCCCGCCAGGTAAGAAAGGGCGCGAACCGCATAGTCGACACGCCGCCCCACATTCATTAGAGAGCTTCTCTCTACTCTCCCGGTTTTCATAAATTCAAAAAAATTATAGACCTAAAAGGTCCATTTTGTCAAGCGAGATGCGGCTCTGGGCTTTGCTACCCTGAAGTCACTTCAGCAGGCGATGTCTCCTCGCGTCGGGAGACGCTCGCTCGGCGTCTCAGTGTTTCGCGCCGGAGCAATTTAAATCCGTCGCGGAGAACGAACCTCTTCCGCTAGCTTTCCACCTATGCTAAAAACGTGCAATGTCGATTCTCAAAGTGGCAAGGCTGGGACATCCCGTTTTGCGCCGAACCGCCGGCATTTTGCCCAAAGATCGCATCCATGCTGCTGAAATCCAGAAGCTAATCGACGACATGATCGGGACCATGAAAGAATACGACGGGGTCGGGCTCGCTGCCGTACAGGTCCATGAATCCCAGCAAATCGCGGTTTTGGAGGTGGCGGACAACCCGCGCTACCCGCAAAAACCCAGTGTGCCTTTGACGGTCCTGATCAATCCGCAGATTACTCCCGTCTCCGATGAGATGGAGGAAGACTGGGAGGGATGCCTTAGCATTCCCGATCTCCGGGGCCGGGTACCCCGGCACAAAGATATCCGCGTGCAGGCGGTCGACCGCAGCGGCCGGGACTTAGATTTTGCGGCGTCCGGCTTTCATGCGCGAGTGATCCAACATGAGTGGGATCATCTCCAAGGGAACGTTTACCTGGATCGCATGAAAGACCTTTTGACCCTCACCTACACGCTGGAACTCGCGCGCTACTGGACGAACAAGTAATCACAAAGCGCTTTTGGGGAAATCAGAAATAAGGACGATTTGTTCATATGGATACAACGAATCTTCAAAAATCCTTTGATGCTCTTCTTTCCGGCGTGAGCCCGGCTGTCGGGCTTGCTCTGGATCGCGCCCTTGGGGGAGCTGATATTTCAATCGAAGAGGGCGCCACGCTATTTGACGCGCAGGGACAGGACCTTATGAGCATTGTCGCTGCGGCCGATCATCTGCGCAAAAAGACCGTCGGGGATCTCGTAACCTATGTGGTCAACCGGAATATCAATTTTACGAACGTCTGTGTGAAAGCCTGCGGTTTCTGCGCCTTCAGCCGGGGACACCTGGGGGAGGAGGGCTATTTTCTGCCGACCGAGGAAGTCGTGCGGCGCGCCCGGGAAGCATGGGACCTGGGCGCCACGGAGGTGTGTGTTCAGGCCGGACTGGCTCCGGCCATGGACGGGTGGCATTACGTTCGAATCTGTGAGGCCATAAAGAACGCGTTGCCCGATATTCATATCCATGGCTTTTCTCCGGAAGAAGTCTTATACGGCTGTAACCTAACCGGTGCTTCCGCGCGGGATTATCTCAGCGCGCTTAAGAAAGCCGGCGTCGGCAGTCTCCCCGGAACGTCTGCTGAAATCCTGGTCGATGAAATTCGGGAGAGAATCTCACCGGGGCGCATTTCAACGGCTCAATGGACGGAAATCATCGAGACCGCGCATGAACTGGGTATTCCGACGACCTCCACTATTATGTACGGCCACATCGAAAATTCATATCAGAAAGCCACGCATCTCGCGCTGCTGCGGGCGATTCAAAAGCGCACGGGAGGGATCACGGAATTCGTTCCTTTAAGTTTTGTCTTTGAAGAGGCGCCCATTTATTTCAGAAAAAGAATCTTGGATCTGCGAGCGGGAGCTACCGGCGCGGAAGTGATCAAGATGTACGCCGTATCGCGGATCATGCTTAACAACTGGATTCCTAACCTGCAGGTTTCCTGGGTCAAAGAAGGACCAAAATTTGCGCAGATCAGCCTGATGGCGGGAGCGAACGATTTCGGCGGAACGTTGATGAACGAGAGCATTTCCACAGCGGCGGGGGCGGCTCACGGCCAGTTGATGAGACCGTCCGAAATGCGCCACGTGATCCGCGAGATGGGCCGAACGCCAGCCGAGCGGTCGACCGCCTATAAAACGCTCAGAGTTTTTGAAGTCGATCAGGGACCGGACCCACTGGACAAAGTGACAAACCCGGCGGAACGATTTGGCTCCTACCATGAGCTGATCCGGCAGAAGGACTATCGTTTCAAGGACTTTTATCAGGCCAGGAAAAAGAGCGGGCTATAGTTGGAGGTTTGAGGTTGGAGGGCGGAGGTTGCCCTCTACATTCTAAATTCTGTCTCCCGCTCAGATTTCCTGACCTCTGACTTCCGACTTCCGACCTCCTATCTCTGACTTCCGTTTTTTACTATGGACGGCAACCCAGCCGATTTCGAGGCGATAGGAAATCGGCTGGGATTTCGGGTCGCCGCAGAGGATGCAGAGAGGTTTGTTCTTGTTTGGAGAGGCGCCCGTTTTCCAGCGTTTCTCTGCTTTGGAGTCGCGACCGCTCTGCTTTTTATCTCCGTGCCGATTGTGGAGGCGATCCGGCAAAGAGGATTGGAAGGTCCCGCTGCGTCGCTGTGGTATTTTCCGGTCATGAATCTGATCCTCCTTGGTATCTCCGTTTTTCTCTTTTCGCTGAAGCGCCTGATCGTCTTCGATCATAAGAAGCAAAGGGTAGAGCTCCAAAGACAAAGCATTTTTGGCAGAACCAGACTCCATCTGAATTACGATGAGTTGTCTGCCATCAGGATGGGAATCGATCGCGTCTACAGCGGTTTCGCCGTGGCGGGCTCATCGGCTGCCGAACGGTTTCCTGTGCCGTCCCTGCGGTTGGTCGTGAAAAACGGCGAGACCGTCCTTCTCGATCGTGGAAGCAAGAGGAGATTGGAGCCGCTGGCAAAGCATCTCGGCGAGGTCTTAGGAAAGCCCTTGCAGCTCGCGGAGGAAGCGCCTCAGTAAAATCGCACGAGAACGAGGGGCGGGTCATTTGACAATCTGGCCGATCGAATCATAGATGCTATAGTGTAACGCGCTGTCAGGTGACAGAGAGAGTGTTTCTGCACGCAACAAACAGCTTCAAACGGACTGTGGTGTTCTTTGTCTTGGCCGTGGCCTCACTCTTCAGGCTTGCGTATGGCGCCGACACCGCCTCTCTTCGGGTAAGCTATGGCGGTACCGCCGGGTATCAACTTCCTCTCTGGGTTAATAAGGAAGCGGGAATCCACAAGAAATACGGCATCGATCTGGAAATCTTGTTGATCGGTGGTGGCTCAGCCAACCTCCAGGCGCTGCTCGGAGGAAGCCTCCACATGACTCAGACAGCCGCCTCGGCAGCAATTCAGGCTTCATCGCGCGGGGCGCCGACTGTGATCGTCGCGACATCGGACAATAAGATCCCTTTCCAAATGATTTCCCGCCCGGAAATCAAAGACCCGCAGCAGCTTCGCGGAAAGAAAATCGGAATCGTACGCTTCGGAGGGTCTAACGACACTGCCGTCAGGATGGCCCTCAAGACCTGGAAGATCGATCCCCGCGAGGTAACGATTATCCAATCCGGCGGGACCGCGGCGCGAATGGCAGCCTTGATGAGCGGGGGCATCGATGCCACCGTGCAGTCCTATCCGGAAATCTTCCAGGCTCGCAAGCTAGGGATGAATGTTCTAGCAGATATCGGGGATTTCGGCGCCTACACGAATACTTCTCTGATAATGACCCGACCCTACCTGCAGCAAAACCGGACTCTAACCAAGAACATGATCAAGGCCCAGATCGAAGCCATTCACTACATCAAGACCAACAAAGCCGGAACCATCAACGTTCTCAGAAGATATCTACGGGTCGGTGATGCCGAGACCATTGCAGCAACCTACGATTTCTTTTCCCAACGGATGCCTCGCGTTCCCCGCGCGGAACTGGAAGGGGTGAAAAACATCCTGGAAGAGCTTGGAGTCCCACACAAGGACATCGCGGAGTTCACGGATTTCACTCTTCTGAACGAGATCGAGCGGGAAGGGTTCATTCAGAAGCTCTACGGAAAATGAGAGGTGACAGGCTGTCCCCCCCACTCCTCCATTTCCCGTTTTTCCGGTTTTCTAATCCGTCGGTATCTCAGCGGGGATCTCCGCTATGACAACCTGCTCCTGCTTCCGCGGCTGAATGATTTCAACGTCCATGGTCGAAACTCCGCCCGATCCCCGCGCCGTGTAAACGGCGGTGATATCCAGCTCAACCGGGCTCACAATCAGAAGGAACCCTTTGAGAAAGACCGGGAACGGCGTGGGAGTCGAGCTATCAGAGGACGGCCGCGAGAACTTTGCCGCAATCTCCTCGCAATCGATCTCGAAGGCATGATCGGCCTCGAGAATTGCCCTCTCAAAACGAGACACCGGACCCGAATTCTGCCATGGCAATGCGATGGCGAATTTTTTTGCAAAAACGGCCGTCCCCGTTTCACCTCGTCTCGGCCCTCCCGGATTACTCACATTGATTGCCGTAGCGTAAAGACCGCTGACAACTTGAGCGCCATTGGCTCCTGCAGGCACTGTAGAGCCGGGACAAATCCAGATGACTTCGCCACTGCTATCGCCGCCTTGCCGGAATTGCTCGCATGGCTTGGGCTCCTGCGCGTGGCCGCAGACAAACTTGACCGAATAGCGAAACTTTGCATTGATCTTCACCGGCGGCGCCGGCGGCTGCTGAGCGTCCGACTGAGGCGCGTTGGCAGTCAGAAAAAAGAAACCCAGGAAACTCAATGCGGATAGTTTTGCGATCATGATAACTTTCTCCTTTGCGTCAGGTATTTCCGTCCTCCCAGCCTTACCTTCCCCGTTCCCTCCTTTTTCCTCCCCCCTTGCGGGGGAGGAAAAAGGAGGGGGGCCCGACTCGCGTGGAGAGAGACAGGCGATTTGACTACCCCTCTACCAGGAAAGTCAAGGAAAATATGTGCGGCGGATTGACTTTTATGTTAATAGGATGCCCTGACGTTAACATCTCGGAAGGAGGCTGGCTGATATGAGCGTTGGGAAGAAACTCCTCAAACTGCGCTTGCAGTCGAAAAAGACCCAGCACGAATTGGGAGCGGCAACAGGAATGGCGGTTTCTTATCTCTCTCGGTTGGAGAATGACCGCATCGCGCCTACCGTACGCACCCTGTCGAAAGTCGCCGGCGCGCTCGGGGTGCCTGTCACCTCATTCTTTGAATCAGGAGCAGTACTCGAAGAGACGGACCGCTGCCCGGTGAGCGTTTCCGGCAACTGCATCCTCGACCAGTTGTTTGTTGGCCGCGGCCGAAAGCCGAAAATAGCCGTTGAAGGCTACTCGCCGCAACAACTGGAGGCCCTGCGGCTCTGCAATTTTCTGCTCCATTCGCAGGATAAGGAATTGCTGCGAGCGCTCATCATCACGTTGAAATCTTTCCTGGCGCTCAGCGACTGTCGCGCTTCGGACAACGGCAGACAAGCCTCCCGTCATTTACCCGAAAGCGTGCCCTGAGCCTGGTCGAGGGGGCGCGAGGGAGAGGGGGACCGCTTTAGCTCGCTCCGCGATAGAGAGTTTGTTGCAGGTTATTGACCGCCTTCTTGATGCCCTCAAGAGCTAGTTGCTCAGCCGTCAGCCACTTGACGCCCCTTTGGAAGTAGTCCCCGATGGCAAAAATATTCTCGCTCAGGGATTTCTGCGTCTCGTCGAAACGACCGGACCAAATCAGGTCCCCCCTGCGGACATCCCACAAATCAAGGACAAAGGCGACTGAAGCGGGGCTCTTAGCTCCCCATTCTTCGCCAACCCTTTCCCGGTACCGGATGAGTCGCGTAAAAATGACTGCATCGGCATAGACAAGCTCGCCCAACCTCTTGGCCCGATTGCCTTCCGGTCCAGGAGGAACAGCAGAAATAATCTCCCGCACCTCCCGCTCTGAAATAATCTGCCAATGAGGCAGCGACGACATTGTGAAATACAGGTGGTTCTGAACAACCACTGGCGCCCCCTCCTGGAGGGGCTTCTCTTCGGGTCTAGGGGCAGCAGAATAGGCGATCTTGTCCTTCTCCGCTTGCGAAACAGGATCCAAAGGAAAAACCGCGATCCGTCTGATTTTCCTCGCTCCCAAGTCACCCGAATGCCTGCTGTCAAAAGTATTGGGCAGACTGCACGAGAAAAACAGAAAAACCAAGAATAGTATTTTCAGCGTATTCAGCATAAATTTTCGTGAGATTAACAGAACCGCTTCTGTGCCACAAGAGTTAGCGAATCCCCCTTAAGAATGCGACACCTGCAGAGCCGGTGAGTTTGACAGAGTTGATACCCCAGAGCGGGAGCAGAGTCCATCTTTGCCTTGAAACCGCCCGCGCCTCTGAATTGACTACGAGGTGCTTATTGGATAGTCTAGTGGCCGAAGTTTCGGGCACGTCACTCTTTCTGGCGGGCGGTCGTTGAGGCGATTACAGGGTCTTCAGTGGCCGTGCCCTACCCTTGATTGAATTACTTTGAGGGGAGGACACCATGGAGGCAGAGACTGACAGAATCATCGTGCCGAACGGAGACGGCTGGACCACAGAGGCCGAGCGTCTCCTGGAGGAGTGGCGCAAAAGAGTTTACGCCGCTCAATCCGCCTATTACATTATGGCCGAACGGTTGCGGCGACAGCACTACTATTATCTGGGAATACCGACGGTTATTCTGTCCAGCATCGTCGGAACCACGATCTTCGCGGACATTGGCCAGGATAAGCTAAGCATCCCTGTCCGCCTGATCGCCGGCACGGTGAGCATCTTGGCCGCCGTCCTGGCCGGACTCCAGACGTTCCTTCGGCCCGGACAGGCTGCAACCGAGCATGGCTTTGCCGCAGATTGGTTTGCGGCAATTCGTCGCGAGATAGAGGAGTTACTGGCGCTTCCCCGCGCTTCGCGCGGTAATGCGAAGGCCTGTCTGGACTCTATCCGAAGAGAAATGAATAAGGCCGGACAGAAAGCGCCCGAACTGGACGAAAGTCTCTGGATAAGCGTCGCGCGACGCTTCGGTGTCAGCGAGCCCCCGCCGACCAACAGCGGCGGCGTCCGCGGCCTCTCCTCCGCGCCGCTCGGACTTGAGGTAAAAGCCGCCGCCCGAGCGAAGAGCTCGCGCATCCGATGACCGGCACCGAGAATAACGTTCTCGCCGCTAAGCCACCAAGACGCAAATTTTCTTCTCTCTTATACCTGCTTATACCTTGGTGATTTTATGGCGAAGCTTCGCTAGTCTAAAACCAATTTGATTCCCAATTCCTTGAGCTGCTTTGGATCGACAGGCGCAGGCGCGTCGGTGAGCAGACATACAGCCCTTTGACTTTTCGGAAAGGCAATGACTTCACGGATTGACGTCCTGCCGCTCAGGATCATAGCGAGCCGGTCAATTCCGAAGGCTATTCCACCATGAGGTGGAGCGCCGAAGCCAAGTGCCTCCAGAAAAAACCCGAACTTCGCTTCCGCCTCGCTCTGACTTATCCCGAGTTGCTCAAAAATCTTGTGCTGCAAAGCCCGCTGATGAATACGGATGCTCCCGCCGCCGATCTCCGTTCCATTTAACACGAGATCATAAGCCTTAGCCCGAACCTTCAGAGGCTCCGTATCCAGCAGCGGCAGATCCTCCTCCATCGGAGCGGTAAACGGGTGGTTTACTGACTGGTAGCGCTTCTCCTCCGGGCTGTACTCGAATAACGGGAACTCGATCACCCACGCGATGGCGTAATCCCCCTCTCGAATGAGGCCCAATCTCTCGCCCAAATGCAGGCGAAGATTGCCCAAAGCTTCGTTTACGATCTTTTCCTCATCAGCAACAAAAAAAATGAGATCGCCGGCTCCCGCCGCAGTGATCCTGAGAATCTCCTGTCGCTCTTGGTCAGAAAGAAATTTGGCTATGGGGGATTGCCATTCGCTCTCGGTGATCCGCACCCAGGCGAGCCCCTTCGCTCCGTAATTTCCAACGAAAGGAGTCATATCATCCAGTTCCTTGCGGGATAAATCCGCACCGGAAATTGAGATTCCCTTCACCACCCCTTTTCGCTCCAGCGCACTGCTGAAAACCCTGAACTGGGATTCCTGAAACGTTGAGGAAAAATCTTTGAGCTCGAGACCAAAGCGCAGATCCGGCTTGTCCGTGCCGTACTGCGACATTGCCTGGCGCCACGTGAGGACCTTAAAGGGCTTATTTAGTTCTATCCCTTTAAGTTCCTGAAATAGCAGGTAGATCATTCCTTCGATAATCTCGACGAGGTCCTGACGCTGAATAAAGGACATTTCGATATCGAGCTGAGTAAATTCGGGTTGCCGGTCGGCCCTGAGGTCCTCGTCTCGAAAACAGCGCACGATCTGGAAATATCGGTCAACGCCGCCGACCATCAGGATCTGTTTGAAGAGCTGCGGTGATTGAGGCAGAGCGTAAAATTTCCCCGGATAAACCCGGCTCGGAACAAGATAATCCCGCGCGCCCTCCGGGGTGCTCTTCGTCAACATCGGGGTTTCAACCTCCATGAAACCCTTGCTATCGAGATAATCCCGGATTCTCTTCGTCATTCGATACCGGAGGTGAAGGGGTCCCAGGCTCTGGGGCCGGCGCATGTCCAGATACCGGTACTTGAAGCGGGTGTTCTCGCTCGCCTCGGATTCGTCTTCGATGGGAAAAGGAGGCGGCTCGGACGCGTTAAGAAGCCGTACATCGTGAACCTGGAGCTCTACCTCACCGGTGGCAAGATTAGGATTGAGCGTTTCTGCGGGCCTGGGAGTCAGCCGGCCTCGCACAGCCAGAACGTCCTCTGCGCGAATCTGCTTGGCCCTTTCATGAGCAGGCTGATTGATCTCCGGATTGAAAACGACCTGAATAATTCCAGTTCGGTCCCTCAGGTCTACGAAGATCAACCCGCCGTGATCGCGACGCCGCTGGGCCCACCCCATGAGAACCAGCTCACGACCCACAGAGTCAGAGCGGGGCTCGCCGCAATAACAACTTCTTTTCCAGTCGCCAAGCTGATCGCTAAAGACTCTTTCCATAACTCAAAAACTCCCCCTCCCTGCCAGCAACTCCTCCTCGACGCGGTCGAGCGCCGTCTCCCTTTGTTCCTTGTCATCCATATTCCGTAGAATCGCTTTCCCGCGCACCAGCTCTTCTTCGCCGACAATCAAAACAAGTTTCGCCCGCATTTTATCCGCCCGCCTCATCTGGCTTTTAAGGCTCTTCTCCTCTCCTTCCATTTCAACATTGATTCCTTTGCCACGCAGCCGGCGAGCAATGGGAAATGCCCAGGAACGCGCCTGATTTCCGATCCAGACAATGTAGAGATCGGGACGAGGCGGCTCCAGAGTGCGTGCCATCTTCAGAAGAAGAACCATCCTCTCCATCCCCAACGCGAAACCAATGCCCGGCGTGGGAGGGCCTCCCAGCTCTTCTACAAGACCATCGTAGCGCCCTCCGGCCGCGACAGCGTTCTGAGAGCCGAGGCGGTCGCTGGTCCACTCGAAAGTCGTCCGGCAATAGTAGTCCAGTCCCCGCACCATGCGGGAATTAAGCTGGTAGTCCAAACCCGTCTCGCGCAACAACCGCTGGACCGTCCCAAAATGGCCCTGGCAAGGCTCGCAGAGATATCCCACGATAGACGGCGCATCGCTCGTTGCGCTGATGCAGCCCTTCTCTTTGCAATCCAGAGCCCTCAACGGGTTTCGTTCGAGACGACGCCGGCAATTCGGACACAGCTGATCCTGCCTTTCCCGAAGAAATGCGAGAAGCTTCTGCCGATACCCGGGCCGGCACTGCCGGTCTCCGAGAGTATTGAGCTCCAAAAGCAAACCTTCGAGCCCTACCTTTGCAAAGAAATCGCTCAGAAGCAGTAGAATCTCGGCATCGACGTAAGGGTCGGCCCGGCCCAGAACTTCCGCGCCGATCTGATAGAACTGGCGCAGCCGGCCTTTTTGAGGTCTCTCCCGACGAAACATCGGACCGAGATAAAAAAGTTTCCGCACGGGCTCGACCTGATATAGCTTCCTCTCCAGATAAGCGCGCACGACACCGGCTGTCCCTTCGGGTCTCAACGTCAGCAACGTGCCTTCGGCATCTTGATCGGCGAAGGTATACATCTCCTTTTCGACAATATCCGTTGTCTCTCCAATGGAGCGCCGGAAGAGCTCCGTTTTCTCCAGGATGGGAATGCGAATCTCGGAAAAGTTGTAGAGGCCAAATACCTCGCGTGCTTTTTCCTCGACAAACTGCCAGGTCTCGATTTCACCCGGAAGAATATCGGAGAATCCCTTGATGGCGGTGATGTTCATCGTTACAGCGATAAATTCCCGTTTTGATACAACATATATAGCTCATGTGTGGCGTTCAAGCGGAGTTTTGTAGAATCGCACTCAGCGCCAAAGGTTTCTTCCCTGGTGTTTGTGTGACCCAGATAGCTAAGACAAGCCTTATCCCCAGTTACCGGGCGTCGTTCCTCCGAAAGCACCTCGCATTGCTTGGTCGAAGGCCTCGAGCACAAGGGGTCGGGCCGCGACCCTCTTCCTTCCGCCCCTCGGCCCAGATGAAAGCCGCCGTCCGGTCGGAGAGCCCGCGCATCCGACCTGCCTGCCGGCAGGCAGGTAACCGGCGGTGGGAATAACCACTGGCCCATTGCGCGGGCTCGGAGAGTGGGCGGCGGCTTTCCAAGCCTGGTATGGGCACGGGGTCTTACTTCTGGATGTTAGTAACTGCTACACCGCCTTCTTGTAGTATTTCTCCATCTGGTTTTTGATCCCTGCCTTGGCACAGGCTTCTTCAAACGTTTGCCGCACAATCGCGTCTTCGTCTTCGTATTCGATCTGGTGCCCGCCAAGCTTGATATCCACGTCGGTCTCTCCTCCCCCTTCACCCATGATGCCGTAATACTTCTTGCTGCCCCATCTCAGCGCGAGGTAGCGCGCCGGCTCCGCGCCGGCGTTAAAATGCTGATGAAACCAATTCGCGGGAGGGACGACCAGGCTTCCGGGTTTCCAATCGAAGCGCTGGATGGCTTGCCCCTTGGGCCACATCAGAGAATACCCCTGCCCGCTCAGAATAATGACGTGCGCCCCCGGCCCGTGATAATGGGCCTTCTTATAGGTACCCACAGGGAATTGCGAGACGTGGCCGCACATGGTGTTTTCCGCTATCTGAAAGCGCACCTGAGATCCGCCGGCGCCTCTCTCTTTCCATTCGATCAGCTTGAGATTCTTTACATCGGAGGCAAAATTCGTTTCCCAGACCCTGCCCGCGTACCAGGTGCCCTCCGAGGTGAAGTAATCGTCCTGCGAATTGTACCGGTCCTTGAACACATAATCGCAGTTGAAAATAAAATCGAGGTTATGGATCAAATTGATCATGATGGGCGCGCTGGTCACCGCGATGTAGCGCGCCGGCTGATGTCCGCTCCCGTTGAAAAGCTGATGCCAGGTATTTAACGGCGGCGAAAAGAGCGAACCTTCATGCCATTCAAAGGTTTGCTTCGGACCGCCCTCCGGCCATATGGTCGTAGCCCCGCGGCCGCTCACGATGTAGATCAGCTCTTCAAAAAGATGCTTCTCCGCCTTTAAGCTTTTCCCGGGAGCAATTTCACACACATAGGCATCGTTCGTTTCGCCGGTCCCCTCCAAACAGATCAGCGTTCCGAGCCCGCCCTTTCGGTCCCATGGCTTAAGCGGAAGCGTGTTGATATCGTCGACGAAAAAACCTTCGATGAGGGGGACTCCCTCGGCCTCAACCCACTTGCGATAGGAGCTTTTCTTCTCCGCGATCTGCTGATTGGAAATTTTTGGTTCTGCCATAATCCTTTCCCTTTCTTTTTTCTTCCAGGTCAAAAACTGTGATAATGTCCAATATCAAAACGGCCAAACTACCCGATCCGGCGCCTCCTGTCAATTTTCCGAACAGGCAGGGAACGTGCACCCGTCTCTCGGCTCGATGATCCCGGAACCACGGTCCAGAATCGCAGGCGCTGCTTGCGTTTTCGGAAGAAAATAGGTACTTATCGTCCAACCTCGCGATTGATCTCGATCACAGTGGTTTTAGCGGATAGAAGCAAGATGGAAATTTCTCAACTCAGGGGGATTGCGAACGAGCTACGGGTCGATATCATTCGCATGCTTGTCGAAGCCGGCTCCGGCCATCCCGGAGGTTCGCTCTCCTGCATCGACATGCTCGTCACGCTTTTTTTCCACAAGATGCGGCATAGACCCGCAGACCCCAACTGGGCGGACCGGGATCGGCTCGTCCTGTCCAAAGGCCACTGTGTTCCCGCTCTTTATGCAGTTTTGGCCAAGGCCGGTTACTTTTCCAGAGAAGAGTTGTTGAGCCTACGAAAACTTAACAGCCGTCTGCAAGGCCACCCGGATCGAAACCGCCTCCCGGGGATAGAGGCGTCTACCGGCTCTTTGGGACAGGGTCTTTCTGTCGCGCTAGGAATGGCGCTGGCGGGAAAAGTCTCGAAGAAAGAGTATCGCGTTTACTGTGTCAACAGCGACGGCGAGTGCCAGGCCGGTCAGATTTGGGAAGCTGCGATGGCGGCGCCGAAATTCAAGCTCGATAACCTGTGCGTCCTCCTCGACTACAACAAGATCCAGCTCAGTGGAGAAATCAAAGACATTATGGATTTGGAGCCTCTGCTCGACAAGTGGCGGGCCTTCAACTGGCACACGCTGGAGATCGCTGGACACGATTTTGCCGCCATAATCCAGGCGCTCGAAGCCGCCGAAAAGATAAAGCAGAACCCGACGATGATCCTCTGCCATACTACCAAGGGCAAAGGCGTCTCTTTTATGGAAGGAAAATGGGAATGGCATGGAAAAGCTCCGAATCGCGAAGAGGGAGAAAGGGCCATAAAGGAAATCCTCGCGGGAGCTTAGTCAATGGTCAATAGTCATTCGTCAATTGTGAATAGTTGGGAGCCGGATAATTATTGAATGACTATGGGCCAAAGAAATTTCCCTTGACTCTTAACGATTGACCAAGGAAATGGCAGCTAAAGCGACACGCGTGGCCTTCGGCGAGGCCCTGGTAAAATTAGGCGCCGGGAACCCGGATATTGTTGTTCTGGACGCGGACCTCAGCAAGTCGACCATGACCGAATATTTTGCCAAGGAGTATCCGGATCGGTTCTTCGACATGGGGATAGCCGAGGGAAACCTGGTGGGCGCGGGCGCGGGAATGGCGCTTGCGGGGAAGATCCCGTTTATTTGCAGCTTCGCCTGCTTCCTGGTTGGTCGCTTCGAGCAAATTCGGATGTCGGTCGGATATAGCCGTGCGAATGTGAAAATCGTCGGCACTCATTCCGGGATAGGCATTGGCGAAGACGGCTATAGCCAGATGGCGCTGGAGGATATCGCCCTGATGCGCAGCCTTCCCGGCATGGTTGTTATCCAGCCGGGGGACGCCGTCGAAACCGAGAGAGCGCTGGAGTTTGTCGTACGCCACCAGGGACCCGTTTTCTTCCGCTTGATGCGACAGAAGGTGAATGATCTTAATCCGCCCGATTATCAGTTCCAGTGCGGTAAAGGAGTAATCCTCAGGCCCGGCAAGGATGTAGCCCTTATGGGAACAGGGGGCGTACTTGAAAACACGCTGAGGGCAGCGGAGATTCTTGCTCGCAAGGGAGTGGAAGCGCAGGTCGCGAATATCCACACGATAAAGCCGATTGACAAAGAACTCATAACCGAAGCGGCTCTCAGCCACGGAAAAATCGTCACTGTAGAAGATCACGGGATCTCCGGGGGTCTCGGGAGCGCTGTCGCAGAAGTTCTGGCGGAAATCGGGAAAGGCCGGCTCAGGCGCGTTGCCGTAGAGGATTACGCGGAGTCCGGGGATCCCGAAGGCTTATACCGCAAATACGGCCTTTCGGCAGAAAACATCGCCGCCAAAGCCTTAGAGCTGCTCGACTGACCTCCGGGGTCGGCTTTAAAGCTTCCGCCCTTTCGCCATCGCCGACCATAGCTGCCTAACTGTTTATTTGCTTCACAGGGGTTCATGGTTAACAGAACGCTTGAAGCGCCAGAGTCGCGATCGGCACAAAGAAGGACTGCATGTCAACCCAAAATCGAAGATGCGCGCCGATCAATTCCGCATATCCCTTCTCGGATATCGCGGCATAAGCGGCGTTCCGGGCTGTGTGGCTCCTGGAACTGATGCCGCAGAACTCGCCCTCACTTGCGGTCCGGCGGGAGCTGAGGCAGAAACTCCTGTTTTGGTTTGATCGAACTTCCTGAAATAATCGAGCGCAAGGTCCACCGTAGAAGTTCCCTTGGTAAAAACTACTTTCCTCTCATCAATCTCGGAGATCTTAAACCCGTCCACCATCTCTCCAAGCTTCAGCCGGCGAATTTGAACCGGCTGTCCGGTCTGCGGTCTCGGACCTGCTGCGCGAGAATCCGCACCATCTTCAACGATCGCGTACCGATTCTCCCCGAGAATCGCCGTTCCCAAAAGAACCATGCTCCGTATCCGCTGCGCGGCTTTGGCCAACGCCTCAGCCTCTCTTTGCTTCTCTGTGCTTTCCACAGTGTGTCGCTGGGGATCAAAGAGATTTTTTTCGATGATGGCCTTTGTGCTTGCGAGCTGCAGCGGCTGAGGCGTCCGCTCACTCAGCTTTTTTGTCTCCACAGCTCGTTCTTCCGACGCTGTTTGTGTTTTTGCTTGGCTCGGCAACGGCAACTCCCAAGGCCCGTCCTGCCAGATCCGATAGATCCTTACCCCGACGAAGATGTTGGTTGAAAGGAGAGCTAGACTCAGTAGCGCAGAACGATTAAGCACAGGCCAAACTCCCGTCAATAAAGTTAAGCAGCGTAGCAGACGTTCATGGACAGAAATTTGACGACTGGACCAAGAAAGACAAACGGGAAGAAAGAGACAGCGGGAGCTTGGAGACTCCTCACTGATTTGATCCTCTCCTTCTTCTCCTTCGAGCGCCGAAGGAAGTTTAGAAAAGCTTCTGCGTTCGCCGATAAGAGCCTGTCTTTTGAGTAGATGATGAAGCTTGTTCTTGCCGGCTCAAGCCAGGGAATCCGGAGTGTCTTAAAATCACCTCTCTTAAGAGAGGCCTTTACGGCATCACGGAACAGAATTCCTACTCCTAGTCTTTTCCTAACGGACGTCTTTACCGCCTCGGGCGAATCACAGCGCATCGCAATATTCGGTTTATATCCCTCTTCTCTCAATTTCCTTAGAATGATCTCCGTTGTGCTCCAGGCTCCCTGCTCTGATCTTATGATCAAGTGGGTGGCTGCCAGATCGGGCAAGCTCAAATCCCGCTTTATCGGGTAGTCAGGGGCCGCGATACATGCCACCTCCAGGGCAACGTAAGGCTCGGCCATGATGTGCGCGGAAACCGGCGCTCTCGGTATCACTGCAAGGTCAATCCGGCGCTTGACAATCAGCTGCTCAAGATGCCTGGTCGAGTGGGTCCGAAGGGTTACCCGGACATCAGGATGACTCTTTTTGAAGAGCGCAAGAAGAGAAGGCAAAAGGGGCGATGAGAGACCGTAGCTTGCTCCAACGATCAGAGGCTTCGAGCGCTGCGCGACGCTGCCATCATTGGTCCTCTTTTTTAGGAACGGGGTCTCAGCGAGAAAGACGTTGACGTGTCGTACGAAAGCCTGCCCCTCTTCTGTCAGGCTGATTCCGCCGCTATCCAGCCGGCAGTAGAGCTTGGCGCCGTATTCATCCTGCAAAATCTT
>JACQUW010000299.1 GCA_016210115.1 Deltaproteobacteria bacterium | reverse complement strand
TGACAGAACAGCAGACGCGATTGGAGCGAGACAGCATGGGGGAGGTGCGGGTGCCAGCCAACGCGCTCTATGGGGCGCAGACGCAGCGGGCGGTGGAAAATTTTCCGATCAGCGGTATCGGCTTTCCGGCTCGATTCATTCGGGCGCTGGCGATCATCAAATACGCAGCCGCCGCAGCCAATGAGGAGCTGGGATTGCTGGATTCTAAGGTCGCAAAGGCGATCCAGCAGGCTGCGCTGGAGGTCATTGAAGGAAAGTTGGACAAGGATTTCGTCATCGATGTTTTTCAGACCGGGTCCGGTACCTCTACAAATATGAACGCGAACGAGGTGATCACGAACCGTGCTCTGGAAATTTTGGGGAAGCGGCGGGGGAGCAAAGAAATCCATCCCAACGATCACGTGAATATGGGCCAGTCGAGCAATGACGTGATCCCTAGCGCCATTCACGTTTCAGCGCTCGAGGCGATTCAGCAAGAGCTCCTTCCCGCTCTGGCAATGCTGCACCAGGCTCTTCAACAGAAGGCAAGGGAATTTCATGAGATTGTAAAAATCGGCCGTACGCACCTGGCAGATGCCACGCCGGTCCGGCTCGGACAGGAGTTCGGCGGCTATGCCAGGCAAGTTGAGCTGTCGATCGAAAGGATCAAAGCCGCCAGCACGGGCCTGGAAGAGCTGGCCTTGGGCGGAACCGCTGTCGGGACAGGGATCAATACCCATTCGGAATTCGCCGCCAGGGCGACCAAAACGATCGCCGAAATCACACATATCAATTTCCGCGAGGCCAAGAATCACTTTGAAGCCCAGGCAGCCAGAGACGCCGTAGTCCACGTCAGCGGGAGCCTTAAATCTCTGGCCGTGAGTCTGACGAAAATCGCCAACGATCTGCGCTGGCTCTCTTCGGGGCCGAGATGCGGGATTGGGGAAATCGCTCTGCCCGATACCCAACCGGGCTCCTCCATCATGCCGGGAAAAGTGAACCCGGTCATGTGCGAATCGGTGCTTCAGGTGGCTGCCCACGTGATCGGCTGCGATACGACGATTACCTTTTGCGGGCAGGCGGGAAACTTCGAACTGAACACGATGATGCCGATCATGACGCTGCGGCTGCTTGAGGCCATCACTTTCAGCGCGAGCGCTGTCAAGACCTTCACGGCAAAGGGAATCGTGGGGATTACCGCGAACGAGGAGCGCTGCAGCGAGATGATTGAGCGAAGCCTGGCCATGGTCACCTCCCTGGCGCCCGTCATCGGCTACGATGCAGCCGCAAAAATCGCCCAAGAAGCTTTCAGCACCGGCAAGACCGTGAGAGAGGTCGCCGTGAGTCACAAAGTCCTTCCGGCCGATAAACTCAATGAGATTCTCGATCCCCGGCGAATGACTGAGCCGGGCATTCCAGAAAAGAAATAGAGAGCGGCGCGGGCTGAACGAATTCAACGGTTTGAGCGGTTGAAGCCGTTCTGGCCATGAGACCTGTTTGCTCAACGCCACAGTCCTGAATTGGGGGGGTGCAAAATGCTTTTCGGTATGTTATTAGTGAAACAACCGCTTACTAAAGCCTCATCTATTTTATTAATGCCGTCATTCCCCAGAAGGCGGGAATCCAGGGTCTTTCCGCCCAAATTTTGGATACCCGTCTCCGCAGGCATGACGATGCGGGCAACGGTTGGGTTTTAGTTGTAAAGTTGGTATTAAATCATTAAAAAACCAAAAAGGGGGAGATAAATGATAAAGCGACAGCAGCCCTATATCAGACAGATCTTTATGTGCATCAATAATCGTCACGGTGAGAGCCCGTCATGCGGTTACAGCGGTTCGGAGGAGATCGTCGAAGAGCTGAAAAAGGTCGCAAAGGATATGAATCTAAAGGGCAAAGTTCGCGTCGCGAAGAGCGGCTGCCTCGATCTCTGTGCCTTTGGGCCCAATTTGATGATCTGGCCGGACGGCATCTGGTACATGAAAGTCACCAAAGCAGATATCCCGGAAATCATCGAAACCTACCTCAAACTCGAAGAGGCGGACAGGAACAGAACGGCAGCTTCGGAAAACGCAGCGGGGAAATAAGCTCGCCCGGATCGCTTGCCTCAATTTCGCGCGCCAATTGATCTGAAGGAATGGGACAGTGGAGAAGAATGGTACTCTGACTCTGGAAAATGTTAGAACTTTGCGCCAGGACCTGTGGTGGTTGGAGCCTCTGGCCGTGGTTCTGGGTTTGGGAAGCTTTATCGTTTATACGACCTGGGCCGCTCTGCAAAATGCCCATTACTATGCGCCTCCTTATCTCTCGCCCTTTTATTCCCCGTGCATCTCCGCCAACTGCACGCATGTCACCGTTCCACTTATCGGATCCTGGTGGAATCTGTCTCCGGCCATTCTTATCCTTTGGATTCCCGCCGGATTTCGGGCGACCTGCTACTACTACCGGAAGGCTTATTACCGCGCTTTCTTCTGGCTGCCTCCGGCCTGCGCCGTCAAAGACGTGTCGCGGACCTATACGGGAGAAACTCGCTTCCCGTTTATTCTTCAAAACATGCACCGCTACTTTTTCTATCTCGCTACGATTGTTGTGGCGTTTCTGTGGTGGGACGTGATTTGGGCCTTTAATTTCCCGAATGGATTCGGTATCGGTATCGGAACTTTGGTGCTTTTAGTCAACGCCGTCCTGTTGTCGCTGTACTCGTTTTCCTGCCACTCCTGCCGCCATTTTTGCGGTGGCAAGCTGCACGCGCTTTCTGCGGCGCCCGGCAGGTACACCATCTGGCGGCTGATCAGCGGGTGGAACGAGCGCCACATGCAAATTGCCTGGGTCAGCTTGATCTGGGTCGCGGTGACTGATCTCTATGTGAGGTTGCTTTCTATGGGCGTCATTCAAGACATCAGGTTAATCTAATGGACGCAAACAAGTACGAAACGCACGAATATGATGTGATCGTGATCGGAGCCGGGGGCGCCGGCCTGCGGGCCGCTATTGAGGCCTCGGCCCAAGGCGTGAAAACCGCTCTCATTTGCAAGTCTCTGCTGGGTAAGGCTCACACGGTTATGGCTGAGGGTGGAATCGCAGCGGCTATGGGCAACGTCTACCCGGAAGACAACTGGAAGGTTCACTTTCGGGATACCATGAGGGGCGGAAAGTTGCTCAACAACTGGCGCATGGCTCAAATTCACGCCCAGGAATCTCCGGACCGCGTACTCGAGCTCGAAGAATGGGGAGCTCTATTCGATCGGACGAAGGAAGGATTGATCCTGCAGCGCGATTTTGGAGGACATCGCTACGCGCGACTGGCGCATGTCGGGGACCGAACCGGGCTCGAAATGATCCGCACTTTGCAGGAGCATGCGGTCCACAAGGGCATCGATGTCTACATGGAATGCACCATCCAGACGCTTCTCAAAGACGGCGAAAAGATCTGCGGCGCCTTCGGCTACTGGCGCGAGAGCGGCAAATTGGTTGTTTTCAAAGCGAAGGCTGTGGTTCTCGCCACCGGCGGGGTCGGCAAATGCTGGAAGATCACCTCCAACTCCTGGGAATATACGGGCGACGGTATCGCTATGGCCCTCGATGCCGGCGCGGACCTCATCGATATGGAGATGATTCAGTTTCATCCCACGGGAATGGTCTGGCCCCCCAGCGTCCGGGGCATTCTGGTAACGGAAGGCGTCCGCGGCGACGGCGGCACTCTGAAGAACTCGGAAGGCAGGCGCTTCATGTTCAACTACATTCCCGATTTTTTCAGATCCGAGACGGCCGAGACTGAACAGGAGGCGGACGCGTGGTATACCGACAAGAAGAATAACCGGCGCACTCCGGACCTCCTCCCACGAGACGAGGTGGCCCGGGCCATCAATACCGAAGTCAAAGCCGGGCGTGGCACGCCGCACGGAGGAGTTTATCTGGATATCGCTTCGAGGCGGCCGGCCGACTACATCCAGAAGCGGCTCCCTTCGATGTATCACCAGTTCGTGCACCTCGCGGGAGTCGACATCACGAAGGAGCCGATGGAAGTAGGGCCGACCTGCCACTACGCTATGGGCGGCGTCCGTGTTGATGCCGATACGACAGCGGCCACGGTGCCCGGATTGTTCGCCGCCGGAGAAGTCGCAGCGGGCCTGCACGGCGCCAATCGTTTGGGAGGAAACTCGCTTTCGGACCTGCTTGTGTTTGGTCACCGGGCCGGTCTTTATGCGGCCAAATACGCCAAAGAATTCAAGCGCTCGCTGAGCGTCAACCCCGATCAACTGGAAGCCTTGACCCGGCATATGCTCGCCCCTTTCGAAAGCAGAGACAGCGAAAATCCTTATACGATTCACGCCGAACTGCAAGATTGCATGCAGGCTCTCGTGGGCATCATCC
This sequence comes from Deltaproteobacteria bacterium, assembly GCA_016210115.1. Lineage (GTDB taxonomy): Bacteria > Desulfobacterota > Binatia > UBA9968 > UBA9968 > JACQUW01. The sequence goes on along the minus strand of JACQUW010000299.1, from coordinate 38,213 downwards.
GCACCGAGTCGGAACTCAAGCAGGCACTCGTCAGAATCGCGTCTTTCAGGGAAAGATTGAAAAAAGTGAGCGTGCAGGGAAACATCCAATATAACCCGGGATGGCATATGGCCCTGGATCTGCACTCGATGCTGACGATCTCAGAAGTGTGCACGCGGGCGGCCCTCGAAAGAAAGGAGAGCCGGGGCGGCCATACACGGGATGACTATCCGAAAACCGATCCCAAACTTGCCAAGGTTAACGTGGTTACACGGAAGAAAAATGGTGAATTGCAGGTCTGCCAGGAACCTCTGCTCGAAATGCCGGATGATTTGAAAAAACTTATCGAGGAGGAGAAATAATGGCGGCCAGTGAGTTCACTATGCGTGTTTGGCGGGGTGATAGCACAGGCGGTGCCTTCCGCGAGCATAAGGTCGCCGTCGAAGAAGGCATGGTAGTGCTTGATGTGATTCACCGTATTCAGGCGACACAGGCCAACGATCTGGCTGTTCGCTGGAACTGCAAGGCGGGAAAATGCGGCTCTTGCAGCGCTGAAATTAACGGCAAGCCGCGACTGATGTGCATGACCCGGATGAACCTCTTCGAGCCGGGAGAAACGATCTCGGTCGCTCCGGTGAAGACCTTCCCCATCATCAGGGATCTAGTGACGGACGTGTCGTTTAACTACAAAAAGGCCAGGACCATTCCTGCATTGAAACCAGCGGCGAAGGAGAAGGATGGGAGCCGGCGTATGTTCCAGGAGGACATGGACCGGGTTCAGGAATTCCACAAATGCATCGAATGTTTTCTCTGCCAGGATGTCTGTCACGTAATCCGCGACCATCCGGAGAACAAAGAGCACTTCGCCGGACCGCGCTTTTTCGTAAAGCTCGCCGCGCTCGAGATGCATCCTTTAGACACTCATGATCGACTCGCCCTCATTAAAGATAAGACGGGACTGAGCTACTGCAATATTACAAAGTGCTGCAGCGAAGTTTGTCCCGAAAATATTCATATAACCGATAATGCTATTATTCCTCTTAAGGAAAGGGTCGTGGATCGTTATTATGATCCTCTAATGTGGCTCTTCGGTGGGAAAAACAACCGGAAATGACGCGCGGTGAGTACGGAGGTCGAAAATGGCAGAGTCGGAACAAGAGGGCAAGTTAACCCCGGCTGAGTTCGTCAAAAAAGCCATCCTGAGTCTCAGAAAAGAACCCTATAAGGGGATTCATTCCGTTTACTCGGGCTTTAATAACGCCTTTCGAGACTATTTTAGCGAGGACCCGGTCAAGTGGACGAACCAGTTAAGCGCTGACGGAGTTATCGAAACCCGACCAGCGCGAGGCGGCGTCATGCTCTACCTTCCCGGAGAAGCGCCGGCGCGAAGCACGCCAAAAGACGTGCTGAAGAAGATGGGATTGTAAGTTTTTCCCGCGGTCCACTCACGGACTCTCTCCTCCAAGCCGCAGCGTTCGCGCAAATAGTATCACGTTGTTGTCGCGATCCGCTTATTTCGCCAGCGGATCGGGGCGAAGCTGGAAGTGCACGGCCATGGGCTTTCGCCCCTTGCCGCCCTCGATCAGCCAAGGCGTGCGGTCGCCGCTTGAGCTCCACAATCCCCTGCCCTTCCAGCCGGCTTTCGGATCGTCGATGCGCCCGTCGAAGCCCTTGGCGTAGAACCCGAGCGGATAGGCCACGCGCAAAATGATCATCTTCCCGTCTTTCAGCGCGATCAAACCATCGTTGAGGTTCCCGGTTGACATCGGCACATCCTCGCCGAGCCCAAAGGTGTTGTGCTGGTCGACCCAGGTGTAGTAGCTCGACTCAGCGCTATTCGCGCCGATGCCTTGGAATCCGGGCCCTGGATACTGGTGGAACGTCCAGCCCTCGGGGCAGTGGTTGCCGGTTGCCTTCGGCCCATTGAGCGGAGCCTTACACTTCCGCCGGTCGAAACTGCCCAGGTGCCCGCTCGCGAGCGACACCCATACGACGCCCTTCCTGTCGATGTCAGCGCCACGCACTCCGAAGCCGGGCATCGGCACGTTGTAGATCTCAGCGAGCGCCGTCTCGGGCGGATTAGCTCCCGGGACGAGCCGCACGACGGCCCCCGGACTGGCCCGCAGCGATCCCCAAACCGAGCCGTCGATGGGACTCGGCATCACGGCGTAAAAGCTCGCAACGATTCGTTTGTCCTTGGTCGGATCGACCGGCTGATTGGGCTCGACGTACTCATCGCGCTTGCCGTTCCCGTTGGTATCGAGGATGAGCGCTGTCCAGCCCTGCGACCGCGCGATGTCACCCGTCTCATCGAGCATCTTGGTGTTTATCCAGCCGACCACCGGACCGCCGCCGCTGGTCCACAGTGTGTCGTTCGCGTCGTAGCCGAATTGCAGGTGATGGGTTTGGAAGCAAGTGTCGACGAACGTGTACTGGCCAGTTTTGGGATCGAGCATCGTAATCTGGCGGTTCGTCCCCTCCAGCGGGAACAGTTTTGCCGAGGGATGGTTGGAGCCCTTCTTGCAGAACTCCGGGTTGTTGCGGCCGCGGAACCTCGCCGCGAACCAGACTCGCCCCTGCTTATCAAACATGCCGTTGTGGTTGTTGGCCTTAGTGTCCCAGATCTTCTCCGCGCCCCAGTAAGGCGACGGTTGCAGCGGCTTGGCACTTGCGGCATGGCCCGGTCCGAGTGCTTCTGGAGTATTTGCATCCCGTATCGCAGCCGTGATGTTCCAGGTGGTGTGCTTGACTGGGTCGAGGACCGGAATGAGATCGGTGCTGTACTCGGCCGAGCCGTAAAGCGGACCGTAGGAATTGACCGTCGGGTAGCGCCGATCCGACGCGATCAAATCGTGCAGGTAGTGTTTGTCGTTCAGCCAGTCCCAGGTGGTGACGACGATGTTGCGTTCGACGCCCTGTGGCCGCTCCGGTTTGGCGAAGGGCAGCTCGCCCTTGGCAATGCGGTCGGTCCAGTCCGCGAAGTAGCGGAAGGGGGCGCCGCCAAGTCGGACGGCGAGCGTCTCGAGCATGGAGTCGCCGGATTGCCCGGACTGGACGCGACGAAGCCAAGCGTCCTCGGAAGTGGCGAACTTGCCGAGCGGGTGCGGGACCTTGCGCGGGAACGTGCGCGTGGAAAGCTGGCCCATCTGATGGCAGCCGACGCACCCGTTGTTCTTCATCAAGTTGAGCCAATCGCTCTGCTTGAGCTTGGCTGGAATCGAGCTCTTGCCGCCGAACTGGCTCGCATCCGGAATCTTGAGCATGGAGTACCAATAAACGGCCGGATATTGCTGGGCAGCCGACGCCGCATTGGGCGCGAGCACCGCCTTGAGGTTTACGATCTTGCCGGGTGTGGCTTTAACCTTCGGCGAGTCTACCAGCCCGTAGCCGCGCGCCCAGATCCTGTAGGTGGCCTTTGGAAGGTCGGGTATGACGTAGCGGCCTTGATCGTCAGTGACCACCATCTTGGCGAACCTGGTGGGAAGGTCGGTGGTTTCCGCGATGACCCAGACACCGGCTTCCGGCCCTTTCGTACTGCTAACCACGCCGCCGATGTCGTCCTTGTCGATACTGACGGCTGCGGCGCTTTTTTGCTGCCCTTCGGCCTCGCTAAGGGCGAGGCCGCTCAGCCGGATCGGATAAACGGCGAAAAGCACGACAACGCCGAGTCCCACCGTCCCTAGGTACAAGAGCTTTGTCATCTTCATGTCTGGCTCCCCATGGGTGTTTTTTTGGGACCGAAGACTATCGGATACTGAAGCGTTGTGTCAATCGGAATTCAGGCTGTTGAAAGACTGCGGATGCTTCGAGGCGGATCAGCATGAACCGACATTTATTAATGAGCTCAGTAGTAAGTAGACAGGGGAGACCACCCGATGGGCTATTTAGCACCAGGCTTAAGCGTGGAGGTGGAATTCTTAGAGATCGTAAATCGGCGTGTGGGTGGCGATGTGTTCGCCTATAGCCAGTGCGCTTACGATATCAGCTCTGCTTATGATGCCGGCCAGTTTTTCCCCCCGCATGACGGGCAAGCGCTTAACTTTTGCCCTGGTCATCACAGATGCGATTTCCTCCAGCGTCGCATCTTCCGTCACACAAAAGACCTTCTTACTCATGATGGACTTGACCTGAGCTCCTTTTCCAACGAGTAAGTCCATTTCAGAAACGAGACCGATCACCTTGCCCGTCTTATCCACAACGGGGGCTCCGCTGATCTGAGCCTGACTGAGGATTTGCGCCAGACGCTTAATCGAGGTCATCGGACTGACGGTAATCACGTGTGTGGTCATAATGTCTTTGGCTAACATGCAGGCCTCCTCTCCACTGTGGGGCGCAGTGCGTTGCGCCCCGCACCTATCGCAATTACCGCAATTTCCGAGCCAAAGCCACGCCGCGATGTTTATCACGGGTACGAGGCAGGATTGATCATCGATTTTGCACTAGTGCGAAAGTCCCAAGAGCAAAGTCGCAGCGATCGGATTTCAGAGTTATTGATCGCGCGCTGCCGGTTGTTTCAGGCTTTTTACCAGATAAGCGTTAAGGTTCTCGTTTTCTTTTGTATCGATGCTTACGGCATCTGCGTCTTGAATGATCCTCCAAACCCGCTGATACAGTTCCGGGCTGATGACGACCTCGCCCGCATGCGCGCCGTCACAGAACCTCGAGGCGCGGTTCACGGCATCCCCGATGACGGTGAATCCCATCGGCTCGAGCGCTCCAACAAAGCCGTGCACGACCTCGCCACAGTGAACACCAATACCGATATTGCAGGTGACCTTACCTTCAGCCCGTCGCGCCGCGTTCAGGTCGCGCATTTTCTCCTGCATCCCTAACGCCGCGCGTACCGCTTTCTCATAATGCTCCGGATCCGGTCCCGGACTGCCGAACACCGATAGAATCGCATCGCCCACGTACTTGTCCACGCTCCCGTCGTGCGCAAAAATGACGGGAATAAGCCCGGAAAAATAGTCGTTGAGCATCTCGACGACGCTCTCGGGCTCCATCTCTTTCGAGAGGGTGGTAAAGCCGCAGATGTCCGAGCAAAGGATCGTCACTTCGCATCGTTCGCCCCCAAGCCGAAAGCGCCCCCGTTGATTGAGCAGCCGCTCGGCAATCTTAGGAGAAAACTGGCGAAGGAGATTCGACTTGATGGCAGACTCACGGCGCAGCTCCTCCTGTAACAGTTGGTTCGCCACGGCCATCGCGGCATACTGCGCGCCGGCCACAAGCAACCTTAAATCGTCGTTGTCAAAAACACGGTCCCGCTGGTAGTTGTCGACGCTGACGACTCCCAGAGCTTTGCCCTTCCACAATAGAGGGGCATACATAGCGCAATCAGCAGAGGCGTCGGCCTGGGTCACGGCGGAACCGCCCGCCCGCTGCCATATGAAACCGACACGCTGCTCTAATGCGCGTTGCGCCAGAGTCATGCTCACGTAAGGTTTTCCCAGAGGGATGTGGGCTTTCAGCAGAAGCGCGCCGCTTACGGGATCCTTGAGGATCAGCGCCGCACGCGCGCTGCCCCGGATGATCTCAACGAGCCTTACAACAATCATCTGCAACAGCAGGTCGAGCTGCATCTCTTCCCCAAACTGCAGAGGCAACTCGTAGAGGATTGCCAGGCGGCGTTCGGCGTCCCCGCTCGCTGACTGTTCCAGCGAGTAAGCCGGTCTTTTCGCATCAATGACTAAAGTGATATTTGAGCTAGTTTCGCGCTTGGGGAGCTCGGCCGGTATTTTGACGCTAAGTTTAGTCTCGCCGATGTTGATCGTATCTCCAGGTTGGAGCCCGCGACTCCCCTTGCCGCAAATATCCTCTCCGTTTACGGTCGTGCCGTTTCTACTGCCGAGGTCTTCAATCCAGTATTGACCCTCTTTGACCCAGATCCGAGCGTGGCGGTGCGAAACCCACCGGTCGAATTTCAGGTCGAGGTCAACTTCGACCCCTGGCACAAGACGTCCCACTATAACGTCGTCGCCGAAGACCTTTTCCTGCTCTATTATCCCCTTGTACGAATAGGAAATTCGCATAATCCCTAAACACGCGGAGCGCCGAACCGGTGCTGCAATCCTTTTTGGCCGGTAATTGCGGCAAGCTCGCCCAGCGTAGGCGAAGCCATTATGTCAAAGGTGGCAGAAATTTCCACCCTGGACGAGTCAATAATTCGCGAGTGGCGCTCCCTATTCACTATTCACTTTTCACTTTCTACTTTCTGCTTTGTACTTTGTACGCGCTCTCTGGCAAGGGGCACAGAATCAAGATATCTTTGATGGGTGGCCATTTCATTTCATCCTCTAGTCCAGCGCTGGTTTTCGGAACGCTTCTCCCGGCCCACGGAGCCGCAGGAGAAGGGCTGGGAGCATATTGCTGAAGGCGAAGCTACGCTCATCGCCGCGCCTACGGGTTCCGGAAAGACCCTGGCGGCATTTCTCTGGTCCATCAACCGGCTCATCGAGCGAGCCCTGTCAGGCTTGTGCGAAGACAAAACCAGCATCATCTATGTGTCACCCCTGAAGGCTCTGGGGAACGATATCGAAAGAAACCTCAAAGCCCCGCTGGAGCAGATCTACCGGCTGGCCGACTCCCAGGGAACTAACCTTCCGGAGATCAGGGTGGCCGTCCGATCCGGGGACACGCCGGCCCGGGAAAGGCAATCGATGCTGCGCCGGCCGCCTCATATCCTGATTACCACTCCGGAATCGCTTTACATCCTGCTCACGGCCCAACGCAGCCGGCAGCTTCTCAGAACCGCTGATACCGTTATCATCGACGAGATCCATGCGGTTGCCGGAGATAAGCGGGGCTCGCATCTCGCCCTATCCCTGGAGCGACTGGATGCTCTGGCTGGAAAGCCTCTGCAGCGCATTGGCCTGAGCGCGACGCAAAAACCCATTGATGAGATCGCCCGCTTCCTGGTCGGAACGGAGCAGATCCGCTCGGATAAAACAGCGGAGTGCGCAATCGTCGACTCAGGCCACCAACGTGATCTAAATCTGTCGGTCGAGCTGCCGGATCAGGAACTCGGGCCCATCGCCACTCATGAGATGTGGTCGGACGTGTATGACCGGATTGTGGCTCATTCCAAAGCGAACCGCACGACGCTGGTTTTCGTCAATACCCGCCGGCTGGTAGAGCGGGTCGCGCACCAGTTGAGCGCCCGGCTAGGGGACGGGAAAGTGGGCGCCCATCACGGGAGCCTTTCCCGAAAGGCGCGCCTGGAAGTCGAGGAAAAGCTCAAGTCCGGCACGATGCCGGTGGTGGTGGCTACGGCTTCTCTGGAACTGGGAATCGATATCGGCCACGTGGAACTGGTCTGCCATATTGGCGCCCCCCGGTCCCTGGCCACTATGCTGCAGCGGATCGGAAGGTCCGGCCACTGGCTGGGGGCTACACCAAAAGGGATCTTTTATCCCCTGACGCGGGATGAGCTGGTCCAGTGCGCCGCGGCGATTCGCGCGGCGCGCAGCGGAAAACTGGATCGGGTGCTGATCCCGGAAAAACCTCTGGACGTTCTCGCGCAGCAGATCGTCGCCACCGTTTCGAGTATGACGGCTTCCGTTAAACAGGGAGACTCGCTTTTTCTCAAAGGCATCATCGAATCCGGCATCGGCGAGGAGGAGCTTTTTGCTTTAATCCACAGAGCTTATCCCTACCGGAAGCTCGAACCGCGGGAGTTCGAGCAACTCCTGGACGTTCTTTCGGAAGGGATCGCGAGCCGGAAAGGCCGGCGCAGCGCTCACCTTCATCGCGACCGCGTCAACAGGCGATTGAGGGGCCGGCGCGGCGCCCGCATGATTGCCATCACGAACGGCGGCGCGATTCCGGATACCGCAGATTACGACGTGATCGAAGCTCCGGCGGAGACGTTTGTCGGAAAAGTGAACGAGGACTTCGCCATTGAAAGCCTCGCGGGCGACATCTTCCTTCTCGGGAACAGATCCTGGCGCATTCGCCGGGTTGCCGCGGGTAAAGTATGGGTCGAAGACGCGCACGGGGCGCCGCCCACCGTTCCATTCTGGCTTGGTGAGGCTTCCGCGCGAACTCGTGAGCTCTCCGATGCCGTCTCCGACCTACGACGGGAAGTGGCAGGCCGTCTGGATGACGCCACTGCCGCCATGGCGTGGCTTGAAAGAGAGACGGCCGTTGCCCGAAGCGCGGCGGAGCAGATCGTCGCCTACCTGGGAGAGACCTGCAAAGCTCTGGGGATCGTTCCGACCACGGATCGCGTCGTCGCGGAGCGCTTTTTCGACGAAGCGGGCGGGATGCAGCTTGTCCTGCACACCCCTTACGGCGGTAGGATCAACCGCGCTTGGGGATTGGCCCTGCGCAAACGATTCTGTGTGGGCTTTGACCGCGAGTTGCAGGCCGCAGCCACCGATGACGGGTTGGTTATTTCGCTGGTTGAGCAACATTCCTTTCCTCTCAAAGACGTTTTCTTGATGGTCCGCTCCGCTTCTGTGGAAAACGATCTCGTTCAGGCTGCGCTGGCCTCTCCGATGTTCACGAACAGGTGGCGTTGGAATACGACCCGGGCGCTGGCGCTTCTGCGGTTCAGTGGAGGACGTAAAGTCCCGATGGCGCTCCAGCGGATGCGCGCCGAAGATCTTTTGGCCGCCGTGTTTCCGGAGCAGGTTATGTGCCTCGATAATCGGATGGGGGCGATAGAGGCGCCGGACCACCCTTTGCTCCACGAGACCTTGCACGACTGTCTTCACGAAGCCATGGACCTCGACGGTTTAAAAGAGATTCTGGAAAAGATCGAGCGCGGCGCGATCAAGACAATGGCCGTGGATACCACAGCGCCTTCACCGATGTCTCATGAGATTCTCAATGCCAACCCTTACGCGTTTCTCGATGACGCGCCTTTGGAAGAAAGACGCGCGAGGGCGGTGTCACTGCGACGCGCATCTCCCGATCTGGCCCAGGGGCTCGGCGCGTTGAATCCGGATGCCATCGCCGAGGTGCGAAACCAGGCATGGCCTGCTGTCCGCGACGCGGACGAGCTTCATGATCTCCTCTTGACGGTTTGTCTTTTGCCTTTGGAACAGGCGCTTGAATGGAGAGGGTTCGCGGAAGAATTGATTGGGATGAAGAGAGCGGCGTTTTGCTTCTGGAGCTGCGAGGGCAGCGGAAATCGCCGGGGCTACATCGCTGCAGAGCGGCTCGATCCGGTCTGCGCGGCACTTCCAGATCTCCGCATCGAGCCCGCGATCCAGTCTCCTTTTCCGGCGAAGGTCTTCGCCTCCCGTGAAGAGGCGCTTCGTACTATCGTCCGTGGCTGGATGGATCTGGTAGGACCAATTACAGCGACGGAATTGGCGGCGAGGGTTGGCTTACCGGTCCGTCAAGTCGAGACGGCGCTGTTTGCCCTGGAGACGAGCGGCATCGTCTTAAGAGGCAACTTCACACCCGCTCACAACGCCCAAGAGGAGCCCGAGTGGTGCGAGAGAGGTCTCCTTGCGCGAATTCACCGGCTGACTCTGGGGCAGTTGCGCCGGGAGATCGAGCCGGTCACGGGCGCTGAATTCATCCGGTTTCTTTTTTCCTGGCAGCACGTCGCGCCGGAGTCGCGACTTCAGGGGCGGGAGGGTGTCTTGGAAGTGATCACGCAACTGCAGGGGTTGGAACTGCCCGCTCCAGCATGGGAGAAGCACGTGCTCCCGGCCCGGATAGTTGATTATGATCCGGCGGATTTGGAAAGCCTCTGCCTGGGAGGCATGGTCGCGTGGGGAAGATTAAATCTGGACGCTGAAGCGCTGCCTCTTCAAAACGAGGAACAAACTCTCAGCGCGGTGAGAGCTCGAGCATCTCATGCCGCTCAAAAGGTTCTAGAGGTTGGAAGGGAAAAACGGAGAGCCCGGCGTCTCTTTTCCCGTAATGCGCCGATTGCTTTTCTTCCGCGCGAGAACCTCCACCGCTTCATGGAACCTGTGAGTGGTTCTTGGGACGAGGTAAAGGGCCTCACGGGCGCAGCCATGGACGTCGCCCGCTATTTGGAGCGCCACGGCGCCTCTTTTGTGACGGATATTGCTCAAGGCGCCGGGCTCTTGAAGACAAAGGCTGAAGAAGCATTGTGGGAGCTTGTCGCGCGCGGTCTCGTAACCGGCGATGGGATCGCCGGCCTTAGAATCCTGCTTGCACCCGAAGTCAAAAGGCAGGGTCGAATAAGAAGGTTTCGCATGATTCCCGGCGGCCGCGCGCGGGACCGCCTGATGCCCGTCGGGCGATGGTATCTTTATCGCGCGTCACTGGCTTCTCCGGAAAACATCGATAGAGGCGCGCCTGAGGAGTTTCTGGCGCGGCAACTGCTGCGGCGCTATGGGGTCGTCTTCCGGGAGTTACTCGCCAGGGAGACGCGCGCGCCTTCGTGGCGTACGCTGCTTCCGATCTATCGTCAGTTGGAAGCCCGCGGGGAGATCCGCGGCGGTCGATTCGTTAACGGTTTCGCCGGAGAGCAATACGCGCTCCCTCAAGCTGTAGAGATGCTGCGATCTTTGCGCCGGTCTCAAACTGAAGGCGAAGTTATGATTGTCGCTTCGTCAGACCCGCTCAATTTCGTGGGTATACTCACTCCCGGCGCTCGCGTTTCTCCCTACTCAAATCAGGCCATCGGCTACAAAGACGGCGTGCCCGCCGAAGTGGGAGCTTTGGGAGCGGTGCGCGCGCGGCTCCATCAGGCGGAGGCGGGCGTGGCGGATTAGGCTGCAGCCTGCAACGTAAAAAGTTAAACGTGAAGAGTGAATCGGGGGCCTATTCACGTTTCACCTTTCACGTTTCACGATTTGGATCGGATGCGCGGGCTAAGGCGTGAGGCGTGGTTTTTTCTTGGCTTCGTTGATCAGGGGCTCGAGTTTGTTTTTTAGCTTCCCGTCCAATTGATAGGCTTTTTTGAAGTCAGCCTCTGCTTCCGCATCTCTTCCTTGCTGGAGCCGGACCAAGCCTCTCCGTCCGTAAGCCTCGGCGTTGCGCGGCTTCAGACGGATCACGTCGGTGTAATCTCTGGCGGCGTGTTCGTATCTGCCAAGGCGGCTGTAGGCAAGACCCCGGTTATACATCGCCTCGGCATCTTTCGGATTCAGGCGGATCGCTTCGCTGTAATCTTCGATGGCAGCTTCGTCCTGGCCGATTCTGATGCGCGCAAGGCCGCGGTTGTAATAAGCTTCAGCCGATTTGGGATTAAAGCTCAGATACTGGCTGTAGTCCTGGACCGATTTTTCGTATTCGCCACTTTCCGCGTATGCAAAACCCCTGTTGTAGTAGGCTTCCACGAGCTGCGTGTTGAGGCTGAGCGTTTTGTTATAATTCTCAATGGCTTCTTCTTTCTTGCCCATCCTGACGTACGTGTTCGCTCGATTGTAGTAAGCCTCCGGATCTTTGGGATTCAGGCGTATGGCCTCGTTGTAATCTCGCAGAGCGAGCTCATACCGGCCAAGACTATAATAGACGCTGCCGCGGTTGACGTAGATTTCCGCGTCTTCAGGATGGAGATGAATGGCTGCAGTATAGTCCCGCAGAGCGCGCTCGTGCTGCGCGAGGCGACGGTAAGCGTTGCCCCGGTTATAATAGGCTTCGGCATCGTCGGGATCTATGCGAAGCACCTGCGTGTAATCATTAATGGCCTGCTGATATCGACCGAGATCATAATAGGCGTTGCCCCGGTTGTAATAGGCTTCGGCGAAGCGCGGATTCAGGCGAATCGCCCGGTCGTAGTAGGAAATCGCTTCCTTCAGTTTCCCGGCATCATGAAGATTCAGTCCCTCGTTGAGCACATCTTCAGCCTCGGCGCTCCATACCACTCCGGCTAATTGGAGAGCCAACATCAACGCAACCAAACAAGACTGAGCAACCTTCATTGGGGTTTTAGCTATGGCTTTGCCGCACCTTTGCCTTTGCCTCCGTTCATGAGAGGCTCAAGTTTTTGCCTCAAGCTCGGATCGAGCTCGATCGCCTTGTGAAAATCCTTTTCGGCCTCGGCATCTTTCTCCTGCCGGAGTTTGACCAGCCCCCGATTGCCGTAGATCATCGCGTTACGGGGGTCCAGTTTAATAGCCTCCGTATAGTCCTGGATCGCGCGCTCGTATTGGCCGAGAAGAGAGTAAGCGTTCGCCCGATTATTGTAGGCCTCCGCATGTTTCGGGTTTAGCTGGATCGCCACCGTGTAGTCCTGGACGGCGGCTTCGTGCCGGCCCAGGCGGCGCTTGGCGAGGCCACGACTGTAATAGGCTTCGGCATCCTTGGAATCGAAGCGGATCGCTTCAGTGAAATCGTTGATCGCTAACTCATGCTGGCCAAGATTGGAGTGGGCGTTTCCCCGTTGCCTGTAGGCCTGCCCGTATTTCCGGTTCAGGCGAATAGCGGAATTGTAATCCTTGATCGCCTTCTCGTACTGTTTCAGGACGGAATGTGCGTTGGCCCGGTTAAAGTAAGCGTGCGCAAGCTTGGAATCGAGGCGTAGGGCCTGGTCGTAGTCTTTGATTGCCCGCTCGTACTGGCCAAGCTTGTAGTAGGCAAAGCCGCGGTTGTTGTAAGCCGCGCTCAGACTGGGATTCAGGCGCAATGCCTGATCATAATCCTTGATCGCGCGCTCGTGCTGCTTGAGATCATCGAAAGCGTTGCCCCGGTTATAGTACGCGTCAGGCAGTTTGGGGTCTATTCGGATCGCTTCGTCATAATCCTTGATAGCTCTCTCGCGCTCCCCGAGCCTCGCATAGGCGGCGCCACGGCCGACATAAGCCGCGGCAGAACGAGGGTCGGCTTTTATAGCCTTATCGTAGAAGCGGATGGCCTCCTTGAATTTACCTGCCCTGTGGAGTGCCAGGGCCTCGCGATAACTCCCCGAGGACTCAGCCGCCTTTGCAGGCAGTGCAAGCGCGCTTAAGAGGAAGACGGTAAGAAAAGCTATCCTACTGGCCGATTTCATGAATGTCGCGGATGTGCCTTTAGGCTTTCCTTAGCCCATTGCAAAAAAAATGTCTATCTCAGGCGGCCCATGGAATTTGGGCGTTCAATTCGTTCAAAGCGTTCCAATCGTTCAAACCTCCTCCTTCCTCCTCCCCCGCGTCGCGGGGGAGGACAGAGGTGGGGGCTAAAACGGCTTGAACGTTTTGAACTGAACTTTGCCGGCGTTTGACGGCGCCTGGCTCCAAGAGCTAATGTGGAGCTAAATTAGAGCTGCAGTTCGGTCCCACCACAGCCGCTGCAACAAACGCTAAAACGAATAAGATTCTGAGGAGGCTATGTCATGTTAGTAAAAATGTCCAGAGACGCAACTCCGGAAGAAGTTACGGCGGTTGAAGAGAAGCTTCACGCATTGAATTACAAGACCGGGAAGATGGTGGGTGAGGAGATCACCCTCATCGGCGTCTACGGTGATATCAGCCAGCTTCCGGTTGTCGAGATTCAGGAGATGGGCGGCGTTGATACCCTGATTCCCATTTCCCGTGCGTATAAACGGGTCGCACAGAAAGGAACCGCCGGAAACCTGATTCACCGCGCGGTGCGCCTCGGAAATCTTAAGGTAGGCGGTGAAAAGCTGACGATTATTGCAGGGCCATGTTCAGTCGAAGGCGAGGTGCAGATCATGGAAGCGGCTCGCATCGTCAAAGAGGCGGGAGCTGATGCCCTGCGTGGCGGGGTGGTCAAATATCGCTCGAGCCCCTATAGCGGCTGGGAGGGAATCGGCTCTACCTCTGAGGAGGCCCTGCGAAACGGGCTCAAATATATCGTGAAGGCTGGAAGAGAGTTTGGTTTACCGACCGTCGTTGAAATTCTGGACGCGGCCGATCTCCCCCTCTACGAAGACATAGGTATTGATTGCCTTCAGGTTGGGGAGGTAAACTCGAAGAACCAGGCTTTGCTTAACCGGCTACGCGATACCCCTCTCCCCGTCATACACAAACGCGGCAATTCCCTGGATATCGAGGCCTACTTGTTGTGGGTCGAGCGCGTCATGTCCGCGGGGAAAGAGAATGTGATTTTGTGCGAGCGGGGCATCATCAGTCCCAATCGTTACACCCGTAATACCCTGGATCTTGGGGGTATTGCCGCGTTCCACTACCAGCTCTCCTGTCTTCCGGTGGCAGTGGACGCTTCCCATGGGACCGGTATACGCGATCTCGTTCACCCCATGACTTTGGCCGGGATCATGGCCGGCGCCTCAGCCGTCCTGGTTGAGACGCATCCGAATCCGCTCATCGCAAAATCAGATGGGTTCCAGGGACTTTTTCCCGAGCAGTTCGCTGGCCTGGTAAAAGCCTGCGAGAAGGTTTGGGAGCTACGCAAGAGGATAGAGGCGCACTACATACCTACGGTAAAGCTCGATCGCAAATACGAGGCACGCGCAGAAGCCGATAAGAAGCGTTTCTACGGCTCAGCGTAAGATTATTGAAAGCAATAAACATTTAATGAGTTCAGTAGTAACTAGAAATGGGAGGCCACCCGAGGGGCGATTCTGTCGTTCCTGTTGCAAAACCCGCCCTCTCCCGGTCATGCCCGCGCAAGCGGGCATCCAGTCCGCGTCTGCCCCTCCTCTAGATTCCCGCTGTCGCGGGAATGACGAAACTCGCTCCTTTCAATGCCTGCCTTTTGGAGAACGTCAAGTTACTTATGAACTCCTTGTAAGTATGCTGACATAAATCACCGTAATCCGTGAACAATGGGCTTGGAGAATAGTGCGCAAAGAGCGTCGGTGAAGCGGAGGGTCCTGTTCGCGCTGGGCTTCCGGCCGTTTTTCCTGATGGCCGGGTTTTTCGCCGTCGTTTTGGTGGGGACCTGGCTACCTACCTTCCTTGGCAGCCCGGATTTCGAAACCTATTACGGCCTGATCGGCTGGCACAGCCATGAAATGATTTTCGGCTACGCCTCGGCCGTCATCGCCGGATTCCTATTGACGGCGGTCCGGAACTGGACGAATATCCAGACGGCACAAGGGCTGCCGCTCGCAACCATGGCGGCGCTTTGGTTGGCCGGCAGAGTCGTGCCTTTTCTTACGGACGGCCTGTCGAGGTGGCTGATCGCCTTGGTAGATCTAAGCTTTCTTCCCGCGCTTGCCACGGCTGTCGCCATCCCATTGGTTGGGAGCGGCCAGAAACGAAATCTTTTTTTCGTCCCACTCTTAGGCCTACTGACGTTGGCAAACCTGCTTGTCCACCTGGAGCTGAACGGACTGGCGGAACATACGGCCCGGCGGGGAATTTTCTTGGGACTGAACCTGGTTCTTTTAGTCATCGTGATCATGGGCGGGAGGGTTATCCCTTTTTTTACTGAGCGGGCGTTGCCGGGTGTCATGATGAGACGATGGCCGGCCATCGAATGGCTTTCCGTCGCGAGCGTTCTCGCGTTTCCGGTAGCGGAGTTTTTCTTTCCCAATTCGATCCTTGCGGGAACCGTCGCGGCTCTGGCCGCCGCTAGCAACGGTATTCGGCTGGCAGGCTGGTATACGAGGCGGTTCTGGTCGGTTCCCTTGCTGTGGGTTCTCCATCTGGGTTATGCCTGGATCATCGCGGGATTTTGTCTGAAAGCTTTTGCGGCTGCCAGCTTGGTCGGGCTCCAATACACCATTCACGCCTTTAGCGTCGGAGGCATCGGTGTATTGACTCTGGGGATGATGGCCCGCGTATCTCTCGGTCATACAGGACGGCCGTTAAAAGTCGCCAACTCCATAACGTTTGCTTTCGCTATTATCAATATTGCAGCAGTTGCTCGAGGCATTTTTCCCATCGCATTGCCCGGGATGCTGCCGAATCTCGTAGCGCTCTCCGGAGGGCTCTGGATCGTTTCTTTTCTGATCTTCTTGTGGGTCTACACGCCGATTTTGACCAGCCCGCGGGTTGATGGACAACCGGGATGACAGGGATTTGGCTTGTTTCGAGCCAGGAACTCGAGGAGCTGGACAGGAGTGGTTTCATTTCCGGGCTGAACAAGTAGAGGATCTGAGGTCTATACGGTCTGTCTGGTCTATTCAGTCGTTCGGTCTTTTCAGTGGACGGGAAAGACGAGACAGACGGAACAGACGGACAGACTACAGAGGTTGAGGGATTCAGCATATGGCTACTCAATTCGAGAAATATGTGGCGGCGGTTGTGCAGGCGTCTCCGATTTTTCTGAACCGCAGGGCCACCACCGAGAAGGCATGTAAACTCATTCGAGAGGCGCGTAAGCAAGGAGCTCGACTCGTTGTTTTCCCCGAGGCGTGGATTCCGACTTTTCCCCACTGGCCGAGGGCGCTGCCCAAGGGAGAGCGGGAGCTGAGCCAGGAAGCGTGGGTCCAACTCTATCAAGAGTCGGTGGAAATCCCCGGACCGGAAACCGATGCTCTAAGCGAGGCGGCGCGCGAAGCCGGTTGTCATGTCGTGATCGGCGTCAATGAAAAATCGAGTGAGCCAGGCGCCACTCTCTACAACACTCTTGTCTTTGTAGGAGATCAGGGGCAGCTTCTGGGCAAGAGACGCAAGCTGCTTCCGACTTATGAGGAGCGCTGCTGCTGGGGTATAGGCGGGACGTCTGATCTTCCGGTATTCCAGACTCCGCTCGGTACGCTGGGAGGCCTGATCTGCGGCGAGCACAACCATCCGCTGTTGCGCCATGCCCTGGCGGTCAAGGGCGAGCAGGTGCATATAGCGGTATGGCCTAAAGGATCTCACCTCGATCGCACGGCGGATATACTCAGCCGGAGCCATGCTATCGAGAGCCAGGCGTATGTTGTCATGGCCAGCGGACTCCTATCTCCGGACCAGGTGCCGGACGACTTCCCTCTTAAGAAGCGGACGCTGTGGAATGTTAACGGCGGCAGCGGGATCATCGGACCGGACGGAGATTATCTCGCCGGTCCTGTCTACGACAAAGAAACCATTCTCTATGCCGAAATCGATCCCAAAAAAATTCTCGAAGAGAAGTGGAAAATCGATACGGTCGGCCACTACAGCCGTCCCGATGTGGTCCGACTTGTGCTCAATGAAGGAAAACAAAACCACTGAAAAAAAAGATCCATTTTTCACCGCACGCTGGTTCATGCGTGACAGTCATCGATGGGCAACCCCTCCCGAGCAAAAGCAATGGGCGTTCAATTCGTTCAAAGGGTTCCAATCGTTCAAAACGTTTTGAACGGCTTAAACGTTTTGAACTGCGGTTGGTAGCTGGCCAGCTCACCCCTCCGATCGTTGCAGTGTGGTAGTTTTCCTCTGACCGTGAATAGGGGATGGGCTTATCCTTGCTTCGCTAAAGCCTTCATAATCGAAAAATCGAAGACCTGATCCCGGCGCAATTTCTTATCGCTGCCGATCGCCTTGAGCTGGAAATCGACGACTTTGTCCTGGAATTCTTCGGAGAACATCCCGTTGGAAACAAAGACAGGAACACTCTTGTCGTAGGTCCTGAGCGCGGCTGCGGGGGTTATGTGCATATACTTGGACATGATCTTTGCTGAGCCGTCTCTACTGTCCTTGAAAAATTTTAACCCCTTTAACGTGGCGCGGAGGAACCGGACTAGCGTATCGCGCTTGTGAGTAATAAGAGTCTCGTTGGTGGCCACCCCGCCGGTGAGCGCCCCGACCTCGCTTTCAAACGAAGCGAGTTCATGAAAGCCCGCATCCTCGGCGGCAAGGTTGCCGGGAAGAGTCAAAACCGCAGCATCAACGGAGCCGCTGAGGAGCGCCCTAATCCGCACGTCGGATGTCCCGATGTAGATGATTGTCAGGTCCCTCTTCCAGTCCACTCCGTTTTTTTCCAAAATGATCTTGAGAAGCCGGTCGTTGGTGCTCCCTGGCGTGGAGCTCGCGACTTTCGAGCCTTTGAGCATCGCAAAACCCCTGATATTTTTCTTCGAATACAACCAATAGGATGGCTTGTCATTGAAGATCATGACGACCTTGAGGGGCGCGCCTTGAAGAATGGCGCCCATGGTCGTCGGACCCACGGTCTGCGTAGCCTCCACGGTGCCCGCCACCAGCATTTGAACGCTTGGCGCCGTCCTCACGCCCGGGAGAATTCGCACATCAAGGCCCTCGCCCGAATAAAACCCCAGCTCCTGGGCTACCCGGAAAGGCATCGAGTACGCAGTGTCTGAGCCGGGACTGCTTACTCGAACAACCGGACGGGAGTCTTGCGCCAGGACGGGTGACCCGGCAAAACTCAACGCAAGAACAAGAACAAAGATTCCGGCGCACCCCAAACGGTCTTTAACAGACATAATCCACCTCCCCGACCACTTAAAGTCTCTGTTGATCTTTTAGACACGTTTAGAAAAACCACTTCTCCTATATTTGAGATTTCCGAAACAACAAGACCGAAAACCACTCTCTGGGGTCTGTGAAATGTCCAACGCTCTTAAGGCCGAAAAACTGAAGCTGGCTCTGGAGCCGGCGCGGCTCGAATTTGCGGCTGATCTCGACCAAGATCCTGTCGTTTTCTTCCCAAACAAAAGAAGTGTCGAAAGAAGGAAAATGAATCTCCTGAGCCGCCGTCGAGATCGCGTACATCTCGATCTGCTGCCACTGCGGGTTGTACCAGGAGTGGTAGCGCATCTTCGCCCGGTCGAAGTCGCTGCCCAGCCTGCGGTTTACGTGCCTGAAAACATTCAGTATAAACTCCGCCGTTACCCCTCGCGAATCATCGTAGGCTTTTTCCAAGAGCGGCGTGTCTTTAACGCGGTCCACCCCCAAAAGAAGGAAATCCTTGGGCCCCATCGATTGCGAGAGGCGGCGAAAAAAGATCGAGAACTCCGAGCGGTTGAAGTTGCCTATTGTGCTGCCCAGAAAGACGAATAGCTTAGGCACGGTCTTGTCAACGCCGGACATCCCCTCTTCATAGCGGGCGCAAAGGCCGTTAAAGGTCAGCTCGGGAAATTCCTCGCTGATAAGATCTCTAGAGGCCTCCAGCGACGACAGGCTCACGTCTATCGGAGCGAAGATGCCGCGACCCCGTTGTTTAATCTGCTGTCGCAACAAGTGCGCTGTCTTCTTTGAAGTTCCTGATCCCAGTTCCACAATACATTCCACAGGCGCGGCGCTGATGACTTGATCGGCGCATTCGGCAAGAATGGAGTTTTCGGTCCGCGTCAGATAATATTCCGGCAGCTCGCAGATTTCTTCGAACAAATGCGAGCCATGCTCATCGTAAAGATACTGCGCCTCAAGCCACCGGGGCTGGTCCAGGAGCGTTCTGATAACGGAGACGTAGTCTTCAGCCGCGCTGCCGGTTGCATTGATGGCCCAGATATGCGGCGCCGCGGGTGTCCAGAGGCTTCGCTGGGTTGGGGAAAACATGTTAGGGTGAGTCTCCATCTGATTGTGAATATAAGGGAAAATCCGCCGGCATGTCCAGCGATAGACTGTTTATTCCATCTGTTCCGTCTATCTCGTCTATTCCGTTGACTCAAAAGACCGCCGGACCGATTTCCACCAGACAGACCGAACGACCAGATCGACTGAATCGACTGAATTGACTGGATAGACTGACTGACCAGACGACCGAATATGGAAGATAAATGCAAGAGCATAGAGTTTTGCAACGTCAGTTTTAGCCTCGCCAACGGCAAGACGCTTCTTTCCGGTTTGCATCTGGAAATTTACGATGGAGAAACTCTTGTCCTGCTCGGACGAAGCGGCTCTGGCAAAACCACGACTCTGAAGCTGATCAATCGACTTCTCGATCCGACCGGTGGCGAGGTCATTGTGGAAGGAGTGGCGACAACCAAATGGGATCCGATCCGGCTAAGGAGACGGATCGGTTATGTAATCCAGGAGATCGGTTTGTTTCCGCATTTTACAGTCGAGAACAACGTCGGATTGGTCCCGCGCATCGAGGGCTGGGATGAGGAAAAGATCAGGATCCGCGCCCGTGAGCTGCTGGATCTGGTCGGACTTGAGCCTGAGCGATTTGCTAGCCGTTATCCTCGAGAGCTGTCCGGCGGCCAGCGCCAAAGGGTCGGCGTCGCCCGCGCCCTGGCTGCCGACCCCCCGATTCTCTTGCTCGACGAGCCTTTCGGCGCTTTGGATCCGATCACGCGGCGGGAGATCCAGCACGAATTCCGTTCTTTGCAGCAGAGATTGGGAAAGACGATGGTCTTTGTGACCCATGACGTTCGAGAAGCTTTCTTTCTTGCCTCGCGCCTTTGCCTGTTGAAGGACGGGAAAACGGTCCTCCTAGGCGAACCGGCGGATCTCCTCGGGTCAACAGATCCTGAAGCGCGCGCCTTTGCGCAATGCCTCAACGATGCTGACGCCGCTTTGGGCCCGCCATGAGTCTTTGGGAATTTTTTCTCCACAATCAGGCCGAATTGCTCACACTTGTGCTGGAGCATCTCTTCCTGGTTGGGGTTTCCACGGGAATCGCGGTACTTATAGGTGTTCCTCTAGGAATCGCGCTTACGCGCTGGCCTGCTCTCAGCAAGCCGGTCCTGGGTCTTGCGAATATCATGCAGACGATTCCCAGCCTGGCGCTTTTCGGCTTTCTCATCCCCCTCAACGTCTCTCTGTTTCACGCGCGCATAATTGGAGGGATCGGCGCGCGCACGGCCGTGGTGGCTTTGGTCCTTTACGCTCTGCTTCCGATCATACGCAATACGTTTACGGGGATCAGCGGGGTTGATCCGGCAATCCGCGAGGCGGGGCTGGGCATGGGAATGACGGGCCGCCAACTGTTGTTTCAGGTTGAGATCCCGCTGTCTTTGGGAGTCATCATAGCGGGGATCCGGGTGGCGACGGTGATCTCGGTCGGTACGGCGACAATAGCTGCGGCAATCGATGCCGGGGGATTGGGTCGATACATATTCCGCGGCCTCAGAATGAACGACAACATGCTGATTCTCGCCGGCGCGGTTCCCGCCGCCGTTATGGCGTTGTTCGCCGACCTGGCACTGGGTTGGGTGGAGGAATTGTTCGCGATGGGAAGGAGGGAAAAACTGAAAACTCGCCGCGTTACCTGGGCCTTCGTTACGCTTTCTATTATCGCCGGGAGTGTGCTCGCCATGTATCTCTCCCGGCCCGGCGGGCGCGTCGCTGTCGGGGCAAAGGATTTCACCGAGCAGATCATCTTAGGTGAGCTGGCGGCCCAGGTTATCGAGTCAAAAACCGGATTGCCAGTGGAGCGCCGCTTTGACCTTGGCGGAAATCTGGCTCACGAAGCGCTCATTGCCGGAGAAATCGATCTGTACGTGGAATATACCGGAACCGCGCTCATGGCGCTTCTCAAGGAGAGACCTTTAACCGACCCGAAGGAGGTGTACCGGCGTGTCCGGGAGGCTTACGCCAAAAAATTCGCCCTCGAGCTGGCTGAGCCCCTGGGTTTCAACAACACCTTCGCGATCCTGATTCGCGGCGAGGACGCTCGCCGTTTGAAGATCAAAACCGTCTCCGAGGCTGCGGCATTTGCGCCGCAGTGGCGCGCCGGCTTCGGGCAGGACTTTATCTCGCGTCCCGACGGATTTGCCGGATTTACAAAGACCTATGGGCTCAAGTTTGCGGAGGTGCGCGAGATGGATTTGTCGTTAACGTATCGCGCGCTGGCGGAGCGTCAGGTGGATCTGATCGCGGGAAATTCCACCGACGGGTTGATTCCGCGCTACGACCTCTTCCAACTGGAAGACGACCGGCATTATTTTCCGCCCTACGACGCCGTTCCGGTCGTCCGGCAGGACACTCTCAAGAAATATCCAAAAATACGCGAGGCTCTACAACTTCTCGGCCGGTCCCTTTCAGTGGAAGAGATGAGAGAACTAAATTTTCAGGTCGACGGCGAGCGCCGGTCCGCCAGAGAAGTGGCTGAGGGATTTTTGAAGAAAAAGGGTGTGCTTACGGCGCCGAAGCCGCAGAGCTGACGGCTAGGCGCTGTAACAACCCGAAGAATCTTCCCTACCCCTTGCGGTTAAAACTCCGCGTTTCCCGGCGTGCGCGGGAACGGGATCACGTCGCGGATGTTTTTCAGGCCCGTGAGATACATCATCATCCGTTCCAATCCAAGGCCAAAGCCGGAATGGGGCACGGAGCCAAACCGGCGAAGGTCGAGATACCACCAATAGGCCCGTTCGTCCAGGCCAGCCTCACGAATTCGCTGCACAAGCACATCGTATCGCTCCTCCCGTTGGCTGCCGCCGACAATTTCGCCCACTCGGGGAACCAGAACATCCATCGCCCGAACCGTCCGGTCATCATCGTTAACGCGCATATAGAAGGGCTTGATGACCTTCGGATAGTCCGTCACGATCACGGGTTTCTTAAACAGCTCTTCCGATAGAAATCGCTCGTGCTCGGTCTGGAGATCCTGCCCCCACTCAGGCGGGAACTGCCAGGTTCTGCGGGCATCTTGCAGCGCCTGGATGGCCTCGGTGTAAGTGAGATGCCCGAAGGTTGATTCGACAACGTGCTCCAGCGTGCTGAGGACGGATGTCTCGATGTAGCGATTGAAAAACTCAAGATCCTCCCGGCAGTTCTCGAGAACATGACGAATGGTGAATCTGAGGAATTCCTCGGCCAGGCGCATGTTGTCTGCCAAATCGAAGAACGCCATTTCCGGCTCGACCATCCAAAACTCTGCCAGATGTCGCGGCGTATTGCTGTTCTCGGCGCGGAAAGTGGGCCCAAAAGTATAGACCCTGCCAAAACTCAGAGCAAAAATCTCAGCCTCAAGCTGTCCGCTTACCGTCAGATAGGTGGGCCGGCCAAAAAAATCCTGTTGCCAGTCGATCTCGCCATCAGAACGGCGCGGGAGGTCCCCCAGTTTCAGGGATGTTACGCTAAACAGCTCGCCCGCCCCTTCGCAGTCGGAGGCGGTAATGATCGGGGTTTGAACGTAGACGAAATTTCGCTCTTGAAAGAAGCGGTGAATCGCGTGAGTCAACGCGTTGCGCACGCGAAAAACGGCGCCGAATGTGTTGCTGCGGACCCGCAGGTGGGCTATTTCACGGAGGAACTCGAGAGAATGACCTTTTTTTTGTAGCGGGTAAGCGGCCGAATCCGCTGTGCCGTAGAGCTCTATCCCGGCGACCTTCAGCTCGACCGGCTGGCCCGCCGCCGGAGAATCAACCAGGACTCCGGAGGCCGCAATCGAGCTGCCGGTCGTAACCTGGCGCAACGTTTCGTCCGGGACTGTTCCACTTTCGACCACGAGTTGCAGGCTCTTGAATCTCGATCCATCGTTTAACTCGATAAAGGTAATGCCTTTCGAATCCCGGCGCGAGCGCACCCAGCCCGGCACCGTGATCTCGCTCCCTACCGGCAAAAGATAGGCTTGTTTGACGGAAACACGTTGTGATTTCATAAGCTGCCAAAGAAAAGTATCGGACAATGACGCAGGCGTGTCAACCGCACTGGTAAATTTCGGATTGCGGATTTTGCTACTGGGAATTGCGGATAAGCTGAACGTAAAAGCGCACGGCCCGGCCCAGGTTTTCGATCGAAACCCGTTCATCGATTCCGTGATACCTGCGAAGATCATCGGAAGTCAGCTCGATGGGAAGGAAGCGGTAAGTTTCACGGCTGAGCTTCGCCATATGTCTGGAGTCTGTAGCGCCAACCAAGAGGGATGGCGCGACGATCGCATCAGGCTGAACCTGCCGAATCGTGCGATGCAGCAATTGAAAACCTCGCGCGCTCACATCGGTCTCGGACGAAGGCTCGCTGATAGGACCGAAAGGGGCTATTCTGATCCGAGGATCGTTGATCTTCCTGCGAAGCTGTTGAAGCGTGCCGTCAAATGTCTCGCCCGGAAGAATACGCACGTTGACGACCGCCCTCGCCTTCGCCGGCAGAAGATTCTCTTTGGCGCCCGCCGAAAACATGGTTGCCGCCATCGTTGTGCGAATCATGGCATTCGTCGCCGGCGATGATGCGAGTTTTTGCTTGAGGACGGGACCGAAGAGCCACAGGTTTGCAAAGACCATTCTCTGATGAAAGGGCATTTCGGGGCCGACGTAGTCGTAGAGGCTTGTTACGGATCGGGTCAGGATTGCGGGAAACGGAACTGTCTCCAGCCTGCTTATGGCGGCGCTAAGAATACCGACAGAGGTTTGCGCCGGCGGCATTGAGGAATGGCCGCCCTGGCTCTCTGCCACAAGCTCGAAACTTGCATAGCCCTTTTCACTCACGGCGATCAGGGCCACAGGAGAGGAGATCCCCGGGACTATTTGCCGGGTAATCACGCCGCCCTCATCAAGAACGTAGTCGAGTTGGATGCCGCGTGATTCAAGAAGCGCACCAATTTGGGCCGCCCCTTGAGCTCCGCCGGCTTCTTCATCATGGCCAAACGCCAGAAGTATCGTGCGGCGCGGTCTGAAGCTTTCGGCGAGGAGTGATTCTATGGCTTCGAGGCTCGCAATTACGGTGATCTTATCGTCCAAAGCTCCACGCCCCCAGACATATCCGCCGTCTGTATAGCCGGAAAAAGGAGGGTGGATCCATTGGTTCTCAGTTCCAGGCTCCACCGGAACAACGTCCGTGTGCCCCATCAGAAGAACCGGCCGCAGATTTTCGTCCTGTCCTTTCCAGGTGAAGAGCAAGCTATGCTTCCCGATGATTTCCCGCGTAAGGCTCGAATGCACCCGGCGAAAAGCGTCTTCCAGATATCGGCGAAGCCCGAGAAATTCGCCGTCGAACTGTTCCGGATTCGGAGAAGAGACGGTCCGGTATTGAATGCTTCGGGAGAGTTTTTCCGTCACCCGCGCCGCATCGAGGTCAATTGGGTCGATCGGCGCCGGCTGGATCTGCTTCGAGCCGAGCATGGCTGTTCTGAGGACCACCGCAATTGCGATGCAAAACACGACCGCGCCGATGCTCAACAGAACCTTCGTCATTTTCGCTGCGACCCACAGCCCGCCAAGGAACTTCTCTTTACAGTACTGTGCTGTATCTTCAATCCTTTTACAAACCAAGAAATCTTTCTCAGGGTAGCCTTCTCGCCTTCCTTGGAGACTGTGTCGCAATTAGCCGATAATAACGATTTAGAGTTAGCTGCGTCGAGAGCGCCGCGGGCGGTTGGCAGGAAGCTCTGGATATTATAATAGAGAGGTTGTGCTGCACCGGCGGATTATGAGAGAGATAATGACAGCCCTTTGCCTCGGCCTGTTTTTCAGTCTTGTATCATGGCTTTACCCTTCTTTCGTTTCCGCCCAAAAAGTCGAGCGGGCGATTCTTGCGTTCGGCTCGTCGGGCGGCAATCTGACGGCTTTTTGGGTCGCGCGGGAGGCCGGTCTCTACAGAAAATATGGGCTCGACGTTGACGTGGTGTTCCTTCGCGGAAGCACAACGGCCATCAACGCTCTGGCGTCCAGAGAGGCGCAATTCGCGGCGCTGGGCGCCAGCTCGTCCATGCTGGCCAAACTGGGAGGCGCGGATACGGTCTTGATCGCCACGGCTGCGCCCGGGCTTTCCTTTTACCTGGTGGCCACGAAAGAGGTCCCGAGCAGCGCCGCGCTGAAAGGGAAAAAAATCGCGATCAGCCGGCCCGGGACGGATTCCGATTTGGGTGCCCGGTTTGCTGTCCAGAAATTGGGCATCAGCGAACGGGATGTCAGCTTCATTACCGTAGGAAGCGATATGGAAAGGCTCATGGCCCTCAGGCAAGGAGTGGTCGATGCGACGGTCGTCACTCCGGCCGCCTATGTGGCCGCTCGAAAAATCGGTTTTCACGCGCTCATCGATTTAAAGGATTTGAACATCCCTTACGAAGCAGCCGGCGCGATCACGACCCGCACGCTGATTCGAGAACGTCCGGAGGTGGTGAGCCGATTTCTCCAGGGATTTGTCTCCGGTATTCACCATGCGAAAACTCACCGGGACTTCACGATCCAGGTGCTGAAGAAATACATGCGGACCGAAGACCAGGATGTCCTCAATATGAGTTACGACTATTATGTCGAGCGCGTGATTCCCAAGACTCCCTACGTAAGCGAGGCTGGCCTGCAGACGGTCCTGGACCATATCAAGAAGCAGCATCCCCAGGCTGCCACGGCCAGGGTGCAGGATTTTATGGATAACCGTTTTGTGAAAGAGCTGGAAGAGAAGGGCTTCATTCAGTCCCTTTATGGACGGTGAGCTCGTTGACTGAACAAACCGAATAGACCCGAACAGACCATGAACGAGATAAAAAAAATATTGGCTCCAGCAGATCTTTCCAATTTTTCCAAGACAGGCGTCCGCTATGCCGCGGGGATTACCGAATCCCAGGGAGCGGAGGTTATCGTCTACAACGTGATCACACTTGAAGAAACTCCTTTTCCTCACGCGGTCGAGGAATGGGTGGCGACCCACATGGAACTTCCGCAGCTTAAAAAAGCAATCGAGGAACGAAAAAAGCTCGTGGAAAAATTCATCAACGAAAACCTGGCGGATCTCGCGACAAAAATCAAGATCAGAGCCGAAGTGGGAATCGGAGTTCCTTATAAAAAGATCGTGGAGAAGGCGATCGAGGAGAGAGCGGATATCATCGTGATGTGCACTCATGGAAGAGGAGGTCTCCTGCACATGTTGATCGGCAGCGTTACGGAGCAGGTAGTCCGACGGGCTCCTTGTCCCGTTGTGTCGGTTCCTCCACCCCGTGAAAAGAGCGCCGCGGGTGAGCCCGCGTAGAATCAGGGTTCATACACAGATCGCATCCGCAAACGCCGGGAGGAGGAAGGAAGAGCATGAGAGTTTTTATTACCGGGGCGGGCTTGATCGGCTCTCACAGCGCGAAGGAGTTGACTGAGAAGGGCCATCGCGTCTGGTTTTACGATCTCAGTCCGAACGTTAAGTATATAGAGGCAGTGGCGGGGAAGAAAAACATTCACGTTTTGCAAGGAGACCTGCTCGATCTTCCGGCCTTATTGAGGGGAATGAAAGAGGCCCGGCCTGACGTTGTCGTTCATACGGCCGGGTTTATAGGGAGCCAGGTCTCAAATCCGCCCTATCGAGGGGTTCGAACCAATATCCTGGGCTCGACCAATGTCTTCGAGGCCTGCCAACTCTCCCGGGTTGGCCGGATCGTGCATATCAGCACGTTCGGTGTGTACGATTGGGAGAACATCCGGCGCGGACCGGTCAGCGAAAGCTTCCCGCGCGGCGGCCGGACTTTCTACGGCGCGACCAAAGTGGCCAACGAGCTTTTGCTCGGAGCTTATGAATCATTCTACGATCTGGAAACCGTGGTGATCCGGCCTGCCAGCGCGTATGGTCCCGGCCATTATCGGGGAGGATCAGGCGGGGGGAAGAACATGAGCGATCTGGCGCGCGCCTGCCTGAGCGATGGGCCGATTACGCTTTACGAAAAGAGGATCGGAAGCAACGACTTTGTGTACGCCGGCGACGTCGGCCGGGGGGTGGCCCTTGCCTGCGTCAAGGAGAAGGCCGCGGGAAAGGCCTTTAACATCGGCAGCGGAGAAATTTACGGCCCGGAGGATTTCAAGCGCGTACTGCTTAAGATTCTTCCGGGACGAGAGATCACCGTCGCCAAAGATGACGCGGCGGGACGCGCAGGCAATGAGCGTTTACGGCTGGATTTGTCGCAATCAAGCAGAGTCCTGGGCTACGCTCCGAAATATCCTTTGGAGAAAGGGCTGAGAGATTATCTCGATCACTGCCGTCGGTTCGGCTTCTGGGCTTGAGACCTGGCTTACGAGGGAGGCTGCCCGGATAGACGCTCGAACTTTACACGCCCGGTTTTTGGATCGACCGCGACTTTGAAATGGCGCAAGACGCTTTTTCCCAGGAGACCCACCGGGAGATAACCCTCCAGGTCGACAGTGATCACCACATCGCGCAGTTCAAAATTGCCGACGCGGATCGATTTGAGCAGCATCACCGGCGAAAGGAGCGCCCCGCCGTAGCTTTCCAGATTGGCCATCGAGGTGTAGCGGTCGGGACTGAAGCCCAATTCATTTGCGCTCTCTCTGGTGAGGATCGTGTAAGGAGCCTCGGGATCAAGGAGCATCAGGACTGAGAGTCTCTGATTCAAGATCACGTCGACGAGGGCGCCCGTGCTTCCCACCGGCAGGGACGCCATCAGCGACTTGAGAGGCGCCGCTTGTTTGAAGACATTCGGGTAACGCTCTTTAATGCTTCGGTTTGTGACGTCGAAATCATCTCGTACGGCAATCTCCCCTTTCCAACCATTCTTGGCCGACGGAAGTCGAATCCATAGAGTTCCCAAATACGCCGAATATCCGGAAATGATGGTGATGACAAAGGGCTTTCCCTTCGTGCCGGGCTCTACGCTCTGAAATCCCGACCATACGCTGGCCACGTTATAGCGACCGGCGGGAAGTAGAAGGAAAAGCTCACCATCCTCGCCGAGGCTCGACGTGTGTCGTTCACCGGTCGACTGGCTCCGCAGCTCGAGATGAGTTCTTGAACCGCCCAATACCGTTTTGGGCCAACTCTCGACATACACGCGTCCATAAGCAAAGCCCTGATCGGCAGGCATCTTCCCACTAAGCAAAAATTCCCGATTACGGAGCAGACCGCTTTGGCTGCAGCCAAACAGAAACCCGAACCCTATTATGACGATGATTTTCAGAAAGCAGAGGCAATAGGCACGGCGGGAAAGATCCAGTCTAGCCGCTTCAGACGCGGCGGCGCGATAGTGACAAAGTCCGGATTTCAAGGACGACTCATTTTACCACCACGTCCGTCAATACTGCCCCACCGAAAGTCTTATTCGGCTTTTTCGCTCCACATCCTTTGTCCGAAATCGTTCCGTCCGGATTCGGATCAGTCTCGAAGGGCGGCGTAACGCTGCGCGGGCACATATCGTCGACAGTATGGGTGTCCAACTCGCCGTCCAGCGCCGCGTGGTCGATTGAGGCAGTGTAACTGTAGTCTTCATGGCCGGGGTTTCGTTTGGTGCTTAAGACCGCATCATTGGCACAATCGATCGTGACGCTGAAATATACCGGGAGCGTTTTCTTGGGATTTAGCTTGTATGGCAACGCCTTTTGCGGTCTCCCCACATGTAGGAGCGGGAGTGGCGACGGACAGGCCCCACGGGATTCCACTTCTAAATTAATCAAGTGGGTTAGCATAGTCATGTCTTGAATCATTTCAGTGTGCGGGCTCCGATTCTGAATCTCAACCGCTACAAGATAGCTGTGAGCCGAGCCATTACGCAGCGTGATCCTGGCAGGTGCTGTGATCCTGGTTATAGCCAGGTCATGGACCGGAACGGTTGTTGCCTGGATGCTCGAGTTGTTCGCCGGATTGGGGTCTGCTCCGCCACCAGTTACGATCGCGGAGTTCGTTTTGAGCCCTGTTGTTTTCGGCGTCACCGCGATTGTAACAGGAATGTGAAGGCCTTTGGAGAGATTGCCGAGATTACAGGTAAGCACGTCAGTCAATATGCAGCTTCCCTGGCTCGCCGTAATGGAGCTTAACTCTACGCCTTCAGGCAAAGTGTCTGTAAGGACCACCCCTGTTGCATCATCGGGACCAAGATTACTCACAGTGGCGGAGTAAGTCAGGGTTTTTCCAACTGTTGCCGGATCCGAAGATTCGGTGCTGGTCAGCGCGAGGTCGGCACCTTCCACAAAATAATCAAACACGCCGCCGCCGAAGGTGGCCGCATAGATCAATTTAGGAGCCGAGGGGTCGACCTCCAGGGCCCGCACATCAGTGCTGGTAAGTCCATTCTTCCACGGGATCCAGCTGTTCTCGCCGTTAATGCTCCTGAACACGCCTCCGCCAACTGTTCCCGCGTAAAGTGTCGTGAGCATCGTCGGTGCGAATGCGAGGGCCTGAACGTTGGTTGCAGTCAACCCACTGCTCATGGCACTCCAGCTTAAGCCTCCATCAGAGCTTTTGAATACTCCTGCTCCGAAAGTTCCTGCGTAGATAATGGCCGGGGAGGCGGTGGGATCGATAGCGATGGCGCGGACGTCGCCGTTTGTCAGCCCGTTGTTGGCGGGATTCCAGTTCGCGCCTCCGTCAGCGCTCTTGAACAGTCCTCCTCCGGAGGTTCCCGCATAGGTGACGGCCGGGGAGACGCTGGAATCGATAGCGATGGCGCGGACATCGGTGTTTGTAAGCCCGTTATTGGCGGGATTCCAGTTTGCGCCTCCGTCAGTGCTTTTGAAAACTCCTCCTCCGACAGTTCCTGCGTAGATTATGGCTGGGGAAGCGTTAGGATCAATGGCCAGAGCTCGGATATCAGTATTCGTCAACCCGGTGCTGGCTAGGACCCAACTCGCATTCGCGTCCGTACTTTTGAACACACCGGCTGCTGTCCCGGCGTAAATGGCTTGCGGCATCCCCGGCTCGATCTTCAAGGCGGACACAAACGGGTGTGTTTCATCAGGAGTGGCCCACGTCTCTCCAGCATCCACACTCAATACAATTCCACGAGTTCCAGCATAGACGTTCGTTGGTTGGAGGGGATCGATTGCAATCGATTGCACCGTGTTTGTCCCTATCCCAACATTTTTTTCCGTCCAATTCCCGCCAGCATTGGTGGTTTTGAATACTCCCAGGGTGGCCCCAACATAAATGGTATCGGGCGCGGTAGGATCAATAACCAAGGTATTTACCACCCCGGCATGGACCCTGAATGGGACGGTAACCCATGTCTGTCCGCCATTAGCGCTCTTATAGATGCTGGTTAGAGTTGCGGCGTAGATTCTGGATGGTTCACCAGGGTGAATTGCGAGTTCGCCTACCAATGAATCGAATACGGTGGGGATCCAGTTGGCGCCGCCATCAGTGCTCTTCATGATGCCCACCACCGTACCAGCATACAGGGTTGTCGGGTTTACGGGATCTATCGCCAGAGCCCAGATGTGTGTGGCTCCGGGAGGGAGACCCTTGTTGATAGGGCTCCAGCTTTCGCCGCCGTCTGTGCTCTTGAAGAGACCAGAATTTGTGCCGGCGTAAATAAAGTCCGGGTTTATTGGGTCGATTGCCAGGACACTAATATTCCTGTTCGTCATTCCAGCGCTTTTGTTAACCCAGCTTGCTCCCGCGTCGGTGCTTTTGAACACTCCGCCGCTGGTTCCGGCGTAGAGGATTGCCGGAGCCAACGGGTCGATGACCAGCGCGCGAATATCCCTCATCGTTAAGCCGTTGTTGGAAGCCGACCAGGTTCGCCCGAAATCTACGCTCTTGAAGACGCCATTGCCGGAACCTGCATAAATCGTTGCGGGGTTTCCGGGGTCGATTGCCAGCGCGACGATTGCCGGCCCTTCGGGGACGTTTGTCGTCCAGGTATTAGTGCCGGCGTTTGCATTGACCCGCGGAAACTGGCCCACGAAGGCCAGTATTATCAAACCCGCTGCCAGGCGACTAAGTGCCGAAATATGCCTATATATCAAATTGGACATGAGCCTTCGCTAGAGCGCGAATCCAAAGAGATTCGGGGCCCGGACGTCAACTTCACCAAGGGAAGGAACTGATGCGGAAAATTTCGATCCTAGTTAGCACGAACGTCTGCTGAAGTAAAGTTCAGGTAAAGTACGCTGGGCCGAATGTCCAGGTGCGCTGTCGCAGTCTTCCGCTGTCCGGTTGACATATGATTTGCCATTGGTTAGTTTGTTCGAGATTCGCATCGCGCGCTCAACTCGCCCGAAGCAAACTCACGCGCGATCCCGGCGAGTTCCCGGGAGCTCGCGGCAGTCAATCTTCTGCACGTACCGCTTCTGAAGTCGCCAAGACTCTCGCTTAGCTGCCCGGACTCTGCTTGCGAAAGGAGACAACATGGAAGATTTTTACGGCCGCTGGTTGGTCCAGTCGGCGGAGATTGAAAAGACAGTGTCGGAGGCGCCCCGCGTGGCCAGGAGCAAAGATCTAAAATGGTTGCGCACCCGTCAGGATTTTACGGCGGCGCTTATGATCGCGCCTGAAACGGGATTTCCCACAGGCGGCAGCCTTCTGATGAGGGCAGAGATTCCCGCGGGCTGCCATACGGGCAAACACGTTCATGGAGAAGAGGCGATCTATGTCGAGAGCGGTGAAGGTTTCATGATCCTGGATGAAAGACGGTACGATTTTTACCCCGGGACCATCTTTCACGTTCCCTACCGCTCATCCCACCAGCTATTCAATACAGGAAAAGTGCCGGTGGGCTACTTATCGGGACTGGCATGGCCGCTTGAAGCTGCGATCAAGATGGGGCGTATCGAGCAGGTGGAGGATGCGGGGGAAAACGACCCGGCGGCTCTCGCGAATTTCCCTTCCGAAGAATCGCAATACTGGCCGGCGGACAGGCGCCGGATTTCAATGCACCAAGCGCAATTCGAAAAATCCGGCGAGACAAAACATGGCGCGACCTATTTTCTGATGGGCCGAAGCGGAAAACAAAATGGTTTCAAGGCGACTTCAGTCGCCATCAGCTCGATCTTTGTCGATCTGCCGCGCTCCAAGAGTCACAGTCACGCGCATCCTGAGGCTTACCTCTACGCGCTGGAGGGCAGCGGCTATTCGGAGATCGGAGGCCAAAGGTACGACTGGGATCAAGGCGACGCAGTCCACGTGCCGCCGGGCATGATGCACCACCAGCACTTCAATCCCACGGACAAAGACATGAAAGAGCTCAGGTTCGAGTTTGGAATACGCTACTGGATCGCGGAACAGTGGAAAGGCTACACCACGATCGATCGCCACATGAAAGCGACGCACCTCGATGAATAAGATGGCGAATAACGAATAGCTAATGGCATATGGCATCATCATGATGGAATTTCTACGATGGGAATGGATCTTTTTCCAGCAAGAAACGGCACTAAGGTAATGCTGGGTTTCATTGTGCGCCGTTGCGCCAAGGAACTGGGTCATCAACCCACGCCGGAAGAATTCGCAGACTGGGCCAATAATCAGGAAGAGAACGGAACGCGCTACAGGTTATTCGGCCAGGAGATCTCACCGTCATCGGCGGCGATCATGCTTCGCCATCTCGGACGATTGGTGACTGTGCGATCGCCGGCGATAGTCAACGGCAACAGGGCTAAATTCGGATAGAGCGTTTTCGACCAGCAAGAGGATTATGGAAGCGAGGCGGCTGGTCCTGCTTCAGGCATTCCTTGCCATCATTCTAATTCTGAGTGGTGCGCCCGCGGCATACGCGGATCAAGACGAAACCATTCAGGAAGCGCTTGGGCCTTCTCCCGAATTGAATCTCTTTTCCCCGTATCTCAGGCCGGAGGGCTTTCGAACGTTCGGTCTCGGAGCAACCGGGTCCTCGGATCTGCTCAAATTAGACGCCGAGATATTCAAGATAAGAATCTCTCACTCGGATAGACGGGAGCAGCCGGCGTTATTGGGGAGCGATGCGTCACACAGGGGGTTTCTAAAGTTCCTGGCCGTAACGGATCAGTTCGAAGGGATCGTCGGAGAAGGAGAGGTCGTTTACAGCTACCCGGGCCTCGGCACAACCGGGGGTATGGCGGAAAACGGTCACACGTTGCTTCGATTGGGCCTGAAGGGAAACTGGCTGGGCTTTGGCTACGGCGCGGATTACCAGTCGGTTGAAAAGGACTTTGTGAGTTTAACCGGAGCCAGGGCGGATGCCGATCAAGAAGGTGGCCAGTTGTGGGTGGAACGGAAATTTGGATCATGGGGCGCCAAAAGTTATGTCGCAGAGTCCTGGGGAAGCATCGGACCCGGCGTTTTGCGTGTCACCCAGACGACGGTCAACTCTCTCACATATCACGGAGGGAATTGGGGAGTCAGTCTTTCTTCGTCTCACGCATGGAACAAAGAAAGCGCGGTTCCGGGACGAGAGATTCTCGTGTTCTCAAATAGCTTAATCGGCTCCTACCGGCCGACTCCGGCTTTTACGCTCACCCCGACCATGACATTTGTGGAGGAAAAAGACCGTTTAGCTGCCCTGACCATAAGAAAACCTGTGGCATCGGTTGTCCTGCAATACGTTCCGTTGCGTGACTTCCTGACTTTGAATGCGGTAGGCTCCTTCAGTAAAGCCATGGGGGACAAAGCGTTGATCGATAGCCGAACATTTGACGCGACGGCCGGGATCAATTGGATTTTGGCGAAGTCACGATGGCAAAGCAAAATACTATCGTTCAATTTGACGTACCAAAATCACCTGGACTCCATCCTTCCAAACAACTCTCGCGAAGACTTCTCCGGCTCGGTGGTCTTTAAGATCACGTCGTTCTAGCCCGCATTGTCTAAGGTTTAGGGGATATTTCTCTCCGATCCCGATCGCCTTGGACGGTGAAAGCCGCCTCCTGATGGTCGCAATCAGAGCGGGGTTGTGCTGGCTGGCGGCCTTCGATGATGCGTGGCCTGTTCGTATGAGTAGGCAAACTTTACCATATTCCCCTCATCGTAGGGCCGGCCCAGGAAGGTGATCCCGGCGGGCAGGTTGTCGCGTGTGAATCCGGCAGGGACCACGATCGAAGAAACGAATACCAAGAACGTGTTCAAATGCGGAGCTCCCTTATGGTTCACGTAAGGCGGTTTGATCCCATCGCTGATAAGCGTCGGCTGGTGCTCGACAGCCTTGTGGACGATGGCGTCCAGCCGGTAGTCGGCCATTACTTTCAGCAGATTCGTCATCAACTCGTCCTGCGCCTTGAGGGACTCATAATGTTTGACAGCCTCCGAGGATCTGTTCCATCGCTTTTGCGCTTCCTGGCCGACCCGCGAGAAATCGGGCGAGCTCATGGCCTCTTCGCGAGTCTTGAAAAGAGGATTGGCGCTCCGGGCAAGATATAATCTAAAAGATTCGTCTCCGCCGGTCGGGCTTCCTGCGCGCTTGGCGAGCAACTCGTTGAGCTTTGGGATAGCGACAGGGTCAACGAGCTCAGCGCCCGCGGTTTTCAACTCTCCAACCGCTTTTTCGAAAACTTCGGTGATT
This sequence comes from Deltaproteobacteria bacterium, assembly GCA_016210115.1. GTDB lineage: Bacteria > Desulfobacterota > Binatia > UBA9968 > UBA9968 > JACQUW01. The sequence continues at coordinate 3,467 of JACQUW010000299.1, read as the reverse complement.
TTTTTGAAATCCTCCGAATCCGGCTCCGAGCCGATGCCGATTGATTCGCGCAAAATACCGATGCGGGCTCCTTTCAAGCCGTTCTTATCGAGGAATTTTGTGTAACTTTCCGGCACGTGGCCGACACCCCGTGCTGTGACCGGGTCCTCCGGATCATAGCCGACCATCACATCCAAAAGGATCGCCAGGTCTCTGACCGTGCGGGCCATCGGCCCCAGAGAACCGTTGACTTCCGGCCAGCCGGCATAGACGCCACCCCGGCTTACAAGGCCCGCCGTGGGCCGCATGCCGACGATGCAATTCCAGGTAGATGGTCTTCGAATGGACGCCAGGCCCTCCTGGCCGACCGCCACGGTCGAGAAATTGGCTGAGACACTCGCCGCGGAACCTCCGGAGGAACCGCCCACGGTCCGCTCCAGATCGTAAGGATTTCGTGTTGATCCGAAAAGAGAACCGTGCGTGTCACCGCCCCCCAGCTCGCCCAAGGTGGCCTTCGCTAAAATAATCGCTCCTGCTTTCTTAAGCTTTTCCACAACAAAAGCATCTCGATCCGGGTAGTAATTCTTGAACAAAACCGAGCCCAAGGTCGTCGGCATTCCTTTGGCGTCGGCCTGGTCCTTCAAGATTACCGGAATACCGTGAAGCGGACCCGTAAGGCCGGACGTCTTGAATGCGGAATCGAGCCGGTCTGCCTCCTCAAGCGCGTTCGAATTTAGGGTGATGATCGCGTTAAGGGCGGGGCCATTCTTGTCGTAAGCCTCTATGCGATCGAGATACATCTGGACGACCTGGCGCACGGTGAGCTGCCCTGATTTGTATGCGCTGTGAATATCGTCGATGGTCGCTTCGAGTAGGTGAAAGGGAGTCGATGAGCTCATTGAATGTTCTCCTTTTTACGCGGATTCAGTAAAGCTCTAGTTAGTCCAAACGGGAGCAAATGTCCAGCTCCACCTTGCGAGTGGGCTTTCATGGATCATGGCGGGAACTGTTCCCCGGGCGCCGGCCTTCCGGTCGCAGCCGATGGAGCACTACCTCGAGGCTCCCAGAATCTGCACGGTTCCGCGTCCGCGACCTCCATGCCTGCCCCTTCGGTCACTCGTTCCGTCGTTCAAAGTCGAAGGGGCTCATCGGACGTCCGCAGCCTCTCTCTCGCGCCCCTCGGGCAAGATGAAAGCTGCTGCCCGTTCGGAGAGCCCGCGCATCCGATAACCGGCAGTGGGAATAACCACTGGCCCATTGCGCGGGCTCGGAGAGCGGGCGGCGGCTTTCATGGATCATGGCGAGAACCGTTCCCTCAGGGGCACGCCTTCCGGTCGCAGCCGATGGAGCACTGCCTCGAGGCTCCGGGATCGCCGATTCCCGGTCTTTGCCTCCAGAACCTGCACGGTTCCGCGTCTGCGACCTCCATCCCTGCCCTTCGGTCAGAGTTTGGTCGTCCAACGCTAATCGTTATCCATCAAGACCGACCAATCATGGCTCAGCCTGCCCCGCGCTCAATGGATCTCGGACCCCAAGCTCCTGCTCTTGCAAAAAGCGGATCCGGTCGCGGAGATCGGCGGCTTTTTCGAACTCCAAATTCTGAGCCGCCCGCTTCATTTCTTTTCTGAGCTTTTCGATCATGCGGGGTATCTCACCCGCCACATATTTCTCTTTGCCCTCGGCCACTGCGGGCACGGTCACATAGTCCGACTCATAAAGCTCCACAAGCCTCTTTCCCAGAGCTCTCACAACAGTCTGCGGCGTGATGCCGTGCTTCTTATTAAAATCCGTCTGCAGACTTCGTCGCCTGTTCGTCTCCTCGATCGCTCGCTTCATGGAGTCGGTCATGCTGTCCGCATAGAGAATCACCATCCCGTTCACGTTCCGCGCCGCCCGGCCGATCGTCTGGATTAGAGAACGCTCCGATCTTAGGAATCCCTCCTTGTCCGCATCCAGAATGGCCACGAGAGACACTTCGGGAATGTCGAGCCCCTCACGGAGCAGATTTATGCCGACGAGCACGTCAAAGACTCCCATCCTCAGGTCCCTGATAATATCCACCCGCTCTATCGTCGCGATATCGGAATGGAGATAGCGGACTTTGACGTTCAGATCCTGGTAATAATCGGTCAAATCCTCCGCCATCCGCTTGGTCAGGGTGGTTACCAAAACACGCTCGTTTTTCTCGACCCGCTTCCGAATCTCTTCCAGGAGGTCATCCACCTGCGTCCGGGCAGGCCGCACCGTCACCTCCGGATCGGTGAGGCCCGTCGGCCTGATGAGCTGCTCCACGACCAGGTGATTGCTCTTTTGGATCTCATATTCCGCCGGCGTTGCCGACACATATACCGCCTGATTCAAAGCGGCTCCGAACTCTTCGAAGCTGAGCGGCCGGTTGTCTAAAGCGGAGGGAAGGCGAAAACCGAACTCGACCAGCGTTTCTTTGCGTGATCGGTCGCCGCGGTACATCCCGCCGATCTGGGGTACGGTCACATGACTTTCGTCGATGAACAGGAGAAAATCGTCAGGGAAATAGTTCAACAACGTCGGCGGCGGCTCTCCGGGCTTGCGTCCGGTGAGATGGCGCGAGTAGTTTTCGATCCCCGGACAAAAGCCCATTTCTTCCAACAACTCCAGATCATAAAGGGTCCTCTGTTCCAGCCGCTGCGCCTCCAGTAGCTTGTTCTGCGCCCGCAATTCCTGCAGCCGCGCTTTCAGCTCCAGGCGAATGTTCTGGCAGGCGCTTTTCATTCGGTCCTCGGTCGTCACGTAGTGGCTGGCGGGGTATATGGCGATTTTGTCCACCCGCCGCTGAACCTTTCCGCGAATCGGATCGATCTCGAAGAGCTCCTCCACGGTATCGCCGAAAAATCCGATTCGCACGGCGGAGACGTCCTCATAGGCTGGAAAGACCTCCACGATATCTCCTCTCACCCGAAAGGTGCCCCGGTGAAAATCGTAGTCGCTTCTCTGATACTGGATGTCCACCAGTTTTCTCAGAATCTTGTCCCGATCCGCTTCCATCCCCTCCTCGAGATATACAATCAGATCGAAATAGGTTTCCGGAGAGCCTAAACCGTAAATGCAGGAAACGCTGGCGACAATCACGACGTCCCGGCGCTCCAGAAGCGCCTTGGTGGCGGAGTGACGCAGCTTGTCAATGTCATCGTTGATCGACGCGTCCTTCTCGATATAGGTATCCGTGGACGGCACATAAGCCTCAGGCTGGTAGTAGTCATAGTAGCTTACGAAATAGCGGACGGCGTTCTGCGGGAATAACTCCTTGAACTCGTTATAGAGCTGGGCCGCGAGGGTCTTGTTGGGTGCGATCACCAGCGCCGGCCTGTTCACCCGGGCGATCACATTGGCCATAGTGAAGGTTTTTCCGGAACCTGTTACCCCCAGCAGCACCTGGTGCCTTTCGCCGCTCTGGATACCTCGAATCAGTTTCTCGATCGCCTGCGGCTGATCGCCCTGCGGCTTAAGCC
>JACQUW010000293.1 GCA_016210115.1 Deltaproteobacteria bacterium | reverse complement strand
TTGCTTCCCTGGGGCAGGAGAAAGAGGGACCCGGAAGCTGGGAGAGGCTGATGCGGCGTCACGCTCCATATTTGTTTATTGAGTTTAAGAAGACGGGCGTTGGTGTCGAGTTTACTCCACCCACTTATTAGCCACGTGCCGCAGGGAACAAGTTTATTATCCTTGGGCCGACCTGAAGGATTGCCAAGCCGGCTGGTCGAGTCCCCCTGAGGCCTCGATAGGGCTTAGGAGCCAAACCGAGCGATGACGCCGCGATCTCCATGGAAGAATCAGGGGCGCTTTGGCCCTGATCAATCGGCGGTTCCTGACAAGCACTTTTTTTATGGGCTTGCCCAATTTTTGGGATTTTCTTACGGGGAACTGTTTGTTCAGCCAGAGGTCGAATTATAGGAAGATATCTGAGCCATAAGAATAGCTTCTAAATCCGCCGGGATCCGGGTTACGCGTCCTTCCCGGTCCACGCAGGCATGCCGGGTCCAGCCTGAGGCAATCAGATCGCGCCCCGGGCGGAAAAGTCGATAACTGAAGGTGAGGGAAGCGCGGCTGAGAGCCGTAAGGCTCGTCTCGATCGTGATCGCATCGTCATAGTGGGCGGGTTTGTGATAGCGGCAGGATACTTCGGCTACCGGAAAACACAACCCTTTCTCCTCGATCGACGTGTAGGGCACAGCCACCTGCCGGAGAAACTCTGTCCGGCCTATCTCAAACCACCTCAGGTAATTGGCGTAATACGCCACCCCCATTTGGTCGGTGTCGCCATAGATCACGCGATACGACGCGATGTTCTTTATCTGTTGAGTTGCCATCACAAGCCAATTACTACTCCTGATGCTTTTTCTCAACTGCACATACCATCCCTACGCAAACCGTCGCATCCTTCCCTTTGTTCACTGTTCAGCCGAAATGAATTACGACTTTCGTCCTATTTATTTCTGCTGCGGACCGCGATAAAAACATCTTCTACTAGCGTTACGAAAGGAGTCAAAAATGATCCGAGTATTGCGATTTTTCCTGATGGTATCTCTTATGGCTTCCCTGGCGGCCACTGCCGTGGGCCAAGAGACAAAAAAGGAAAAACAGGAGGCAAAAAAAGAAAAAAAAGTCAAAGTAAAAGATCAAGAGGCTGTGATCACCAATGTGGGCCAGCGAACGATCACCTACCAATACGATCGCAAGGGTAAAGTTCGCGAAGAGGTGGTTGGAATTGATGACCAAACCTATGTTGAACGAATCAGCCGGGAAAAAGTTACCCTGAAGGATCTGAAAACGGGAGACAAAGTCATAATCAGATTCGAACCGGACACCTACACCCCCGCGCATTCCGTCCAGGTCATCGGCAAAGGCGAAATCAAGAAGGCCGGCGGCGAGGATTAATTGATTGATCCACGTTCCTGACCAAAAAGCTAAGCGAGTCTCTCTAGGGAGACTCGCTTAGCTGGCTCTCCCCTTTCTTCCAAAAAGAACTCGTTTCTTCCAGTGCGTACCCCCAGCCCGGACGCTCGCCGCTGATGCAGTAAGCCTTATCCTTCGGTCGTTTAACGTTTCGGGCAGGAGCGGATCCTTTTCAGCTTGACAGGGAATATGCACCTGTGATTAAAGAGTCTACGACTTTAGACGTAGGTCGTCCATGACCTCTCGTCGTCGAAGATGCACAAGCAGAAAAGGAGGAGAAAGAATGAACATCTATCTCAGAACCGCTCTCGCGCTCATGACCGCCATTACGCTGCTGGCGACGTCCGCTGTCTGGGCACAGGACAAAAAAGCCGAGAAGAAGGCCAAGAAAAAAGGCCCGGAAACCGTTGAGGCTGTGATCACCAATGTGGGGCAGCGCACGATTACGTTCCAGTTTGAGCGCAAAGGAAAAAGGCGCGAAGGTGTCGTCGGAATTGACGACCAGACCTATGTAGAGAAAATTGAACGAAAGCAGTTTTCGCTTAAAGATTTAAAAGAAGGCGATAAGATATATCTGTATTATGAGCCGGACGCCTATACGCCGGCTCATGCGGTTCAAGTGGTAGGCTGGGAAGACATTAAGAAAAAAGAGAAAAAAGAGAAGAAGGAGAAAAAAGAGAAAAAATAAGGGGACGCAAGGAAAGAGTTAGGATTGATAAAATTCCCAGCGGTTCCCGCCGATCACCTCCAGGTTGATCGATTCTTCTTCTCTGAGAATCCGCAAAGAGATCCGCTCTCCCGGACTCCGCTTCCAGATCTCGCGATAGAGTTCCGGCCGGGAGCGGACCTCTTTTGCGCCCACGCCTAGAATAATATCTCCCTCTTTGAGCCCGCTCGCCTCCGCAGGCCCTCCGGGAACCACTCCAGCAATGACAATGTGGCCCGCCAGAGATTGAGTATAAAAACCTAACCACGGCCTTTGAGGACGGCTTTTGACTCTCCCGTGTTGTTTAAGCTCCTGCTCATTTTGCAGATAGTACTCAACGGGAATCGCCAGAGAAAACTTGCCGACCTCGGTTAAATTGAGTGACACGACACCCATGAGCCTCCCCTTGAGGTCTGACATGGTTCCGCCGCCGAAGCCGGGATTAAACGCTGTCAACCGAATGGTCTTCTCCAGCAGGTATTCCCAGTGACCGTCATAGCTCTCCATTGAGCTCACGTAGCCGCCGCTCACGCGCCGGTCTGTCCCACCACTGCTGGCAACAATAAACGCAGGTCCCCCAACGGAGATCGACTCTGGAGGAGCAGGGCGCAGGAAGGGAAGATCGCGGCCGGGTATTTTAATCAGGGCCAGCCCCGTTTCGAAGTCCTGAGCCACGAGCTCTCCCGTATATTGCTCACCGTCAGCCAAAGTGACTGTCATCGATTCGGATCCGAGGACGACGTAATGCACGGTGAGAATGTACCCGCTCGGATCAATAATCGTACCGGAACCCATGCGCTCTGTGCCCAAATTGCGAGTGGAAGGATGATGATCCGGTATCTTAACGCGAAGATCCACGGTCGCTGGCAAAACGGCGTGGACCAATCGGAGATTGGCATTCAATGGGCGACCTCCTCTCTTCTGAACGTGCTCCCGAGTTGCGCGGAGTTCCATGCCATAGCCTCCAGGCGGAATTTTCCCTGCCACGTCTCCCGGCGCTGCAGTTCCGCCTGGATCGCGTTGATAACCGCTACCTTGTTGAGAGACCAATTTGGAGCCACAGTCAATCCCCGCGTGGTTTCACCGGTAAGCCGGTGAATGATCACTTCAGGAGAAAGTATTTCCAGAAAATCGGCAACCAAATTGATATACTCCTCCCGGCTGAGAAGGTTAACGTCTCCTCTCTCATACAATTCCTCGAGAACTGTGCCCTTGATGACGTGAAGGTTGTGGAGCTTGACCCCGTCAATTCCCAGCCGATTCAGCAGAGCCGGGGTTTGCAGGATCTCCTCCCTGCTCTCGCCGGGGAATCCAAGGATCAAATGGACACAGAGCCGGAGCCCCCTCGCTTTGCTCCGCTCCACGGCGTCAATAAATTCTGTCAAACCGTGCCCCCGATTCACCCATTGAAGCGTCTTCTCATGCATTGACTCCAGGCCCAGCTCAAGCCACACGTAGGTCTGGCGGGCAATATCGGTTATGAGATCCAAAACGTCGTCCGGGACGCAGTCCGGACGGGTGGCAATCGAGAGTCCCACCACACCAGGGATGTCGAGCGCCTCACGGTAAAGCCGCTCTAGCTTGTTCAACGGGCCATACGTGTTCGTATAACTTTGAAAATAGGCAATAAATTTCCTCGCCCCGGTCCGCCGCGCGACAGCCTCCATTCCCGCCTCCATCTGTTCCTTGACAGAAAGTGCCGGACGGTAGGTTGGCGGCGTGTGCCCCGCGTTGTTGCAATAGATGCAACCTCCAACGGCAACCCGCCCGTCTCGATTCGGGCAGGTAAAATCCAATCTCAGACTAACCTTGTGAACGCGAGCGTGAAAGGATTGCTTCAGGATGCGATTGAACGAATTGTAGCGCTTGCCATCCCATCTCTCTCGTAAATCATAAGGAAACTTCATGGCGCGATGTCAAAACCGTTAACAGAAAGGAAAGCGTTTCTCAAGAACCCTCTTTTCCGGATCGAGGATTCCGCTCGAAATCTTGATCTGGCGATCGTAAAATCCTCTTTCGTCCTGGCAGCAATTCTTGTATAATTCGCTGGCTCATGAATCTCGGAAGGGCTTTGCAATCGGGTATCGGCATCCTCAGCTCCAGTGGCGCCCTTCTTTTGTCTTTCCTAATGGCCTGCTCGCTTCCCCCAACGATCGCGAAGATCCCTAGTCCTCCGTCACCGATCGTCGCGACCCAGGCCGGCATAGCCTCATGGTATGGTCCGGGCTTTCATGGGCGTCCCACGGCCAGCGGTGTCATCTACGACCAGCACGAGCTGACAGCCGCCCACCAAACACTTCCCCTTGGGACTCGTGTCATGGTAACTAACCTGAACAACAAAAGGTCCGTCGAAGTCAGCATCAATGATCGCGGCCCGTTTCTTAAAGGAAGAATCATTGATTTATCTTATGCGGCGGCGCAAAGTTTGGGGATGATCCGACCCGGAACAATTCCTGTACGGATAGAGGTCATCGACAGCGGTCCCCACAGGATTCAAACAATCCCCGAAAGTCTCGACTACACTCTTCAGGTCGGCTCTTTCGCGGAGGTCGAGAACGCGCGAAGGCTAAAAGACCAGTTGGTCAATAGTTACCCACAAATTCCGGAGGTGCTGATCGTGCCGGTGCACGGCAAGGACACGACCTACCATCGAGTTCAGCTAGGAACCTTCAATGACCGGCGCGATGCCGAAGCTCATGCCCAGCGATTGGCGCGCCTGGGACTTCCGGTGATCATTTTGGAGAAGTAAATGGAGGCAAGTTGGGGCAATTTCCACACCGCCTTTTATGGTTGGGCCTGATTTTCCTCGCGGTTGGATGCTCCGAGCCCGTCATTCGACCTCAGTCTCCCTCCCTCTCTTTCGACTCTTTCGACGAACTCAAGCGACAGGTCTCGCGTCTCAGAGGCCTCTCATTTCGAGATGAGGTCCTCCTGGAAATCAGGAGCGCGGCTGAAATCCACTCTCTGCTCGAAAAACTCAGTCCGAACGAAGAGAAGAAAGCAAGATTGGGAGATCTGGCGCGCGTCTATGGGCGCCTTGGCGCGCTTCCCGAAGATACCGACTTGGTGAGAGCGAGTACCGATCTGCGTCTCTTTAAGCGCGCGGTTCATTATGACCATCGCACAAAGATCGTCTCTATGCCCGGCGAGCCCATACGGCCAAGTCTCGCCCTTTCGACAGCCTTAGGCCTGCCTGAGACTTTGGCCAGAGAAATCCTCCTGACTCAGGCGCTCACGCACGCGTTGCAGGAACAGAGCTTCGATTGGGGGGCAAAGATCAGAGAACAGACGAGCGAGGACGTCGTGCTGGCGCGTAAAGCCGTCTCTACAGGAGACGCGGTCCTGTTGGGTCTTGCGCGGCTTCTTGGCGATGCAAAGGAAAACCAAGAAAAGCTGCTCCAGGCATTGAACGGCCTTGCCCGCTCAGGCGGATATCTGGAAACAGAGTTGCCCCACGTTCCGGAGTTCCTTCGTCGAAAAGCGGCCTTTCCGTATACCTGGGGGAGCCAGTTTGTCCTTTGGGCGTATACCCTCAAAGGATGGGAGGGTGTCAACAGCCTTTTTTCACGTCCTCCGGTCTCTACAGAGCAAATACTTCATCCCTCAAAGTACTACGTCAAGCGAGATGACCCGCTGGCAATCATTCCCTGGAGCCTTATCAACCGGTACAGGAATCAAACCATTTCCGATGAGACTCTGGGCGAATTTCTCATTGAATCTCTGTTGCGGCGCACCGTATCATCAGACGAGGCTAAACGCGCGGCGGCCGGCTGGGCGGGAGATCGCTTGCTGGCCTTTGAAAACCAGGCGCAATTCTTCCTGGCGTGGGTTACGGCTTGGGACAATAAAGAGGAGGCGCTGGAATTCTACGGCAGTTATCGTACGTCCCTGGAAAAGAGCCTTTCAGTTTCCATGAAGCCCGCACGGGGAAACGCGGACGTTCTTGTGGCGACGCTCGAAGACAAACGTTCGCTTCTGCTGCAAAAAAAAGATGAGTTTGTCTTTTTCTTAGACGGCTTGCCCTCATCGCAGGCTCTTCAGGTTGCGGAAGGACTCTGGAGGCAGTTGGAGACGGGAAAAGATATTTCCGTTCCTAAGCTGTCTCTGGATCAGGCCCGGAGCAGGCGTCTCAGAACTCCGAAATAACATGTGAGGGGTCCTCGTTTCTGACGATCTAGATCGACGCCTCCTCGAACTCAGCGGCTTCAAGCCCGGAGCTTGAGCGCCCATTCGCCGTCCTCGAGGCGTGTCAGCATCCCTTCTTCGCGCAGCCGATCGAGTTCGAGCGCGATCTCTCGGCCGTCCCTGCTTCCGACGGCCTCCATAAGTTCCGCAAAGTACATCGGCTTTGATTTAAGCGCCTCGCTGACGGCCTTGAAACGCGCAGGCTTCTCAAAGCGCGGCGCGTGGGCCACCCTGTTTTCGACGCGATCCGGCCAGCCGAACGGAACGGTCAGGTCGAACCCGACTTTCGTCATCACATCGTCCCCGGCAATGATAGGGTCCATATAGTGGGGCGGAAAACCGGTCTCGATCACGATGTCTTTGTCCGCGCGGAAACGAGTGGCCATCGCCCACTCCACCTGCTCGTCGGAAAATACATCAATGTCTTCGTTGACGACGAAGACGTGTTTGAAGCGCGGAACGGCAAACAATGCGGAAATGACACGCCGCGCATCGTCGGGATTCTTTTGCTTTATCGCCACCCGCACATGCTGCTGGCGCCCGGTGCTCGTGGGCGCGCAAATGACGGCCGGTTCGATGCCCGCCGCTCTTAACGCTTTCCACGCCGCGACTTCCGCATTGAGCGCGGCAATGTTCGGAGAATCAGCCCGGCTGAGATTTTGGCCGCTGTGCAACAGAGATTGAAACAGTGCGTCCTTACGCCGGGTGATCGCGGTAACGTGGAATACGGGATCGATGTGCATAGGGCCGTAGTAGCCATAGCCTTCACCGTACGGCCCTTCCAGCTCACGGTGGCCGAGCTCGTCGAAGTAGCCCTCGATGACGATCTCGGCATCCGCGGGCACCGGAACGTTGTTTGTGACACCCCGAACCATGGATAGGGGCTCGCCTCTCAGAGTGGCCACGAGCGCAAACTCGTCAGCCGGGAGTCGCAATCCCGCGGCCAAGAAATCGATCGGATGCGAACCGATCACGAAGCTGACATTCAGCCGCTGGCCGCGCTCCAGGCATTTCAGGTAGATTTTTTTGAGATCGGAGTTATTGGTCAGGTTCGAGCGCATCTCGTGCCGGCCCCGGAGCATGAGACGGCGACAGCCGACGTTGGTCCTGCCCGTTTCCGGATCCACGGTGTAGTCAATGCCGGAAGATATATACGTTCCGCCGTCGAACTCATGCTGAACATGGAAAGCCAGTTTGGTCAAATCCGCGTCCTCACCTGCCAAAACAATCTCGTGCGCCGGGGCTTCCTTCGACGGCACCTCGATGACGGGCTGAGGATTGGCCATTCGCCGCATATATTCATGAGGCGCTTGCCGATACTCCACCCCGAGTGCCGCAGCCACCCGGCTGCGTGAGCCACACACCGCGGCGACCACCTCGACCTGCTCCGGCCCTGCTTTGCGAAACAGAGTGGCTTTCGGCGTCTCCTCGATGATTCGGCTGAGATCGGCCAGCGGAACCGGCTCCTCGTGAATTTCGACCTCTCCGAGCTCGATGAGCTTCTCGACGAATGACCTCAGCCGGAACCTATTCATGTCCATTTTTGTCTCCGATGGAAATTTTCTCGTAGCCAAACCGCGGCTATCGGATTTCCGCGGCTTTTTCCGTTACACACTGCTCGCTCAAACTGAAAGCCGCTGCCCGTTCGGAGAGCCCGCGCATCCGACCTGCCTGCCGGCAGGCAGGTAACCAGCGGTGAGAATAACCACTGACCCATTGCGCGGGCTCGGAGAGCGGGCGGCGGCTTTCACGGTTGCACGGGGATATTATGGGCGGGTATCGCAGGCCCGCCCTACCTTCTTTTTAGCTCCTCATTCGCTTTTCTGGCGAAACTCCAATCCACGACGTTCGAGAGGGGAACGTTGACCGTGCCCTTTCGGGCCTCTTGAATCATTTGCATCAGGTTCTTCATCAGTTCGTCCGGCGCAATACCCGTACGGCTGTAAAGGACGACGATATCTCTGTAGATCTCCTCTCGCACCTCCGGATCCTTTATTCCCCAGCTCCGCTCCATAAAGGATAGAATTTCGCTTTTGCGCTCCCAGATAAACTCAATGCTTTTAAGGACTGCCTTAATCATTTTTACAATCTCATGGGGCTTTTCCCTGATTTTGTCGACATGCACCGCAAGACCGCCAAAGGGAACTTTTACCACATCATTGATCGCCACGAGTTCGTTGAAGCCCCTCATCTTTCGCCCGATTTTGTTAAAAGGCGGAACCAGCATCGCGGCGTGAATGGTATTGCTTTCCAGGGCCGCATAGCGACTCGAGCTGCCGCCGATCTGCATAAACGTCACATCTCTGTCGGGATTCAACCCGTGCTTTCTCAGGATCATCAGCGCCTCGCTGTGCGGCGCCCCGCCGAAGCTGCTGATACCGATGATTTTGCCTTTTAGGTCTTCTACTTTTTTGATCTCAGGAGTTGTAACCAGCACATGATCCGAACCGTCCATGGCAGCCATGACGATGCGCAGCGGGAGTCCGGAAAGCGCCCCTCCCATAAAATTCGAGAAGGTCCCTCCGTAATCGACGTTCCGGGTGAGAACTCCGTTCACCACAACCTGGTTCTGCATGATCACAACGACCGCATTGAGCCCTTCACCCTTAAAAAATCCCTTCTCCTCGGCAATAACGTAGGGCAGCGAATTGCTGCCGGTGCGGGTCGTAAGTCCAAGCGTAACCGTCTCCGCCTCGGCCGCAAGCCCCAAGGAAAATTTTCCCGCTACAATGAGAGAAAGCAAATAGAAAGATGCGGCCGGTATGGATCTCATGTTTTTCTCCTGATCCAATTTCTGACTCGGTCAGGGCTCAGCGGAAGCTCGGTAACTTTCACTCCGAAGGAGGCAAGAGCGTTTGCGACCGCATTGGCGAGCGCCGCTCCCGTCGCCAGGATGCTCTCCTCACCTCCTCCCTTAACCCCAAGAGGATTAAGAGGGGAACGGGCATTCTCGAGGGTAATAGATTTAATCGGGGGAACGACCGTGCTGGTGGGAAGGAGATAGTCCATTAACGTCGTGGTCAGAAGCTGTCCGTTTTCGTCGTAAACCAGATCCTCCAGGAGAGTCGCCCCGATTCCCTGAGCCACGCCGCCAACCGACTGGCCATGCATGAGCAGTGGGTTGATGCACCTACCGACATCTTCTACCGCAACGTAGCGCAGCACCTCGATCTTGCCGGTCTCTGGATCGATGGTCACGTGCGCGGCGTGCGTGCCGTAGGTGTACGTCAGTTGGTCCGATTTAAAGTAGGCAGTCACATCCAGCCCCGGTTCCGAAGGACTGTACCGGCTGGACGGCGCCGCAAGCGCGACGACTTCCCCCAGGCTTAACAGAGGCTTGTCGGTATCGGCACCCTTCTTATAAACGTGGCCTTCCCGGAATTCGAGGCCGTTTGCGGGGGTGTCGAGGTAGTTTGCTGCAATTGTTAAGATTTTTTCTTTCACCTGCCGGGCTGCGAGATAGACCGCATTTCCCCCCATTACGGTTCCCCGGCTGGCAAAGGTTCCGCCCCCAAACGGTACCAGGTCCGTGCTGCCATGAAAAACAGTTATCTGCTCGATGGGTATTCCCAGGCCATCGGCGCAGATTTGTGCCATGGTCGTCTCGTGTCCCTGACCAAGCGAGGCGAGTCCCAGATAGAGAGCGACGCTGTTTTCGCCTCTCACCTCTACGCGGGCACATTCGAAAGGGCCACGACCGGTGTTTTTGACATACGACGCGATCCCGATCCCGTGATACTTTCCTTGCTCGTGCCGTCCTTGAAGACGAGCAATCTCTCCATACCCAATTTCCTGGAGAGCGCGCTTGAACAGCGCGGGATAGTCACCACTGTCAAACACCGTCGGTTTCTCTCCGCGGCGAGTTACGCCCAGCTCATAGGGCATTTCCTCCGGTTGAATCAAATTCTTGAGCCGAAGCTCCGCCGGGTCAATATGGAGATCAGCAGCAACGAGATCGAGCAGACGCTCCCGGATAAAACAGGATTCATATCGTCCGGGGGCTCGAAGCGTACCAAGCCCTGTCTTATTCGTCATGACGCAGTGGACAGCGCATTCATAAGCCGGGATTCGGTATGGTCCCGTCAACAGGGCGGCCGTAGAAGCCGGGACGATGCCGCCGTGGGTGCGTATATACCCGCCCATGTCCCCGTAGAGCCGCGCTCGCAATCCCAGCAGTGTGCCGTCGCGCCGGGCCGCGATCTCGGCCTCACACCACACATCGCGCGAGTGATTGGCCGCCATGAGGTGCTCGCGTCTGTCTTCAATCCATTTCACTGGCCGGCGTAATCTGATCGCTGCAAAGGGAATAAGAAAATCTTCCGGGTAAAATTCGCCGCGGATACCAAAGCCTCCCCCGACATCAGGTTCGATAAAGTGAATCTTTTGTTCGGGGAGGCTTAGGAATGATGACAGGACCGCGCGATTGAAATGGGGTACTTTTGTGGGACCCCAGACCGTCAGCTCGCCTCGACCACTGTCATACGACGCGACAAGACCGCGCGTCTCCAACGGATTGCCCGTGTGACGGTGAACTTTGAATTCCTCCCGTCTGGTGTATTCGGCTTCACGGAATGCCGTTTCAACGTCACCGATGGAAATAGAACTGCGCGCGGCCAGGTTCGTCCCGTTCTCTTCATGAACAAGGGTTTCGTCGCGTAGCGCGTCGCGCAGGGAGACAACGGCGGGCAAAACTTCATAGGTTACCTCTATCGCGTCCAATGCGTCCTCCGCTACGTAGCGGCTTTCCGCAACGGCAACCGCAAGAGGCTCACCCAGGTATCGTGCTTTGTCCCGCGCCAGGGGGTACTGCAGATAACGTTCCAGCCCCGGCAACATATACATGCGGATTGGAATGGGCCTGGCGAGAGCGGCAATTTCGTCGAAAGTTATGACATCCACGACGCCAGGAATAGCGAAAGCATTCGACCTCTGGATCGACTTGATCCGCGCATGGGCGTGCGGACTCCGGAGGATCGCCGCGTGCAGCATCTCCGGCACCTTCACGTCATCAACAAATTTGGCTCGCCCGGTGAGAAATCGAACGTCTTCCCGCCGTCTAATCGGTGCCCCAATATAAGTTTTCATGGTGAGGCCGTTTATTCCTCCGAAAGCAGCGCAGTCGAACGGGCTCGGGGGGCAGGACTCCGGACCGCGGCCGACCTGCCTGTGCGCCCGCCTGCCAGGGCGC
>JACQUW010000291.1 GCA_016210115.1 Deltaproteobacteria bacterium | reverse complement strand
GAATCTGATAGTAGTTCGGTTCAGCCATGTCAAAGCTAAAGATAACTATCGACGGCCGAGATTCAAGGGGGAGCGATCGTTGTGACAGCCCCGTAGAATGTTTTTTGTGCAAAAAAAGAGCGCGGACTTTTACCCCTGCGTCTCTGAAAAAAATTTCACGAGAGCTGACCAGCCCGGGCTGGAATTCGGCGTTGCGACGTCTTAAACTTGGTCTTTCATTATGGCTCCGGACTTTCTCGTTTGATTTCGTCAATTCCCAGCCTCGAATCTTATTGGGCCTGTTCAGCCGAAAAAGTTAGGCTTGAACAGTCCCGGCTGGGAAGTCACTGCCCGCTGAAGGAGGTTTTGAATGCTTGCCAGGCATCCCGATCCGACCGTCGCTCATGTTCTGGAAACCTGGGCTCCGCGCATGATAGTTCAGGGAATCGATTACAATGACCTGATGACGACCGGCGCGCGCATCCGCGTCTGGGACGATTGGTGCCGCGAGTGGTGCGCCACAGCGGCGAGTCACGAAGAGTTTGCCCAAAGAGCGGAAGCGGCGGGCGCAACAGAGAGCGCTGCGGAGGCTTACTTTTCAGCGGCGATGGCATACCACTTTGCCTGCAACAATTTTCCTCACGATCCGGAGCAGTATTTCCAGGCGGCGAAGAAACGGGTCGCCTGCTATGCACAGGCAGCGCCGCATTTCACCCCGCCGGCGGAGCGCCACGAAGTGCCGTTCGGAAAGTTCCGCATGGCGGCTTATCTCAGGGTGCCGCCAGCGAGCACGAAACCTCCGGTCGTGGTGATCATCTCCGGGCTCGAGTCGACCAAAGAAGAACATCGAACCATGGAGGATGGGCTTTTGCGCCGCGGGCTGGCAACCTTCAGCTTCGACGGCCCGGGCCAGGGCGAAAGCTGGTTTCAAGGAGGGCTGATCGTGGAATTCGAGCGCGCGACTTCGGCTGTGATCGATTATCTCGAAAAGATATCCAGGATCGATGCCGGCCGCCTCGGTGTATTCGGTCCCAGTATGGGTGGCTACCTTGCGCCCCGTTCAGCGGCCTGCGATGAGCGCATCAAAGCGTGCGCCTTCGCGGGAGGGATGTATGACCGCTCACGAGTCCTAAATCGGCTAGACGACCCCTTCGAATTTGCCCGCATCTCGCACATCTGGAAGGTCTATGAAAAGGAGAAGCTCGTGGATCTCCACCGTCGTTGCACGCTCGAAGGACTGGCGCCAAAAATCCGCTGCCCGCTTCTCGTCATCCACGGGACCCGGGATTTCGTTCCGGTGGAGCAGGCGAAACGTATTTACGACGAGGCCGGAGGTCCGAAAGAATGGGTCCTGCTGGAAGGCGGCAATCACGTTTGCAACAATTTGCCGTATCGCTATCGCCCGCTGGTGGGAGATTTCCTGGCAAAACACTTAAAGGCCAGGCCGGCGACGTGATGTCGTCCTTTGTTGTGTCAGTTGATTTTAAGCAGCCGCTTGATGTTTCCCGCCATGATCAGCCGAAGATCTTCGATCTTGAGCTTTAAATGACGCTGCGCATGCTTGACGATTTTTTCGATTTCCCAATCCATGGGATTGAAGGGATGATCTGACCCGTAAAGAACGCGCTCGGGACCGGCCCAGGAGATCGACTCACAGAAGAACGGCAGCCATCCTACGCCCGAGCTGTCCATGTGGACGTTGTCACATTTTCTTGCAATCTCCACCACCTCTCTTACGCCCTCCACCAGCCCCGAATGACCCATGATAACGGTGAGCTTGGGGAAATCTTTCGCCACTTCGCCGAGCCTTCTGGGGCTCGCATTTTCCCCAAGGCCGCAGTGAAAGAGAACCACGAGGCCGTGATGCTGCGCGGCCTCCATGAGCGGGTAAACCTTTTCTTTATCGTTGGCGGGGCAATTTTCGATCAGGGGATGAATTTTGATTCCTTTGAGTCCGAGCTTGACGCCTTCTTCCAAGACCTGGAGCGTGTCCTTGGGACCGTTCCCGGGGCTTAATCTCATGAAGCCGTGAATGCGTCCCGGATGCTGCTTCATGGCATTGGCGATGTACTGGTTGGTTTCCCTGTAATCCGAGGGCTCGCCGATCCCGATCGCGAACGTAACCACTCCATCGACTCCGGCGTTATCCATCGAGCTCAGCATATCTTCTGCCATGAACTTCATGATCGGAGGAATCTGGTGGATCGCGAGCTTTTTTCTCGCTCCCATATGAGAGTGCGCGTCTATGACTTCGATCCGTTCACCTTCTACAGTGATCATTTTGTTCTCCTCCGGTTTTCATCGAGACTATCTGATGGAGAATTTCCCGTCAACCGATTTTCGGGTCTAGTGCGACATCCATGGTGCTTCAGAGAGGCGGAGGCAACTGCCCCTCCGCGGGAGCCGATGGGCCTCAGTTTCGCTGCTACGAAACTGGTAATCCGTGACCATCGGTGCCCTGAAGTCAGTTCAGTATCGGACGTCTCCTCGCTGCGGGACAGGCCGCCTCCGCCTCTCAAGGATTGCAAGTGGCATACATGGGCTAGGGCCACAGGATCCCGCGGTTGGACATTTTGGGCACCATAAGATAACAAGTTGATTGATTAAAAGAAGGGAGGATTCATGACGCTCATACTGAACAATGACGAAATCCAGCAGGCGCTCGGCGTAAAGGATTGTCTCGAACTCATGGAAGAGGCGTACCGGGAGCTGGCAGTGAGCCAGGCGGTGAATCGTCCCACGAGCCACTCCTATCTTGCGCACTCTCTCCCCGAGGCTACCTACAGCTTCAAATCTGTGGACGGCGGGGTGAGAAAATTCGGCGTTCTAGCTCTCCGCGTCACTTCCGACGTTGTCCAAAATAAAGGGACGGGCGACATGGTTCGGCTCGAGAAGCTTCCGCTCGCGGGAAGAGGGCAATTCTTGGGGCTCGTCCAGCTCTTCAGTGTTGAGACAGGAGAACTCCTGGCCATCATGCCCGACGGCATTATCCAGCAGACGCGTGTAGGAGTAACCAGCGCTCTCGGAGCCCGAGCACTGGCCCGGGACAATTCAGAGCTGCTGGGTCTAATCGGCACGGGCGGGCAGGCGCAGGCCCACTTTCGTTTTCTCACGGCGGTCCGGCCTATCAAACGGGTAAAGATTTTTAGCCCCAATTCAGAGCATCGCAAGGCCTTTGCCGCGCGGATGGAAAGGGAAACCGGAGTCCCGGCCGAGCCCGTGGACAACGCGCGGGAAGCGGTGAAGAACTGCGACGTAGTTTGCACCGCCACCAACTCGTCGCGGCCTGTCATGAAGGCCGCTTGGCTCGAGCCGGGAATGCACTACAACGCCATCCGGGAGTTCGAAATGGACGAAGCGGCCTTTGAAAAGAGCGACGTGGTCGCGATCCACACCCGCTTTGGCGGCATCCAACACTACCTTCCGCCAGGTCTGGACCAGGATCTCCCTGGAGTGCGCCGGGAAAAGCCGCGCGATTGGAGCCGATTTCCGGAGATTCAGGATCTTCTGGTCGGGAAGTCTCCCGGCCGCGCCAGCGAAAATCAGATCACCTTTTTTCTGAACAACGTCGGCACCGGCGTGCAGTTCGCCGCCATGGGTTATTGCGCCTATCGCGCCGCCAGGCAGAAGGGCTTAGGGAAAGAAATTCCAACGGATTGGTTTCTGCAGGACATCAAGCCGTGAGCGGTAGGGGCGACCGGCCGGTCGCCCCTACGTTTTTGTGCCCAGCCCATAACAGAATCTCATCTGGACTTGGCGGCCTTGAAGTCATAAAATCGGAGCGATGCAGGGGTTGACGAAAGATGCTAGAGAAAATGCGCTTCCTCTGAAGTGCCCTTATTGTGTGGAGATTCTGCATGACACGCAGATTCACCGGCACGTGAAGGATAAAGACGGCGTTTGGGAGATCTTCTCCACGACCTGTTCTTCCTGCAGAAAGGTCTTGATTCTTTTAACCACCGAGCAAAAAGAAAAGGAAGCCCATACCCTCCAGATCGAGGCATGGGCTAAAGAGCTAAATCGCACAGCTCTTCCTCCTGAGGTGGTTGAACCTTACGCAAGCGATTATTATGAAGCTTGTTTTGTTCTGGCTGACAGCCCTCGGGCCAGTGCCGCTTTGAGCCGGCTTTGTCTTCAGAAACTGCTTCGAGAGAAGGGCGGTGTCCAACACGGGGACTTAACCACTGAGATCGATCAGGTTCTCGCTGCGAAAACGCTTCCCCCGGAGATCGCCTCTATGGTGGCGGGCATCACTGACGTCGGCAACTTTGCGGCGGAATCTCGTAAGGCCACCCAACCCGGGCTGGTTCTGGATGTGGCGCCCGGAGAAGCGGAATACATCCTTGAAGCTTTAGAATGCCTTTTCGACTTCTATTTTGTCACTCCTGCACGAGTCAAGGAAAAGAGCTACCCCTCTGATGAGGAAGAAGCGCGCGCACGCTCCATAAGGGGCATAGTAACGTATGTCTCCGCTGCTTCTCGCGACTGATCGGAGATTCGGGTTGCCCTGAGAAATAGACCGTCTCTTAGCCCGCCTCACCTTCCACGCCAGATATTCTGGTACTTCATTTGACGCGGCGTGTTCGGGTCAGATAAATTCTGCAGCAGGAGGCATACGGGAAAAACATGAACGGCGCATTGGATGGAGTCAGCGTATTGGAGCTGGGGAATTTTATCTCCGGACCTTATGCGGCCATGCTGCTTGCTGATATGGGAGCCGAGGTCATCAAGGTCGAAAACCCGGAAGGAGGCGATCCCTTCCGCGCCTGGGACCTGGGAGGAGACACGCCGACTTTCTGGTCTTACAACAGGGGCAAAAAAAGCGTCACGTTAAATCTCAAGGCGCCCGAGGGCCGGGAGATCTTCTACCAGCTTTGCGCGACCGCCGACGTGGTCCTGGAGAATTACCGGCCCGGCGTGACGAAGAAAATGGGAATCGACTATGAGGCTCTTCGCCCACTGAACGAAAGGCTTATTTACTGCTCGATCACCGGAATGGGCGCGACCGGCCCGTACGCGCATAGGCCCGCTTACGACACCGTGGGCCAGGGCCTCGGGGGCATGTTGAGCCTGTTAATGGATCGAGAAAACCCCCGCCCGATCGGCCCCGCCTACTCCGATTGCCTGGGCGGCCTTTTTGCGGCTATGGCAATACTGGGAGCGCTCTGCGCCCGCGCACAAACCGGCCGGGGTCAGTATGTGACAACCTCCATGGTGGGCGCGACGCTTGCGTTTCTTAATAATCCCGCAACTGAATACCTGGCGACAGGTGAAATCCCCGGGCCCACGAGCCGCCCCAGGGCCTCTCAGACCTATGCCTGCGCCTGCTCCGACGGCCGCCTGATCGCTATCCATCTCTCGTCACCGCCGAAGTTCTGGGAAGGGCTGTGCAAAGCCATGGAGCGTCCGGACCTCGTTGATGACCCGCGCTTTAAGACTCGGGCCGACCGTCGGCGTCATTATGAGGAGCTACAACGAGTGCTGGGCGAGATCATGAAAGCAAAACCGCGCTCCTATTGGCTTGCTAGACTGGAAGCCGAAGACGTGCCCCACACGCCGGTATACGATATGGCTGAGCTGTTCGAAGATCCTCACATCAGACACATGGGGCTGGAAATTCAGATCCCGCGAGAAAATCAGCCTCCCATTCGAACCGTGCGATTTCCGGTAGAATACAGCAAAACGCCGGTAGCCCAGCCGCTTCCTCCCCCCGGTCTCGGCGAGCACAATTTCGAGATTTTAAAATCCATGGGCTGTGACGAAAAGAAACTAGCCGAGCTGAAAGCGAAGGGCGTGATCTGACCCGAAAATAACAGAGGCACGGCAACAAAAGGAGAGTTTACGATGAGTCTCGACTTTGTGACCAATCAGGAAATCATCATGGCCGCGCGGCGGAATCTCAATCAGGATGTCTGGGATTATTTAAGCGGCGGCTCGGAATCTGAGACGACCATGCGGCGCAACAGGCTCGGTTTTGACAGTATCGCTTTTCGCCCGCGGGTTTTAGTCGACGTGTCGAAAATCGACACTTCGACGACGGTCCTCGGGCACAAACTTCGAATCCCGGTAATGCTCGCGCCTATCGGTTCTCTCCAGGCGATCACGCCGGGAGGAGGCGTGACCGTTTCGCGCGCCGCGGAGGAGTTTGGGACCATTAATTTCGTCAGCTCCGTAACGCAACCGAGCTTCGAGGAGATCGCGGCCAGCACTAAAAGTCCGAAAATGTTTCAACTGTACGTGCGCGGCGACCTCAAATGGATAGAGGAAACCCTGCAGCGAGTCAAAGAGGCCGGTTACGCGGCGCTCTGTCTGACCGTGGACACCGCCTATTATAGCCGTCGGGAGCGCCGCTGGCTTCCTCCCAGCAAAAGGGTGGAAACCGACCGATATTACCAGGCGGCGCTCACCTGGAAAATGATCGCTGAGATTAAGAAAATCGCTGGTCTGCCTCTGATTTTGAAAGGGATTGCCACGGCTGAAGACGCCAACGTTGCCGTCAAGCATGGAGTCGACGTGATCTATGTTTCCAATCATGGCGGGCGCCAGTTGGACCATAGCCGGGGAACCATCGAGGCGCTTCCCGAAATTGTCGAAGCCGCCGGCGGCAAAGCCGAGATCCTGCTGGATGGAAGCATCCTCCGCGGAACTGATGTCCTCAAAGCTCTGGCTCTCGGAGCCAAAGCGGTGGCCATAGGCAAACTCCAGGGTTGGGGTCTCGGGGCAGGCGGGCAAGCGGGCCTGGTCCGTGTGTTAGAGCTCTTGGAAGAAGAGATCATCAATTCTATGGGGCTTCTCGGCGTAAGCCGTATCGATCAACTCGGCCCGAATTATGTCTGCAAAGCACAACCCGTAACCAATCCCCACGAAATGAGCGCATTCGTCAACATACCGGGTCTTCGGCTGGTATGAACCGTGGCAGATGAATCTTTTGGCCGGCTGTTCCCATGCGGAAATTGAAGCGAGACTTTTATGATCGCGATGCCACCAGCGTCGCCAAGGACCTCCTGGGAAAATACGTGGTTCGGAGAGACAACGGAATCGAGCGAGTCGGGAAGATTGTCGAAGTGGAGGCATACCTTGGCCCCCATGATCTGGCAGCCCATTCCGCCCGGGGCCGGACGGCGCGAAACGAGGTGATGTTCGGCCCTTCCGGTCACGCCTATGTCTACATGATTTACGGCATGCATTTCTGCATGAACGTCGTTACGGAAAAAGAAGGGCATGCCTCGGCGGTCCTGCTGCGAGCTCTCGAGCCGGTTTGCAATCTTACGGGAAAAACCAGCGGGCCGGGACTCCTGTGCAAGGCTCTGGGGATTGACCGGCGACTCAACGGTCACGATCTGCAAAGCGACGATTTTTTTATCGCCGCGCCCGAGACGGTTTGCAGAAACGGAGGCGCGTCAGCCTCGGATGGGGAGTTCAAAATCGTTGCCCGGCCCCGGATCGGCGTCGATTACGCCGGCGCGTGGGCCCGAAAGCCGTTGCGGTTCTACATCAGAGGCAATCCATTCGTCTCGAGGAAATAAGAGCCGACGTAACTGCTTCCACCTCGAACCTCATCGGGTCCTCGCCCAGTTGCGATACGGCCGGTTTTTCGGTTCCCTCTTTTAAAAAAGAGGGGCAGGGGGAGATTTCAGTCCCAGCCCGGCGTCTGGCAAAACGAACTTCAACATCGCAACCGCTCTCCGGAACTATGCAAAAAGAACTGCGTTTGCTATACGTGGCTGGCGAAATCCGTTTACTGCAGACCTGATTTGGTGGCGCCAACGTTCGAGACTTGAGCTCGGCTGACCGGCGATTTGGAGGGTGGGAATGAATCTCAAACTCGCAGGCATTCTCTGCGCAAACATTACGCCGTTCAAGGAGAACTACGATTTGGACCAAGCAGTCTTGCGCCGTCTGATTCGATATCTGGCAAAATCAGGAGGAATCAACGCCTACGTTTGCAATGCCGGCGCGGGAGAAGGGGCGACGCTGACGCGCGACGAACGCGTCCGCTGTATCGAGATCATCCGTGAAGAGGACAATCGGACGCCGGTGGTTGCCGGGATCGAAGCGCTCTCGACCCGCGAGGCGATCGAACAGATCCGGGACGCAAAGAGGGCCGGCGCCGCGGCGGTCATGCTCACGCCGCCCCACGTCTACGACTGGAGCGCCGCGACAAATCCGGAGTTCGCCGTGCAATATTTTCACGATATCGCCAAAGCGGTCGAAATCCCGATCACGATCTTTCACTATCCGGCGTCTACACCGTCCGGCTATACGCCGGAGACGGCCGTACGGATCGCCAGGGAAGTCGATTCGGTCATAGCGATCAAAGTCGCCAGCGGCGCCAATATCCGCCGCTACGAGCAGGTCCTTCGAGGAATGCGCGCGCTGCCCCGACACATATCGGTGCTCGCCACGTCGTCTCTTTTTCAGCACTTCCTCACAGGGGCCGATGGCGCCTTGACCGGCTTTGCAAACTTCGCCCCGGAATTCTGCATCGATCTTTTCAACGCCGTCAAAGCCGGCGATCTCGAGAAAGCCCGTAAGCTCCACGAAATCAATTACGCGCTTGAAGCCGCCATTTACAAAGCGCCGAACGTTTACAAGCACAGCCGCTACAAGGTCGCCGCATATTTTACGGGGCTGCTCGACAATCTGATCGTGCGGCCGCCCCAGGTGCCGATCCCCGAAGCCGAGATCAGGCTGATCCGCGATGCGCTTGAAAAACTCGGCTGGCTCAGACGATAGCCCGGATTATCCATACCGAGGGTAGGTTATGACACGCCGTAGCCTGAGGGGTGAGCCTTGAAGAGAGAGAGCACAGGAACGTGCAACTTCGATGACGTCTTTGGTGCTCGGCTATGTGTCTCATCGCGCCACTTGTGTTCGCTGCAGATCGGAAGCATGAAGTCCGCATCGAGGCAAAGGTCTATTGCTCTCGACCGAAAAGGCTCGCCCCTCAGGCGTCACTAATGGGGAAACCCGGGCTTAAACTCATCCGAAGGAGGAAATGGAGATGTGTTTCCGTGCCAGTGTATGGCTCATGATTTTTTTCATTCCGTTTTTGCTCTTGTCCGGGTCTCATTCGCAAACAGCCGAGCCGCCGCGGGTGCGCATAGCTCATGGCGCTTTTAATGAGAAGGTGGTGGCATTGTGGATTGGTGTCGAGCGCGGCATTTTCCGCAAGCACGGGGTCGAAGTTGAAATCGTAAATATTCGCAGCGGGCCGTTGACGATGTCGGCTTTGGCGTCGGGCGATATTCAGGTGGCCTATACCATCCCTGGATCCGTCTTGAGCGCCGCCGCAGGAGGGCTCGATGTGGTTTTCTTTGCCGGCATCGTCAATCGGGTCGACGGCGACTTTGTCGTGGCTCCGGGCATCCGGAAACCTGAAGACCTCAGAGGGAAGACTGTTGGCGTGCAGAGCATTGGGGGTGGGGTCTGGTCCCACTCGATGTTGGCACTGGAGCATTTGGGTTTGGACGCGGCGCGAGACAAAATCCTCATCAGAGTTGTCGGAGACCCCAGTATTCAAGTGCAGTCCTTGTCGGCGGGATTAATCGACGCCGCATGGTTAACCTATGCTTTCAGTCGCATGATGCAGGAAAAAGGCTTTCGAGTCCTGCTGGATTTGGGCAAAGCCCCGATTCCCTACCAGGGACTCGCGCTTGCCGCGCGCCGCTCCTACCTTCAGAACCAACCTCAGATCGTGGATTCGCTCCTGAGAGCGATGTTGGAATCCGTAGCCTTTATTCAGAGTCCTGTTCACAAGCAGGATGTGCTCAAGTCGTTAATGAAAAACCTCAGACTGACAAACGTCCAGGAGGCGGAGAGCGGGTATGAAATGCTGCAGTGGATCTATAGCTTTGAGATCCGGCCTAATCTGAAGGGATTACAAACCATGCATCGGCTGCTTTCCACCACGAATCCCAAAATGAAAGGGCTAAGATCGGAAGACGCAATGGATGATGCTCCGGTCCGGCGCTTGGAGAAAACGGATTTTTATCGCGGCCTCGTCGCAAGAGCAAAGAAATAATAAGCAACTGAAAAAGGGATATTTTTAGGTCGGGCCAAAGCCATTCCTGGCAAGCAAAAACTTAAATGCGCCAAAGCCCATGGCTCCCACCACAACCAGAGCCAGAACAACCAGCAGGATTTTTAGCGCGGGCGAGGAGCGACGCCACGCGCGCAAGCTCCAGATGAGCAGCTTTCGCAAGCGGATCTCGGTCCAATCCAGCGCCCGAGCGACCAGCAAGGACTCCTGCGCGATCAAGCTTGCTCCCAGCAAAAGAATGAGTAGGCCGGGTCCAGGGATAAAAAGGAAAAACAGGCCGACTGCGATAAGCAACATGCCGCTGCCGATAAAAAGGACCTTTTGAATATGACTGCGCCTGGACGCTCGGCGGCGGCTGAACTGTTCCTGAAAACGGTGACCAGGGGAGCCCGCTTTAAAACGCCGCCAGCTTCGCTTAAGGTTTTCTAGCATCGATGATCACCGCTTCACCTTCTTAGTGTAGCCGATTTCCCTGAGCAGCCAAGACCGGAGCTGCCCATTTACTCGAAACCCGAGACCCAACGCTCGGAACGAACTATTCTGCGTCATTTCCTGAGATTCCCGTCGTGCAAATAAACGGCTCCCCGGATGTGCCCTGCTAAAAATCGGTAGGAGTTAATATCCTGTATCCTCAGCAGCCCCACGATCCGGCGCACCGCATCCGCCGCCTGAATCGTGAGCGGCTCGGAATCCCGGCGCGAGCCGTGGCTCGAGCGCGGCTTTCCGCCTCGAGCTCGAAAAAGCCGCCGAGCTTCCCGACTGCGGCGTAGGCCGCATTGAGCGCGGCCAGCGTGCTCGCCCGCCGCAAGCCGAAATCAGGAAATCGCGACGGCTAACGTCCAGGCGCTTCGCGTTGTCGGTCGCCGCCTCATGCGCCAGGCGGTTGGCGACGCGGTTGCTAGTCGAGAGCGGAACGGGTGCGAATTCCCCATTCGAAGTTGAATCCAACTTGATTGATAGGCGCCGGCCTTCGGGATCGACGATATGTTTCATAAGAATGAATATAGACCAAGAGAGGACGGGTTCAACAACTCAAGCCCGGAGTGAGGAGTCAAGATGTGAACAGGACCCGGGAGCAAAAGCCATTCTGAAATGTTTTTCGCTGTCTTCCTAACGCCGTCGCAGAGCTGAGCTTTAAACTCAAAATGATGCAGAGCCTGGAGTGGAAAAGCAAAAGAGTCTGCCTGGCCTGCCGCGATCACACCTCCGTCGGCTTTTCTGCATCTTTGGCACAAAGTCATCGCTGTGGGCTTTCTCAGCTTTTTCACCCTTACCCAAGCTAAAGACCCTCTCTTCACGCAACCACAATCGTTTCCCGAACCATTTTCGTGTGTTAGTAACCGACAGACGATTTGAATGATGCTTTAGGCGACAAGGCAGGCCGGGAAATGAGATATGTGCAGATTTGCGCAATTGAGCAAACATGCAAGCGTCAGCGGTTGTTGGACAACATAGACATTTGCAGGCGAGAGCCGTGCTAACGGCCCAAGTTCTCCCGCCATGCCGGGCGATGATCCGTCGGACATTCGCGAGACCGACTACCGTCCCCTCGAACTCCTCGCTGCGATGAAGGCGTTGAAAGAATGAAAAAAGCTTATCGGCATAGCGCATGTCGAATCCCACACCGTTGTCCTTTACCTTCTCTCATCCAAGATACTTCCACGCTGGTCCAGGATGATGACCGCCTCAGATACGATAGCCTTGACTGGATACGGTAGCCTTGACTGGAGCAGTAATACACCAAACCCTCGCTCGCGGGCTGCCTCTATCACCCGACGAGCAGATAGGGTGCCGCCAGGAACTGAGCGCTCCGCCGATCCAACAGGAGCAGGATGGAGAACATTCGTGATTCAGAAATGTTGACCCTTGCTAGTCGTCGTTTGTCAGTTAAAATGATCAGTGAATTCAGCCGACTGCTCATCAGTTAATTAATGATGTATCCGACAACTGAAAAAGAAGCGCTCGATGCTTTGAAAGCCGACGATCCGGAGCTTGCGGCAACGGCCGAGGCGATTCTCTGGCGCGAATGGTGTCGCTCGGGCGATCCTGAAACCGACCGATTGTTTCGTGCCGGCGTCGACGCGATGCAGAATCGCCGGCTCGAAGAGTCGGAAGAGTTCTTCACTGGTGTGATCCAAAGGCAACCGGGTTTCGCCGAAGGCTGGAACAAGCGCGCGACCGTGCGCTACATGCGCCGGGACTTTAGCGGCTCGATTTCCGACTGCCAGGAAACACTGGCGCGCAATCCCCATCACTTCGGAGCAGCGTCCGGCCAGGGCCTCTGCCATATTTCGCTGGGCGAGTTTCGCGAAGCGGCAATCTGCTTTCGCCGCGCGCTGGAAATCCATCCGCATTTAAACGCGGTCCGTCACAATCTCGCGCTGGCGGAAGCCGAAGGCGGCGGCAGCGGGTATCTGAATTAAATCTAGTCAAATCTCCCCTTGCCCCTCTTTTGGAAAGAGGGGAACTGAAGATCGGAGCTCTTTGTCGATGTAAAAGGGAATCGCCGCGTCGATGTCGCTGACGATGTATCGGACATTTACCTTGCTCATCTTCTCACGGCTCCTGTAGAATCGCTTCGGCATCGATCGTGATCTCGACCGTGTTGCCGACGACAACGCCTCCATTATCCAACGAGGCGTTCCAACTGATGCCGAAATCGTGCCGGTTGATGGACGTAGTGCCGATAAAGCCGGCCCTGGTCTTTGGCCCCTTATCGATCCCGCCTTCCCACCATGGAGTTTGCCACTGACCCAGATATTGAACGCGTAGGGGCACGGTGCGCGTCACGCCCCGAATTGTCATCTCGCCGGTGAGAACCGCGTCACTCGCGCCCGTTAGCTCCACCTGATTCCCTTTGAAGGCGATGTCGGGATGTTTCTCCACATCGAGAAAGTCCGCGCTCTTAAGATGAGCGTCGCGGTCCGCCTCCCCGGTCCAGAGCCCGCTCGCGTCAATCACGACTTCCACCGAAGCAGCGCTCGGATGATCTGGATCGAAGGAAAGTGTGCCGTGAACGTTCTTGAAATGACCACGAACGTAGGTCACCATCATGTGACGCACACTGAACTCCGCCGCCGTATGCCCCGGCTCCAAAAACCATTTAGCCATGGTCCAGTCCTTTCACGGGAACAACTCTGTTCGGGAACTACTATAGGTTAACGCGCAGCCGATTGAATTCAATAACCTACAAAATAGAAAGGCCGGCCATCTTGGCTGCGACTGCCGGTAGCTCACCTCTTCCACGGCAGCGATGCTTGAGGTTTTCGCAATTGCGAAAACATGGCAAGTCTCACTGAGGCTAAAAGAATCGGACTTTTAGATCTAGCTGACATACCCGGAAACCGATCTGGGGAAGCGCCGATTACTTTTCAGTGAGGTTTTCAAGGCGGAACTCTACTCCAGCACGGACTCACGACCGCCGGCGGAACCCGGGTGCTCGCGCCAAAGCAACTGGCTGTGCAGGTAACGGAGGCCCTCGCGAGTTTCCAACTTCACTGGCGCTGAATGGCTTTGGAAGCGGAATCAGAAGGTTGTTTAGTTACAAAGCCCGGTCTAGCCATCGTATCAGCCAGACGATTCCTACGATAATTCCCAACACGATCAACACAACGGCCGAAATAATCCCCGCCACGAAGAGCCACTCGCTCAGGCCGGCGCGCCGGGCTTCGTTTCCGGCATAGCGCTCGAGCAGCTCGGCGTTTTTGGCGTTACTCCTAAACCAGATGGAGAAAACGTCGCCGAAGACGGGAATGGCGCCGAACAGTGCATTGCAGGCAACGTTCAGCCCCATGCGAATCAGTACGACCTTTGGAAGATTCAGTTGAGCTGCGATAATGAGAATCGCGGAGCCTGCGATATTCGCGAGGGCATCGCCGATCCCAGGAATCAGTCCCAAGATAGGATCCAGCCCGATTCGTATGGACGTGCCAGGGATCGTGAACCGCTGGTCCAGCAGATCGGCCAGAAATCTGGCAAACAGAAGCCGGTTCGTATCAGAAGACCGCGGCAGTGATCTTGCCGCCCCCGCGCTACGCTTTTTTCCAGACCGCATGCTCATTCAAGCATTCCCGGGCCGCCGCACCCTCATCATGCGACAGAACCGAGATAGCTTTCTTTCAGTCTAGCATCGGAAAAACTATAAAAAAGAAGTTCGGGAAAGTGTTCTGCCCAACCGATTAGTAATATCGACTCTCTCTGCAACGATACTTGCCATCTTTTCGCAATTGCGAAAACATGAAGGGCTACTGAATACAGGCTAAATTGGCCGTCTTGAACGTGTTCCCCAGCCAGGTGTTGCTCGCACACCCGCCGTTCGACACATCATACAAGTCATAGACATCATTCAATTTGGCGACGTTGCTCCCTACGAAATTTCCGTTGCCGCTCCTGATAACAATGCCGAGCCCATTGCGGGGAGGGCGGTGCGATCCGAATTCCTGCATAAGGTCCGCCCAGATTGAAGGCGATTGAAACGGTGTAGCCGTTCAGATCTAAGTCGACGTTGTCCGCGCTAATGATCACTCCATCTGCGGCGCAGACGAGGTCTCCGACGAGCTGGTACTGACCGGCGGTAGAGATCGTGGTGCCGCACTGGGTCACCGGGGTTTGGGCTGCCGCGGGAGAAACCGCGAGCAGCACCGTGAAGCCGACGGCGATCCATGCGCGCTTAAAGAGTTTGTTCATGGCTTTCCTCCCGAGTGATGGCAAGCCTTTGAGGCGGCAGCCGAGAAGCGCAGCCAACTCTGAGCCGCCGTCGACCTGCGATATTTGCTCCTACTGCTCCGCCCTATTTGCTACGGTGAAACTGGGATTCTGGGCTATTATCGCGGCTGCGCATAAGACGAGGTTGATAGAAAAGTCAAGGTATGAAATTGAGTTCTTTGTAAATATTTTTCCGGTTCTGACAACAGCCGCGCGCACCCAATGAGGCAAGTCAAGACACGATGCGGCTGGATTCTCTGCACCGTCGGCACGCGCAGGCCGCTCATTTTTTTCTTGACGGGAGCTCTGCACAAAGGCTAACTTACTGACTCATCGCCGATATCTTTGCGACTGGCCTCGAAAAACGGGAGGTTGCGCCGTGAACCATAAACCAGCAGCGGTTGTTCTCTCGTTCTGTCCCTTCTTTTGCATAACCCGGAAATGCTGGTCTCAGGTAGCAGTAACCATGAAAAATAGGAGGTGCAATATGAGTCGTGCCATTCTGAGACGCGTTCGATTAGTTTGCCTCCTTCAGATCTGGATGCTTGTTGGGCTGGGCACGGAAACAGGTCTGTGCGCCACCACCGCAGATGTGGTCGCGCGGCTGCGTGATATCCCTCCCGCTGAACGGCAGGCCATGTTAGAGGCAGGGGCCAGAAGGGAAGGAGCATTTGTCTTTTATGGGACTATGTCTGTCGATCATGTCAAACGTGTTCTTGCTGGATTTCACCAGCGTTACCCGTTTCTTTCCATCCGGGACTACCGGGCTGGATCGACTACGCTTTTGAGCAAAATTCTGGCGGAAGCACGGGCGGGGAAGCATGACGTGGACATCATTGATCAAGTCCCGGGAGCAGCCTATGAATTGATAAAGGCGGGACTCGTGGAAAAGTATCTATCGCCCAATCGAAACGCGGTGAGAGACGAGATGCTGGACGGGGAAGGATTATGGGCCGGAAGTTACCACATTGTCGTTGTGACTGCCTACAATACCAGACAGGTCCGCAAAGAAGAAGTCCCAAGAAACTATGAAGACCTGCTTCATCCCAGATGGAAGGGGCGGATAGTCTTGGATACCCAAGATGCCGACTGGTTTAACACCCTCCTCGAATACTGGGGAGAGGAGAAAGGTGTTGCATACATGAAGCGGCTTGCCGCCCTGAACCCCGACATGCGCACCGGACACACTCTTGAAGCCCAACTCATAGCCGCCGGAGAATACAGCCTCTCACCGTTACTTTACGGCTATCGCATCGCGGAGATGGCAGCCCAAGGGGCACCGATAGACTTTGTTCTCTTCGACCCGGTGATCAGCAAGCCCCGGCCTTTACTCCTGGCCAAGCGAGCGCCGCATCCCCACGCGGGGATCCTCTTTGCCGATTGGATGATATCCGAAGAAGCTCAGACGATCATGGCTCGGGATCTGGGACGCGGCTCGGTTAGGAAAGGGATGAAGTCGAAATATGAGCGACTGGATCATCCGAAATACCTGGTGGTCAGAGATGATACGTTGGGGCCGGTGTATAAAAAACGGCTCGTACAGTACCAAGAAATATTCCGTTTCAGGTGAGAATAGTTGACCGGGTGAGGACAGACTAGCGAGCACCCTGCGTTTCAATTGAACGACCAGGCGTGAAAAGTATTGCCTGGAACGATTTCAGTCAACAGGATCTCGCAGCACGTGATTTAGGAGTTTGCTATGGATTGCGATGTTTTGATACGTAACGGCCAGGTCGTTGACCCTGCCTCAAGCGTTCCTGCTCAATCCGCCGATATCGCTATCGTAGGGGAGAAGATTTGCGCGCTGGCAAAGCCGGGGCAGTTATCGGCCGATGGTGCCCGCGTCATCGAAGCGGGCGGTCTCTTTGTTCTGCCGGGAATGATTGATCCTCACGTGCATGTAACCGACCGTGTCGCTGGAAATATGCGGGTCGAGTTCGAGTTGACAAGCTTGGGCGCGATCCATGGAGGCACGGCAAGTTTCTGTGACTTTACGATTCCTTTGAAAAGCCAGGATCTCGTCAAGGCTCTCGATGACCAGAGAGCGGAAGCGGGGTTGTCTTTAGTGATTTCGTCACCGACAGAGGAATCTTAATCGAGAAAAAGCCGCGAGGTCAATGTTCTCTCCGCAATATGGATCCGCTTGTTCTTCGGGAACCCGCGGCCTGAACGTGAGCGGAGCTTCTTATGTATGACAGAATCGGTGAAATCCTGTAAGTAACTACTTTCCGAGGCAGAAGGAAAAAAACAGTATAGCGTACGAGGAGGTATATATGGCGATAACCGCGGGACAGTTGAACGCCCAGACGCTGCCAAAACTTGAGTCTGCTGCGGTCGATGAGCTGAATCGGGAGCTCCAGTGGCACTTCGGGAGGGTGGCCCTGGAGGTCCAGCGCCGCAGGAATCAGAAGCGGCTCTACGTGCCGGCCGAGGAATCGCGCCTCGGAGGTGGCGATCTGAGCAAGCGCCTTATCATAGCGCCGGAGCTTGGGTTCGACATCTATGCCTTTTACGTTTTTACCGATGGCATCGCGGCAAGGACAGAGCGCCAGGACCAGATCGAGGGCGATACGGTAAAATATTACCTTTCGGGCCGTGGCGTTGATGTCATTGGCGACCAGCGGATTGAGGTGAAGGCGGGCGATTTTATTCATATCCCTGCGAATACGTGGCACCGGATGGAGAACCCGAACAACGAGCCACTACGATTCCTCGCCTGGCAGCAGATCCCCGGCACGTTCCGGCAGAGGCCGGCGCCTTCAATCGATCGCGGCGGGCCGGCGCCGGAAGTGCCCTGGGCGAAAGACCTTACCGATCAGGAGCTCCAGCGGCTTGACCCTAGAGAATTGCACCGCGTGTACATGAAGGCCCAGATGGAATGGGGGCAGGTGCTCCAGGAGGTTCAGCGGCGCCGTGGGGAGAAGCGGCTCCACGTCCCCTCTGAAAAGGCTCCGCTCATGGAGTGGACGCCTGGTCGGTCGCACATGATCATTGGCCCGGAGTACGGGTTCGACATCTATGCCTTCCACCTTTTCATGGTTGCACTCGCCCCGGGCGGCCGAGCCGGCGACGATAAGGGGCATTTCCACGGAGACGCGGTTAAGTACTACATCAGCGGCCATGGTCATGAGCTCGTCGGCGAGGAGCGTATCGAAGTGAAGGCGGGAGATTTCGTGCACATCCCGGCCTACATCTGGCATCTCACCGTGAACGGTTCGACGGAAGAGCCGTTGCGGTATCTGGCGGCGCAGCAGTTCCCAGGCACATACCGCTTGGTCAGTACGCCGTGGCAGTGGTTTGGCCGTCGTGAGCGAAAGCCGGCATAAAATCGCAGGCAGAAAGTCTTTCTGTAACGCCTGGCAGAGTTGGTGATAGAAGGAGGGAACCGTGAATAACGCGTGGGCAGTTTTTCGGCGCGGGCTGCGTATCAGTTTCGTGTTCCTATTTCTTTTCTCCTATGCGTCGGCGGCGGAACCGAGAAAAATTACTTTCGGCTATTCCACCGTTGGCGCGATGGCGCTAGGAGCGTGGATGGCAAAAGAGATCGGCGCGTTCGAAAGATATGGGCTCCAGGCAAACCTCATTTATATCGCATCCGGACCGGTTGTGGTGCAGGCGTTACTAGGCGGAGATCTCCATGGAGGAATCGGGGCCAGTAACGCGGTGATTAACGCGGTTTTAAACGGCGCTCCTATAGTGGGCGTAGCAGAAGTGGCGAACCGCCCTTATCATCGGCTCTACGTTCAGCCGGAGATCAACCGCATTGAGGATTTACGAGGAAAGAGCCTGGGAGTTACGCGATTCGGTTCCGTCACGGATAATCTGACCAGAATCTTGCTTAGAAAAAATGGGTTGGAGGGCGCCGTCACAGTTCGACAGTTGGGAGGGATTCCTGAGGTGGGAGCCGCCTTCCAGCAGCGCGTCATTGCGGGGGCCGTAACCGCAGAACTCCGCGTGGATGCGCTCGTGCCGGCCAAGGTGCTGGTGAGACTGGTCGACTTGGCGATTGCGTACTCGATGAATATGATAGTCGTCTCGCGTGATTATTACCACAGAAATCCGGATGTGGTGGAGCGGATGGTGCGGGCCTACATCGAAGGTGTGGCAGCCCTGCATCATCAAAGGGAGACGGCACTCAAAACAGTCGCCAAATATTCCCGTTTAGTTGACCCGAAGCGGGCCGAGCAAATACATAAGGATGGCCTTACGTATCTGGTGCGGGCACCCAGAGTGGACCCGGAGGCGGTTCTAACGATTCTGGAATTCATGGGAAAGAAAGGAGTTCCTGTAGAGACCTTCGCGGATAATTCCATTCTGGACCGGCTGGCTCGCGAGGGCTTTATAGATAAGCTCTATAAAGGCCGCTGAGTCGGGGGTTTGCGCCTGAAGCGGAGAAGGACAGCATCGGCGTGTGTCGACGAGCGGGCGATTCTATTCGGCGATTCCCAGCGATTTAAGAAGTCTTAGAAAATACTTCTCGTGGAGGCCGAGCATCCTGGCGGCCGCCGCGCGATTTCCCCGCGACTCTGCGAGCGCCCGGGTGACGAGGTCGCGACGCGCAGCTTCCATGGCGGCGCGATAGGAGACCTTTCCTGATTCGGTTCGCTGTTCCAAAGCGACGATGCGTCGGGGCAAGTCTCCCAGTGTGACTTCTTGACCATTGCCAAGCACCACCGCGCGCTCAATCACGTTCGCGAGCTCGCGCACATTTCCCGGCCAGTGGTATGCGGCCAGTTTTTCCAGAGCATCTTTGGTGATCCCAACAATATTTTTCTTGGATTCCAAAGCATAACGATGCAGGAAGTGTTGCGACAGGGCTAGGATGTCTTCTTTTCTCTCCCGCAAGCATGGAAGGTTAATCGGGATGACATTGAGCCGGTGGAAGAGGTCTTCGCGAAATCGTCCCTCTCGAACGGAAACTTCGAGATCGCGATTTGTTGCTGCAATAATCCTTACGTCTACATGGATCGGTCTGACCCCTCCGACCCGATCAAATTCGCGCTCCTGAAGAAATCTCAGCAGCTTGGTTTGGAGTTCCTGAGAGACATCGCCTACTTCGTCGAGAAATACGGTGCCACCATTAGCCAACTCCATCTTGCCCTTCTTGACTTGATCCGCCCCCGTGAACGCACCCTTTTCATGGCCGAACAGCTCGCTCTCGAGAAGTTCCTTGGATAACCCCACACAGTTGATGGCGACGAACGGCTGGATTTTTCTTTCGCTCCAGTTGTGAATCGCGCGCGCAAAGACCTCTTTCCCCGTGCCACTTTCTCCAAGAAGCAGAACCGTGGCTTTGCTTGTCGCCGCCTTCCTGGCCGTCTCGACTGCCTCCATAATCTTTTCGCTTTTGCCGATAACCAGACGATAGCGCTTGTCCGCGTCTTCAGAGAAAAGCCCCAGCTCCCTTTTTAGCCCCTCGCGCTCCAGCGCCTTACGAACCACGATGTCGAAATGCTTCGCGTCAACGGGCTTCGTGATGAAGTCATGGGCTCCTTCCTTCATGGCCTCAACCGCGGTCTCTATAGAGCCATGGGCGGTGATGACTATGATCGGAAGATTGATGCCTTCCTTGCGTAGCGCGCGCAGCACCTCAATCCCGCCCACCCGGGGCATTTGGAGGTCCAATAACACTAAATCCGGCAGGTCCTTCCGGATGGCGGTAAGAGCCTGCTCGCCGTTGCCGGCTGTGGCCACGTCGCATTCCAGCGGACGAAGCCTTACTTCCAGGAGCCGACGGGAGGCAGGGTCATCATCAACGATGAGCACGCGTGCACCGGTGATCGCCATCTTACTTTTGAAACGTTAAATCCTCGACTTATTACCCAGGAGTGCAGCTACTTCTTGGATGAATGTGTTCTTGTCGATGGGCTTGGTAATGTAGCCAGCACACCCCGCAGCGAGCGCTTTCTCCCGATCCCCTTTCATGGCGTAGGAAGTCACGGCCAGCACCGGAATATGAGCGGTACCTGGTTGCTCTTTAAGCTTCTTGGTGGCTTCAAGTCCATCCATTCCAGGAAGCTGAATA
The DNA here is from genome assembly GCA_016210115.1 of Deltaproteobacteria bacterium. GTDB lineage: Bacteria > Desulfobacterota > Binatia > UBA9968 > UBA9968 > JACQUW01. The sequence continues at coordinate 1,582 of JACQUW010000291.1, read as the reverse complement.
TCCATCACAATGAGATGCGGGCCCTCGCTGGCCAGAATTGCAAACGCTTCCTGCGCCGTGGCGGCCTCAAGCACCTGATAGCCTTGTGATCGCAGCAGGAATACCGCCAGACGCCGGTTCACCGGATTGTCCTCAACCAACAGTATTTTTTCACCAGCCATGCGCGCACCCATTTTCGATTTTAGATTTTGGATTTTAGATTGTCGGAAATCCGCAATTTAAATCCAGCGCCTCATTTTCCGCACTCACTCTGCTCTGAATCCGGAGTTTTAATTCTCAGTTAATCCAAAATCGGCAATCGAAAATCCAAAATTAAGAGATCGGAATCGTGAAGAAAAACTTGCTACCCTTCCCCACTTCACTGTCCACCCAAATTTTTCCACCGTGCATCTCGACAAACTTCTTTGCCAGAGCCAGACCCAGACCCGTTCCCTCGGGTTTGACATCACCCTTCCCCGGTTTGACCTGCTGGAATTCAAGAAAAATCTGATCGTGTTGCTCGGACGGGATGCCTGGGCCTGTGTCAACCACTTCGACGCGCACAGCTCCGTCGTCAGAGCCGGCCCGCACCCAGACCCGTCCGCCTTCGGGCGTGAACTTGACCGCGTTTCCTACCAGGTTCAAAAGCACCTGCTTGACTCGGGCAGCATCCATGGGAAATGGCTCAGGCACAGTAATGCCCTCAATATGAAGGTTGATGCTTTTCTTCGCCGCCAGCGGCCGCATCGTATTCTGCACCGACTCGAAAATGTCGCTCAGCAGCGCGGGCTCGATTTGCAGCTCCATCCTTCCGGCCTCGATCTTCGCCAGATCAAGGATTTCGTTGATCAGGCCGAGTAGGTGCTTGCCGCTGCTCAAGACATCCGTCAGGAACTGCGACTGTTCTTCCTCCGTAACCTTCAGCGAGGGGTCCAGCAGGACCTCAGAGAAACCGATGATCGCGTTGAGGGGCGTGCGCAGTTCGTGCGACATGTTGGCGAGAAACTCCGACTTGTGCCGGTTCGCCGCCTCGATCTGCCGGCTCTTGTCCTCGATCTCGCTAAATAGTCGCGCATTTTCGATCGCTACCTTGGACTGGCTGGCCAGCGCAGTAAGGAGATTGACCGCCCTCTCGTCGAACTGACCCGGCGATCGCCGGAACAGAACGATTCCGCGTGTCACGCCATCGCTTCCCATCGGAACTGTTAGCACCGATCGGAATCGCGTCTTTAGTACGAACTCACGATAGGGATGACCAAAAGCCTCAGCCATATCAGGGATTTGAATCGGCTGTCCTGTTTCGCGAGCTTTTCCGATGGTTGTCTTGCTGACATCGACGGTCGTGCTTCGAATTGACCTAAGAAACTCGCCGCTGAGGTTGTAGCTGGCAACGACGTCGAATGCCTGCCGTGTCGGGTTAAACTCGAAGATGCCGCAGCCATCGGACTTGGATAGGTTGACGGCGGGTGTAGATGGCTTTGAGATATTCCCATTTGGACTTCTGACTCATGACGACGTAACCCTCCCTTGGTGCTGATCTGATCAACCAGTTGTGGGTTACATTCCAAATGAGTCAACGATACCCCCTTGGGTTACATTTTAG